>JBJTLY010000285.1:0-8210 GCA_046063275.1 Novosphingobium sp. | reverse complement strand
TAGGCCTCGGGCTGGTAATAGTCGTAGTACGAGACGAAATACTCGACCGCGTTTTCGGGGAAGAAACTGCGGAACTCGCCATAGAGCTGCGCGGCCAGGATCTTGTTCGGCGCCAGGATCAGCGCCGGGCGCTGCGTCGCCTCGATCACCTGCGCCATGGTGTAGGTCTTGCCGCTGCCGGTCACCCCGAGCAGAACCTGCGTGTCCTCCTTGGCCTCGATCCCGGCGACCAGCTCGGCGATCGCGGTCGGCTGGTCGCCCGCCGGCTGGTATTCACTGACGATCCGGAACGCCTTGCCGCCCTCCACCTTGGGCGGACGCGCCGGACGGTGGGGGACGAAGTTCTCGGAGGTATCGGGCTCTTCAAGGCCGCGGCGGATGACGAGCTGGGACATGCATCCGGTTATGGGGGTTTACGCTTTGTTCTGCAAGGCTCAGAGCGCCGCGCCGCGCCACAGCGCGGGCACGGCGAGCACGAAGCCGAGCGCGAGCAGCAGCCCGGCGGCGGCGAAGGCTGCGGCCCCGAGCCCCGCCGCGCTGGCGAGGGCGGCCAGCGCGCCCAGCGCCCAGGCACCGGCTGGAGCCTTCAGGCCCGGCAGCCGCGCCAGCCACGGCGCGGCCAGCCCCAGCGAGAGCGCGAAGACTGCAGATCCGGCGAGGTAGAAATCGATCCCGAACGCCGTCTTGTCCGGCCCGACGATTGAGGCCACTCCGATCAGCGCGGTGAGCAGCAGCACCAGCCCCGGCCATGGGATCCGCGGCGCGCACAGCGCCACCAGCCCGGTCATGGCGAGGGTGAAGCCCACGTCGATTGCGCCGTAAAGCAGCTCGAGACCGGCGCTGTCGGGCACATAGGGGATGAACTGGGCGATCAGCCGCAGCACGCCCGCAAGCGCGGCGGCAATGGCGGAAATGTGGAACAGGCGGTGCATGCAAGGTCTCCTTCCACGGCGCGGCTCAGTGCGAGTCGCGCCAGGTCGGAGGTGCTTATGCAACCTCAAGCAAACTTTAGGTCAAGCGGATTTCGCAGGTTGCCACGAGCCGGTCCCTGTCTCCCTTCCCCGGCGGGGAAGGGCTGGGGATGGGGGAGCGGGGCCGAAAGGCCGCGCATCAAGGCCGGCGCGGAACCCCCACCCTCGGCCCCTCCCCGCCGGGGAGGGGAGCGTCCCCCGATTACTCCGGGTGATCCCGCAGGTAGCAGGCCGCCTTGGCTGCCTTCTTCCGCCCCACCCCGCGGCTATCGCCGTGTCACATCAAAGCTGTTGCATCCTTGCGCTTTCACCTCACCGCTCAGCCTTCCGACACCGGCCAAGTGGCCGACCAGATCGACCATCGAAAAACCATCCGGTTGGTTGATCCAGTGATCCCCGGAAAGAACAAAACCGTTCGGATTCCAGCGCCCGCTCATGGCAAAACTTCCAGCTGGGACACCATTCGAGCCGCCAAATGTGAATGTCCCAGCCAGCCTGCCGTCAGGGCCGGCTTGCAGGTCCAAACGCAGTGCGGTTTTGCCTTGCCCGCAAACATAGGCACCTTCAAACTGGCCGGTGACGGCTTGTGTGGTCAAGGCCGTGTTGATCTTGGGCTGCATCGAAACCGAACCCTGACTTGTTCGGCAGAATACATTGTCCCGGTCGGTTGCGACTTGATCGCCATTGGCATAGAGTTGATCAACCTGGGTGAATGTTGCGGCGAGTGCGCGATTGGCCTTCAAGGTTTTGCTGACTTTCGCAAAATTGTCTGCCGAAAGGCGCGCACTGGCGCAGGCACCGGCCGAATCCCCTGCTTTGTTTTTGCGGTCAGCATCCTGGTATTGGCTTTGTGCCAGCTGGATTGTCCTGACCACGCCAGCTTGTTGTTCGCCGAGATTGCTGTCGGACAGATCAGAGGAGCCTTGCGCCGGGCTGGAACTCGCGCTGTCCGGCTCCGGGTTGTCGCGCAGATAGCACGCCGCCTTGGCTGCCTTCTTCGCCTGATCGGCGCTGGCCTGCAGGTGGTTGGCGTAGCTCTTGATGTAGTCGCGATCTTCCTCGGTCGCCATCGATTGGCCCATCAGCGAACCGATCGCGTTCTCATAGAGCACCGCGGCGTTGCTGAAGCCGCGGCAGGCTTCATCATAGCGATGCGCCTGTCCGGCATCGACCGCGTCGTTGTAAGTCTGCGTGGCGCGCGCTTCCTGCGCGCTGGTGTCCTGCGCCATGGCTGGCAGCGGGCTGAGCAGCGCGGAAAAGGTGAACAGCGCGCCCAGCGTCAAGCGCATCCTGGCAAGTGATCGCATTTCGAAAATCCCCCGGCATTATCGCCGCGAGACAATCAGGCAGCCCGGCGTCCATGCCCGGAGCAGGCGCGTGCGACTTGGCCAAACGCGACACCGCCCGCGCGGCGCCTCACCACTGGTAGGCGGGGATGTCCAGATCGGCGCGGAAGCGGTTGATCCGCTCGGCGTAGAAATCGACCATGTCCTGGTGGCTCTGCCGCTCGATCGGCGATGCCGCCTGGTCGGTGTTGAACCGCGCGGTCTGGTGGCTGGCGAGCAGCTGGTTGAGGTCGAACATGGGCGGGTCCTTTCGGGGAACGCAAAAGCGGCGGCACGGCCCGGGCTGCAAGGAGCCGGGACGATCCGCCTGAAGGGCTGGGCGCGGCGAGGTGCCGCGCGCGAGGCGCGGCGGGTGCCGGGGATGTGGGTAGTGGACCTTATGTGGGGTGGGGGAGGGGGATTTTCAAGGTGGGGTTTCTAGGGCTGAGGCCACCCATTTCTGACTCGGACCTGCGCCCGCTACCGATCCTATCGGGTCGGGCCCGATTGGCCTTGGGGAACGAAATCGGCGGAGGTGTCGGGCTCCTTAAGTCCCTGGCGGATGAAAAGCTGAGACATGGAGCATAATATGGGTGTTTATGCTTTGTACTGCAAGGACGAGATGAACACCCGCGAAGCAATTCAGATGCGTGTCGCGGTAGGCGGGGACTACATCCAGGAACAATTTGAATAAATTCGCAAAATGTGAAATCTAGATTTTTGAATGTAGCTATAGGAGCAACCATGAAAATCTCGAAGGCCGATGAGAGTTCATTGCTGATCGGATTAACAGAAGCGCTACAAAAGGCGCGGATTATGCCCTACAATCACATATCACTTCCAAACGAGTGGGAGCGCGGAATATTCGAGAGTCTGGATGACGAATTCGGGAAACGCCTGAGGTCTATCCTTGATGACGGTTTACTTGATTCGTTGGTGCAAAGGTTCATTCTATCACGATTTCACAGTGATGAGTTGGAATTGCCAAAGCCTGATTCATCTAAGAATCTTACGTCCTTCAAGCAATTCAGCGATCCTCTGGATCTAGCTAAGCAAATCGTGAACTCCATAAAAGATGCTCCATTTCAATATGTAATATATTCGAGATGCTTGAATGCTCTCGCTGAGCATTGGCCGTCCGACACATTTGAATTGAAAATCAGTGACAGAATGTCGGTGAAGAAGGGGCGCGCCGTCAAAAAATCAGTGAAAACAAATCCCGTAAAGCAATCTATGAATAATATACAGTTATCATACGGTCTAGAAAAAGCGAATATTGAAATACAAGAAGATGCGCTATATTTCGAATATAGATTAAGTGGAATTGTTACAGATAGATTGCAACCAAAATGTTTTGGTGATTTTTATGACGACATAAAGGCATTTTATGGAGCTTGTATTTCTTTTGGTATGTTCTATACATTTTCATTTCAGAAGCATAGATCGGAAGTGCTACATATATGTAATCAGATAGTTGATGGCGGAGAGAAGATTTTTTCATTTGCCGAGACGGCAGCGAGCGATATTTCTGATTGTGCTGCCTTAGCGATTTCAAATCAACTGAAAGAAAGAATGGCGGCAGGCGAGGGTGTTGATGAGGTCTTCAAACTCATCGTCAAAATGTTTGAATCATCTGAATGCGCCCGACTAAAGACAGCTTCGATCTGGCTTCTCCGGGCTCACAAGACATCTCGAGGCATGGATAAAATTCTCGATTCGACTATCGCCATTGAAGTACTCCTGGGAGACAGAGAAGCAAGTGATCGCATCGGACTTTCAAAACTGATGGCGAACCGCTGCGCGTATGCCTTAGGTAAATCGCACAAAGAACGGTCAGAGTTAAATGACTTTTTCATAAGATTCTACCGGGTTAGATCGGACATTGTACATTCAGGGCGATTGAAGCTTAACGAGAGTGAGCAGGAAGTTGTTGAGACGGGAACCCAGTTAGCTTCAAGAATTTTGCGGCACGAGACTTCAATCGGCTGAAGTCTGAGCTGAGCGTGCGTCTATCCATTCGACCTGAACCCTCGATATTTTCCTACACCCCAATAATCTGCAACATGGCCGGTTTACCTTTCTCCCAAGGACCTGCGCCATGTCCCACCCCATCGACCCCGTCTTCACCCCCTCCCTGAAACTCCGCTTCCTCGACGAGCTCTCGCAGCACGGCAACGTCCGCGTCGCCGCTTCGCGCATCGGGGTTTCGCGTTCCGGGCTCTATCTCGCGCGGCGGCGTGATGCGGCGTTTGCTGCGGGGTGGCTGGCGGCGCTGCGCGAGGCGCGGTGGCATGCCGAGGCGGTGCTGGCCGAGCGCGCGCTCGACGGGGTGGAGGAGCAGGTGTTCTATCGCGGCGAGGTGATCGCCACGCGGCGGCGCTATGATACGCGGCTGCTGCTGGCGCACCTCGCGCGGCTCGATGCGCTGTGCGCGGAGCCTAGCGATGACGCGCCGTTCGATCTGGCCCTGGCGCGGGCCGGCGGGGTGGAGGCGGGCGCGCCCCTGCCGCCGCGCGCCGCGCACCTTGCCTTGATGGCCGAGCGCGCGGGCAAGCGCTTTGAAGGCGCGACCACGCCGCCCGATCCCGACGATCCGTTTGACTACGATCCCGAAACCGCCGCCGATTACGAAAACCCCGCTTACCGCGCCAACCGCGAGGTCGATGCGGCTTACGAGGAGGCCGAGGCGCGTTATGACGCGGCGCAGGCGGACTATGTTGCCGCGGCGGTGGCCGAGGCCGAGGCCGGGTGGAACGAGGCCCATTGCGCACTGGCCACGGCGGTCGATGCCGCGCTGGGGTGCGGGCCGCTGGAGATCAAAAGCCGGTCCGGCCCTGCGGAATTACCGCACCTGGACCCTGTCCACAGTGTCCATTCGGGTGCCCGGGTCGGCACGCCCCCCGGCACCCTCGGCAGCGAAAGACTTGAGCGCGGTGCAAGAGGACACGGCGGTGATCGCCAGCAGCGCGGCGGGGATCATGGCGCGGGCAAGTCGCATGGGCTTGGCCTTTCGGGTTCGAGCCACAGTGATACCCCGGAGCGGGCGGCGACACTTGCAAAAGTCCGCCACGCTGCGGGGTTATCCACAGCCGTGCGCCGGGGCCTTGAGCCTCCGCCGCGCCCTCTTGTTTGCCCCGCGTCGGCGGGTTAGCCATGTTGAGAGACGAGTCTTGAGGGGTAAGCGATGGCGGACTGGATCGAAAAGCTTGAGCGGCTGAACGCGCTGCACAAGGCGGGGGCGCTGACCGATCAGGAATTCGCCGCGCAGAAGGCGGTCTTGCTGGCCGACAAGGAGCGCGAGGCCGCTGCGCCGCCGCCGCCCGCCGCGCCGGTCTATCAGGAGCCGGTCTATGACGATGTGCCGCGCGGCGGGGTGCCGAAATGGGTGTTGATCGGGCTGCCGGCCGCGCTGGTGGTGGCCCTGGCGGCATGGTTCGGATCCTCGCTGGTCAAGAGCGGGCCGGACAAGGAGATCGTCTCCGGGCCGAGCGCCGGGGCGAGCGATGCGGCGGTGGCCATGGCCACGCCGACGCAGAGTGCGGCGCTGCCGGTGGCGCTCGACGGGACGCTCAAGTTCGCGGCGGCCGATCAGTGCAAGGCCGGGCCAGTGCTCGAGGCGATGTACAAGAAGCTCGACGCGGCGATGGATCTGGGCAGCGGCAAGGGGGTGACGGTCAAGCTCGATGCCTGGGATGTGCCGCTGGGGGTCTGGGCCAAGTCGGTCACCGATTCGACCGAGATGACCACGGCGGACGCGGCGCTGAAGTTCCCCGATGCGACCACCTGGCACGGGTTGCGGCTGAGCCGGGTGACCACTCACCGGGTTTCTCCGGCAGAGAGCGACAGCAGCTATACCCGCACGGTCAGCTTCCTCGAACCCGCCGACAAGGTCCAGAAGGTGCTCGCCCGGCTCGGCTTCGGCGCACCGCGCGAACCGGACTATTCGCCGCTGGACGATGGCGGCTGCGGGGGATCGGCGCAGGTGGTTTCGCTCAACGGCGGCGCGGCGCTGAGCTGCACCTGGGGCTGCTGATGTAACCGCGCGGGCAGGGCGAGCGAACCGGCAGGTGAACCAACCGGAGACGCCGCCGATGACCCAGTCCGCAACCTTGTCCCGCGCCGCGCTGATCGCGCTGCTGGCCGCAGTTCTGTCCGCGTGCAGTTCGGGCAATGCCGCGCCGGTCCCGCCGGTGATGCCCGGCCACGGCCTGCAGGTGGTCGAGCTGTTCCAGAGCCAGGGCTGCTCGTCATGCCCGCCGGCCAATGCCAATGTCATGGCACTCGCTGATCGGCCCGATGTGCTGACGCTGTCATGGCAGGTGACTTATTGGGATTACCTCGGCTGGAAGGACACCTACGCCCAGCCGGCCTTCACCGCGCGCCAGCACGCCTATGCCGATGCGCTGCATCATGACGGGGTGTTCACCCCGCAAGTGGTGGTCAACGGCCGCGGCGACGTGGTCGGCGGGGGACGGGGCGAGGTTGAAGGGGCGCTGAGGCGCTTCGATCGCGGCGGGGACGCGCTCAAGATCGCGCTCGATGTGGGCAAGGTGACGGTGAGCGGATCGAGCGCGCCGAGCTCGGTCTATCTGGTTCGCTACGATCCCCGGATCGTGCAGATCCCGATCAAGGCGGGCGAGAACGGCGGGCGCACCCTGCCGCACCGTAACGTGGTCCGCGAGGTGGCGCTGCTCGGCAAATTCGGCGGCGGGACCCAGCATTGGAACTTGCCGGCGGCGAAGCAGTCCGGGCTCAAGACCGCAGTGCTGGTCCAGACCGGGGTGGCCGGGCCGATCGTGGCGGCGGCGCGCAGCTGAGCGCGGCTTACCAGGGCAGGCGGGTGCCGTCCCAGGCGTAGAGTCCGCCAGATTGCGCGGGGGTGAGTTGCGCCAGCGTGGCGAGCAGCGCCTTGGCGGCCGCATCAGCGTCCTGCACCTGACCTTCGGGCAGGCCGCGCTGGAACGGGCGGCTCAGCGGGGTATCGACGGTGCCGGGATGCAGCGCGGCGACTACGGCCTGCGGATGGCTGCGGCCAAGCTCGATCGCGAAGTTCTGGACCAGCATATTGAGCGCGGCCTTGGCGGCGCGGTACGAGTGCCAGCCGCCGAGCCGGTTGTCGCCGATCGAGCCGACCCGCGCCGAGAGCACCGCGAAGACCGCGCGGCGGCTGCGGGGCAAGAGCGGGAGGAAGTGCTTGGCAATCATCGCCGGGCCGATGGTGTTGGCACGGTACAGTTCGGCCATCGCCGCGGGATCGAGGCTGCGGTAGCTCTTCTCAGGGGATGGCAGGCCATCGCGGTGGAGCAGCCCGGTGGCGACGAAGACGAGGTCGAGTTCGCCGCCGATGGCCTGGGCGGTGGCGGCAAGGCTGGCCTCATCGTCGCTGTCGAAGCGGAAGGTGCGGACCTTGGGGCTGGCGGGTTCGGGCAGCGCCGAACGCGCGCCGAGCCACACCTCGCCGTAAGCCGGATCGGCGGTGAGCGCCCCTCCGAGCGCCGCGCCGATCCCGCCGCCCGCGCCGAACAGGACTGCCCGGCGCGGCACGGCAGGCTCAGGCCGCGTAGGTCAGCGCTTCGAAGCGTTCGAGGTGATGGTCGGCGCTGCCGAACTGGCCTTCGATCATGGTCGCGCGCTTGAAGTAGTGCCCGATAGCGAGCTCGACCGTGATCCCGATCCCGCCGTGAGTCTGGATCGCGCTCTGGCCGATGAACTTGAGCGAGCGGGCGACCTTGGCCTTGACCATCGACACCGCGGCCTTGCGCGCCGCCGCTTCTTCGTCGAGCCGCAGCGTGCCCATCAAGGCCATCGAGGCGATCTGCTCGGCTTCGACCAGCATATCGGCCATGCGGTGCTGGAGGACCTGAAACTTGGAGATCGGCTGGCCGAACTGCTTGCGCTGGCCGGTGTATTCCTG
>JBJTLY010000020.1:0-4132 GCA_046063275.1 Novosphingobium sp. | reverse complement strand
GGTTCGGCCGCCTGCTCGCCAACACCGAGGCCTATCCCGAGCTCAAGGGCATCACCAATTACCAGATGCTGCAGAGCCAGCTTGAAGGTCAGGAAAACCGCATCCGCATCGCGATCAAGGACTACAACGAAGCGGTGCGCGCCTATAACACCACGATCCGCACCTTCCCCGACGCGATCGGGGCCAAGGTTATTTACGGCGCCAAGCCGATGGTGCCTTACGAAGCCGTGACCCCGGGCGCAAACGTCGCACCCAGCCTCGACGGCAAGGTTTAAGGCCAGCCAATGACCGACAAGCCTGGCACCGCCGGGCGTCCGGTTCGGCGCTTTGCAGGATGCGCGCTGCCAATTGCGCTCGCAAGCATCCTGCTGGCGCTGGCGGTGTTCATGCGGCCTACCGCCGCAACCATCGCACCGCCGCAAACTTCGGCCGCTCCGGTTTCGCAGCCAAGCGTGCAGCCGCTCGCCCAGCCGAACGTGGCGGATGCCCCTGTAGCCGCGACTTCGGGCGAATTTCCCGCGCTGACCGGGCCGGTGGTCGATGAGGCCGGGGTAATTCCCGCCGAGGTCAAGGCGCGGCTCGAACAGAAGCTGGTCGGGCTCAAGACCCAGTCGCAGCGCCAGCTTCAGGTGGTCACCGTCGCCAGCCTGCGCGATTACGATATTGCTGACTATGCCAACCGGCTGTTTCGCACCTGGCAACTCGGCGACAAGGAACGCAACGACGGGGTGCTGCTGCTGGTCGCGCCGAACGAGCGGCGCATGCGGATCGAAGTTGGCTATGGGATGGAGCCGATTATTACCGACGGCTTCTCGTTCCTGGTGATCAACAAGATCATCACCCCAAAATTCAAGGCCGGTGACCTGCCCGGCGGGATCGAGAGCGGCACCGACGCGCTGATCCAGCAGATGCAGCTTCCGCCCGAGCAGGCAGCGCAGATCGCCGCACAGGCCAACGCGCAGCAGGCAGCCGATGCGAAGGCGAAGAAGGCAGAGCTCAACCCGGCCTCGCTGATCTGGTTCGCGTTCTTCTTCCTGTTCTTCATCCTGCCCATGCTGCGGCGCATGCGCGGCGGGCGCGGCTATCGCTCGAGCGGAATCGGCAACGTGATCCTGTGGAGCGTGCTCGACGGGATGGCGCGCGGCGGACGCGGCGGCGGTGGCGGCTGGAGCAGCGGCGGCGGCAGCGACTGGGGCGGCGGCGGTGGCGGCGGCTGGGGCGGCGGTGGCGGTTCGTCCGGCGGCGGCGGTGCATCGGGGAGCTGGTAGGATGGCGCAGCAATTCACCCTGAGCGATGCCGAGCGCGAGTCGATCAGTGCCGCAGTGGCCGAGGCCGAGGGCCACACCGCGGGCGAGATCGTGACGATCATGGCCGAACGTTCCGACACCTACCACGATGTGGCGCTGCTATGGTCGGCACTGGTGGCCTTCCTGGCGCTCGCTGCCCTGGCGCTGGCGCCCGACTTTTACCTTGGTTTGATCGACCGCGTGCTGGGCACCTGGCAGCCCGACTGGCGCCCCGGCAAGGTCTTCGCGCTCGCGCTGTTCGCCGCGACGATCAAGTTCACCGCCATGTGGCTGCTTCAATTGTGGCAGCCGCTTCGCCTATGGCTGGTCCCCAGCCCGCTCAAGCACACCCGCGTGCGCCGCCGCGCGGTGACCAATTTCAAGATCGGTGCCGAACGCCGCACCCACGGCCGCACTGGCGTGCTCATCTACCTCAGCCTCGCCGAACACCGCGCCGAGATCGTCGCCGACGATGCGATCGCGGCCAAGGTCGCGCCCGAGGTCTGGGGCGAGGCAATGGCCACGCTGGTTGGCGGCATCCGCAGGGGTGACGCCGCCGCAGGTCTGGTCGGCGCAATCGCTCAGGTCGGCAAGGTCCTCGCCGAACACCTCCCCCGCGCCGAGGACGACGTCAACGAGCTGCCCGACCGAGTGATCGAGGTATGAGCGATATGGCCGAGCCGGAACGTATCGAATGGTCCGGCAAGTTCATCACCACGCGCACCCGCGGCAAGTGGGAATATGTCACCCGCGCGCGCGGCATTCGCGCGGCGGTGATCCTGGCGATCGACGAAGACGATCACGTCTTGCTGGTCGAGCAGTTCCGCGTGCCCTTGGGCAAGCCCTGCCTCGAACTGCCCGCCGGGCTCATCGGGGATAATGACAGCTCACCCGACGAGGATCCAACCGCTGCTGCCGCGCGCGAGCTGGAGGAGGAAACCGGCTACCGCGCTGACCGCATCGAAGTCATCGGCGAATTCTATTCCTCCCCCGGCATGGTCAGTGAGAGTTTCACCCTGGTCCGCGCCCACGGCCTGACCAAGGTGAGCGAAGGCGGCGGGACCGACAGCGAGGACATCACCGTCCACCGTGTCGCCCTCCCCCACCTGCCCCAATTCGTCGAAATGGCCCGGTCGCGCGGATTGGGGATTGACGTGCGGCTCTTGATGTTGCTGGCTCCCGGCATAGTGGGAGAGACAAAATGAGCGGACGGGTTGCAGGCAAGAAGGCACTGATTACGGGCGCGGCGCAAGGCCTTGGCGCGGCGCAGGCGACGATGCTGGCGCGCGAGGGTGCACAGGTGCTGCTCGCCGATGTCAACGCCAGCGGCGCTGCCGAGCAAGCTGCGAAGATCAACGCCGAGCTTGGCGTCGGCACCGCCTTCTCCTTCGCGCTCGACGTCACCAGCGAGGACCAGTGGATCGCCGCGGTCGATTTCGCCAACGAGTCAATGCAGGGCCTGTCAGTGCTCGTCAACAACGCCGGGATCGGGGTGCGCGGCAATATCGAGACCTGCACCCTGGCCGACTGGCACCGCGGCTTCGCGGTCAACGTCGACTCCGTATTCCTCGGCTGCCAGAAGGCGCTGCCCTTGATGAAAGACAGCCAGCCCGGCTCGATCATCAACATCTCCTCGATCGCCGGCCTGATCGCCTCGGACACCATGCCCGGCTACAACGCCAGCAAGGCGGCGGTGTGGATGCTCAGCAAGTCGGTCGCGCTGTACTGCGCCAAGATGGGCTGGGACATCCGCTCCAACTCGGTCCACCCGACCTTCATCGACACTCCGATCCTTGACGGCATGGTCACCTCCACCGGCAAGCCCAAGGAAGTGATCATGGACAAGCTCGCCCGGCAGATCCCGCTGAAGCGCGTCGGCCACCCCGACGATATCGCCAACGGCGTGCTCTACCTCGCCAGCGACGAGAGCCGCTTCATGACCGGGGCCGAGCTCAAGCTGGACGGCGGCATTTCCGCGATGTAGGCCTGCTCCCGATGGGAGAGGTAACCGACAAGCCGAAACGCGCCTTCCGCGTCACCTCGTTTGACGTGGCGGCGGAGGCCGGCGTCAGCCAATCGACCGTCAGCCGCGCGCTGGCGGGCGATCCGGTGGTCAGCGAGGCGACCCGGGCGCGGGTTGCCGCTGCCGCGGCCAAGCTCAACTACTACGTCGACGAGAACGCCGCCCGCCTGCGCACCGGGCGCACCGGCACCCTCGCGGTGGTGGTGATCTGCCGCCCGGACGAGGACCGCAAGGACCTCAACCCCTTCACATATGCCCTGCTCGGCACGATCTGCGCCGCCGCCTCGGCGCGCGGGTTTGAGACGCTGGTCTCGTTCCAGGACAGCCCCGCGAACCTCTCGGGCCGCTACGAGGAACAGCGCAAGGCCGACGGGCTGATCGTGATCGGCACCACCCAGAACGAGGCGGCGTGGGACTATTACCGCGACCTTGGCGCATCGGGGATGCACTGGGTCTGCTGGGGCTCGCCCTATGACGAGCTCGAATGGATCCGCAGCGACAATCACCAGGGCGCGGCGCTCGCCACCCAGCACCTGCTCGACGCGGGCCGCAGCAAAGTGGCCTGCATCGCCTCGCTCGATTCGCTCCAGCGCCAGTTCAAGGAGCGCTACGACGGCTATGCCGAAGTGGTCAGCAAGGCCGGTCACGAACCCTGGCTGGTCCAGATCGAGGACGGCCTCAGCCGCGACGAGCAGGGCCGCCGCGCCGCCCGCGCGCTAATGGCCAGCGGCAAGCCGTGCGACGGCATCTTCGCGGTCTGCGACGAGATTGCGCTCGGCACACTGCGCGAGCTTAGCGACCTGGGCGTCAAGGTTCCGCAGG
>JBJTLY010000284.1:0-3780 GCA_046063275.1 Novosphingobium sp. | reverse complement strand
GGGTTTCCAGATTTCCGGCCAGTTCGTTGACCTTCGCCAGCTGATCGCGAAGTTGCAATGCCGCCTCGCGGCTCGCCCCAGCGGCCTTGGCGGAGGCTTCTTCAAGCTGTCCGGCAAGCTGCGCCGCGCGGTCGCGCAGTGCGGCATCGATCGCGGCGCCGCTCTCTTCGCCAATTCGTCCGGCCAGAGCCGAAATGGAATCGGCACTCATTGTTTCGATTCCGGCAACCGCATCGCGCGCGGCACTGTTGAGTTCTTCGATCGAACTGGTCAGGCGGCCCTGCGCCAGCTCGGCAATTTCGAGGCTCTGCGCCCGGATGGTGTCAATCGACTGCTGCAGCTGCGCCAGGGTCTCACCATGTTGTGCCTGGCCTTGGGCGACCTGGTTCTGCAGGGCGCTCATCTGCTCGCTCGCAGCGGCGAGTGCCTCGCGGCTCTGCCCGGCCTGGGCCAGCAGGCTTTCGCCGCGCGAAGCAGCTTCGCCGGAAAGGGTATGAACCGCGCGAACGCGTTCCTCGATCTTGCCCAGGCGACCTTCGCTGATACCGATCGCCTCGGGCAGGTTTTGGGTGGTGTGCTGTACGCTTGCCTGGATCAGTTCGAGCAGGCGTACTGAATTGTCGGTGAGCAGCGCTATCGCCTTGTCCGCTCCAGCAATAGCGCTGCTGCTGGCTTCGAGGTGATTGCTGATCGCGGCAGCGCCGGCACCAAGCCGGCCTTCGACTTCACCGCTCTGGTTCGACAGAGTGGCAAGTTGGGCAGAAAAGGCCGCTAGCTGCTGGCTGATTTCGCCATGTCTGGCGCTCACGCTGGTGAGATGTGCGTCCTGTGCTTCGCGGTGCGAACCCGCCGATGCATCGAGCGTTGCCATTTGCTCACTGAGACGGGCCACGAAAGTTTCGTGACGACTGTCGAATTCGGTCTGACGCTGTTCGAGTTCCGTAGCGAACAGCCGGTCGCGCTCAGCCAGACGCTCGTCGACTTGAGCCGCTTCGCTCGAAAGTTCGGCAAGCCGCGCCCGAGCAGATTCCATTGCCTTGCTGTCGATTTCACTGACCTTTGCAATCGCAGCTTTGAGGTCTTCTTCAAGCCGAACGATGGCCCCGCGCCAGGCATCGAGCGCACCGCTTTCGCCCTCGCGCAATGAACGCACCAGCGCTGCGCTCTCATCACGCACCGAACCCAATCGCGCGCGCAGCGAGGTCAGGCTCTCGGCCTCCTGGGCATCAAGCGCAGCCCGGGCTCCGGCGAGTTCCTCGCCCAAGGCAGTGGCGCGGCTGCGGATCGCGGCAAGGGCTTCAACCTCCTGACTATCAAGTTGACTGCGCGCCTGTTCACCGCCTTCGGCCAGCGCGGCAAAGCGATGCTCAGCGATTTCACCAAGCTGGTCGGTCTGGCGGGTAAACTCGGTGATGCTCTCATTCACCATGTCACGCAGCGACATGACCTGCCGCTCGCTCGCCTGGCCAAATTCGTTGAGCTTCTTGAAGCCACTGATCAACACGTCGAGCTGGCCGTGTGCGGCGCGACCGGCTTGGCCGATGTTGTTGGTTACGTCTTTGGCCGAACTGGCGATCACCGGCAGTTGCCCGCGCAGCTTCTCCATGTTTTCGAGTGCAGCGGTACTAACATCGCCGATAGCATCGATCCGCGTGCCATTGTCCTGGATCAGGCTGGCGAGCCTTTCAGCGTGTTGCGAAAGCCGCTCGGTGGCAACCCGGCCCAGCGAATCGATATCGCGCGATTGCGAGGCGATGAATTCGCGGGCGAGGCTGAGTTCACGGTTGACCGTGGTCAGTCGTTGTTCGAGCCGGCTCGATTCATCGCTCAGCATCCGGGCCGTGTTTCCGAAACGCGCGGCCTCGGCCCGGCTGTTGCGCATTGCAAGCAGCCAGCACAGCGCGATGAGAGCGGGGGGGATGGCCCAATCGCGTAGCCAGGCGGTACATTGCAGCGCCGTGCCTCCAGCTCTGCTTGCCTCGAGGTTGGCCAAGCCGCAAAGCGCGGTCCACCCCGCGACGGCCGCGACCGCAAGAGTTACCCCAAGAATGGCGCCCCAGCGCTGGCGTGTATGTGGGGCTGGTTCTTCCCACCAGTCTTCTTCCGCGGCGACTGTATCGAGGACAAGTTCGTCAGACACGGCTTCAGCACCGGTTTCGGGCTGTTGCATGTCGACCGCGGCGATGGTTCCCCTGCTCATGAATGACTGTTTACCATGATTGGGCTGTGGTTAAACCCCGGTTTAACCACTCCCTGCTAACGAGGTCTCATGGCTTACGAAGCGGGCATGCTCGATGCGACATTGGCGGCGGCGGCGGGAACGGACCCGGCGCTGTTTATCGAGCTTCGTCAAGCCTTTGGCGACAGCGCCGCGCGGCAGCTGGACCTGATGCGCCGCGCCCGTTGCGACGGCAACTGGCAGATGGCCGCGCTGCGGCTAAAGGGCCTGGCTGCGAGCTTTCATGCCGAACCCTTGATCGATCTTGCCGAAGAAGCGCTGGAAGGCGCCCCCGGTGACCCCAGCGTCCTGCGGCGAATTTCACGGTTTATCGAAGATTTCTCAGCTATCTGAACTGATGCGCAGGCTTCGCACACCGCATTCGCTTGGCACCTTGCGCCGCCTCCCCTAAAAGCGCTGGCTCATCACCCAAACGCACGGAGAAAGAGGCTGCGGGTCGCGCTGTTATCATTTGCCGAGACTGCGGCTGAAAGCCCGGTTCCGCGCGCATTTTTGCGCGTCGGAGGGCTTACGGTGGCGCGCCAACAACTGGGGATCGCGCTGGCGCTGGGCTGCGAACGGATCGTCTGCATTGCGCCCGCGCTGACGCCGGATATCGTGCAATTGCAGCACCTTGCCGAAGCACGCGGGGCGCAGTTCAACGTGATCGCCGGGGCGCGGCCGCTGCTCGGTCTGGTCAGCGCCGCAGACGAGGTGGTGGCGCTGGCCGATGGCCTGTTCAGTTCGACGGCCGAAACCGTTGACCTGCTTTCGGAAAGCCAAGGCGTGCTGGTGCAGCCGATTGAACAGGGTCTCGCCGCTGGTTTTGAGCGGATCGACCTGAACCACGCCGCAGCTGGCGCAATTCGCATTCCCGGCCGCCTGATCGAACAGATCGCCACTCTTCCGTCCGATTGCGATCCCGTTTCCGCACTCCAACGAATTGCCCTGCAAAGCGGGGTTAGGCAGCGCGAAATCCCCACGCCGGGACAGGACGGGCTGTTCTGGACTCTGGTTCGCAGCGATGCCGAGGCACATACGATCGAGCCGCTATGGATCCGGCAGCGCACGCGAGACACTGTCCCATTGGGTCCAGCCCGCGGAATTGCGCTGCTTTCGGTGCGCAGCTTCGGGCCTGCGCTGCTGCATGCTGGTACGGGTTCTCGCGCTCTGGTGATCGCCGCAGTGGTGCTGGCCTTGCTGGCGCTCGGGGCAGGGTGGTTTGCCCTTCCGGTGCTGGGCCTGACCATGACCGCGCTTGGCTGGATCCTGCGTGAAAGCGCGGCGCTGCTGGCGCGGATCGAGCATGACGGCCCCCCGCGAAAGCCCGGTATCGATAGCCTCACCGCCTATGGCTGGGCTATTGATGGGGTGATAGTGCTCCTGATCGGCTGGGCCGCATCGCTCTATCCGGGACATGCGCTGATCGACCGGTTGTTCCCGCCGTTTATGCTGATCGCGCAGCTGCGCATCCTTGCCGCAATCCACGATGGCCGCTGGGGCGCATGGCTGACCGACCGCAGTCTCCTGTCGCTCGCACTGATCGGCGCCTTGCTGGGGCG
>JBJTLY010000283.1:0-10031 GCA_046063275.1 Novosphingobium sp. | reverse complement strand
AGCCAGGCATAGGCGCGCGATACGTCGAGCGGGTCCTGCCGCCCTTCGACCAGTTGCACCCCTAGAGCAAAGCGCTTTTCCCCCACAAAGGCGCGCACATCGTCGAAGTCATCAACGGCAACAGCGACATGAAGCCCGCCGACGAGCCGATCCTCGCCGCCAAATTCGCCGCGCTTCCCGGCCAGCGCTCGGTCGATGAGTGGCTCACGCTGTTCGGCAGCCAGATCGAGGTGTTCCGCGAGGTTTCGCCGCTTCAGCTGCGCGAGTTGATGCTCGACAGCACCGCGCGCCGTTTCGCGAGCGGCGAGGCGCTGTTCGTACGCAACGACACCGGCTCATCGCTCTTCGCCCTGGCCGAGGGTTCGGTGGTGGTTGAAGTCGACAAGGACGATCCCGCCAAGCTCGTGCCAATCGGGCAGGGCGAGATCGTGGGTGAGGTCGGGCTGATTTCCGGGCGGCGGAGGGGCGCGACGGTGCGCGCCGATGGACCGGTAATCGCGGTCGAGCTGTCACGAACCGCAGCGCTCAAGCTGATCGCCACCGTGCCCGCGGCCGGGCGCGCGATCATGCGGGTATCGATCGAGCGCCAGCTGCTCCAGCTGTTCGGCTCGGGCCTGACCCGCGAGGATGTTTCCGAAGTGGTCGAACTGGCCGAGGTGCAGACGATCAAGGCTGGCGAGGTTGTCCTCAGCGAAGGCGAAACCGGGACCGACATCTTCGTCATCCGGCGCGGGTCGATGATCGTTGAAAAGAGCATCGGCGGCAAACAGGTGTTTCTCAATTACCTGCCCGCCGGAAGTTACGTCGGCGAGATGGCGCTGCTCGACGGCACCCCGCGGGTCGCCACGGTGAAGGCGGCGACCCGCTCCGAGGTGATCCGCCTGCCCGGTGAGACCTTTGCCCGGCTGCTGGAACGCAAGCCCGAACTGCGGCGCAAGGCTCTCGCCGACATGGCGACACGGCGGGACATCAACGCCTTCATCGAAGGCCGCAAGGACCAGTTCTCCGGCTCGGTCGACATGTACTCCGAAACTGCCCAGTTCCTGGTCGACAACGGCCTGGGCGAAGCGACCGACGTGCTGCTGATCGACGAGACGCTGTGCGTCGGCTGCGACAATTGCGAAAAGGCCTGCGCTGACAGCCATGACGGGCTGACCCGGCTCAACCGCGAAGCCGGGCGGACTTACGCGCACCTCCACGTTCCAACTTCGTGCCGCCACTGCGAGCACCCGCACTGCATGGCCGATTGCCCGCCCAACGCGATCAAGCGCGGCCCCGATGGCGAAGTGGTGATCGACGATACCTGCATCGGTTGTGGCAATTGTCAGCGCAACTGCCCGTACGGGGTGATCCGGATGGACGCGGCGCCGCCCGCGAAGCCGCCGTTGCTCTCATGGCTGCTGTTTGGCTCCGGGCCTGGGCCGGGCGAGCCTGACTACAAGTGGCGCAAGAAAAACACACCCGCGGAGACCCCCAAGAAAGCGATCAAGTGCGACATGTGCTCGGGGATCGAGGGCGGCCCGGCCTGCGTGCGCGCCTGCCCGACCGGGGCGGCGATCCGCGTCGCGCCCGAGGCGTTTCTCTCGGTCGCCCGGCTGGCGAAAGACGACTGATGGCGAGCACCCCGCGCCCGTCCCGGCAAACTGCGCGCCAGCTGACGGCGGATCACGAAGGCTTCCTGCGCCACCGCAATTTCCGCTGGCTCAAACGCGCCGGGGCGCTGTGCCTTGTCGCCATCCTGGCATACGCGCTGATCGATGTGTCGCCGCGCCCCAATGGCGGGACTTGGCTCGGCTACACGCTCGGCACCCTGGGGCTGGTGCTGATCGTCTGGCTCTCGCTGCTGGGTGTGCGCAAGCGGACGATGACGCGCGGCGCCTGGTCGTTAAAAGCCTGGACTTCGGCGCACGTCTATCTCGGCCTCGCGCTGATCGTGATTGCCACGCTCCATACCGGGTTCGAATTCGGCTGGAACGTCCATACTCTGGCCTATGCGCTGATGCTGCTGGTGATCGCTTCGGGCCTGTTCGGGGTCGTGGTCTATTCCTTGCTTCCCGCAGCGCTCAGCAACAACCGCGAGCAGATGACCCAGCCGCAGATGGTCGAAGCCCTCGACGCGGTCGATCGCCAACTGCAAAGCGCGGCGCAACCGCTCGATCCGCACTGGGCCGGGCAAGTGCTGGCTGCGCTTGGTGAGGGTGCCTTTGCCGGCGGCCTGTGGAGCCGGCTTGCCGGAGGCAGGAGCGCGGGTGCAACCCAGCAGGCGATCGCCGCGTTCAACCTTGCCAGCACCGAAGAGACCGCCGATCCGGCGCTGGTCCGGGTCGAAGCGCTGCTCCAGCGCCGCGCCGCGCAGCTTGCCCGGATGCGGCGCCACATGCGGCTGAAAGCGCTGCTCGAGGTGTGGCTTTACGTCCACGTTCCCGCAACCTTCGCCCTGATCGCCGCCCTGACCGCGCATGTGATCAGCGTGTTCTACTACTGGTAGGGGGCGGAGCAGCGGCATGATCTTCCGGCTCAGAACCGTCGAGACCACCACGCAGGGCCGCGAAATCGTGCGCGACCGCGACGTTGCGGGCGAGCGGATCACGCTGGGCCGCGCGGCGGACAACACGCTGCACCTGCCCGATCTCGCGCTCGATCCGCACCACGCTGCGATCACGGCGAGCGGCGGCAGGATCACGGTCGAGGCCCTCGGCTCGCCCGCCTTCACGCTCGATGGCCGGCAGGTCAGCGAGGGTACGATCGACCCAGCCGCCGGGGGTGAGCTGCGCTTTGGCAGCTATCGCATCGCGGTTTCCGCGGCCGAGGATGGGGCGGTGCTGCTTACCATCGGCCAGATCGCCGAAACATCCGGCGCTGCGGAGGATAAGCCCGGGTTCTCGCTCGCCGGACGGGTGCCGGGCAAGCGGGCCATGTCGTGGCTGCTGGCGCTGGCGATCCTCGCCGGGTTCCTCGCAGTGCCGATCATCAGCCAGCAGACCCGCGATCCTGCCGCCAAACAGGGCGTCGTCGGTGATGCGGCGTGGTCTTCGGGTCCGCTCAGCCAGGCGCATCATCAGCTCGAAGGCAAATGCGAGGCCTGCCACGTCAAACCGTTCGAGGCGGTGCGGGATAGTGCCTGCCTGACCTGCCACAAGGATGTCCACGACCATGCTGCGCCCAGCCGACTTGCCAATGCCCGCGGACCTGCCAGCTGGGGCGACCGGTTGCAGTGGAAGATCGCGCATCTGTTCGGCAAGCCCGGCCCCGGGGCCTGTTCCGATTGCCATACCGAACACGAAGGGGCCGGGCGCATGCCGCCGCCGCAGCAGGCTTTCTGTGCCGATTGCCACGGCTCGCTCAAGGGTCGCCTGCCCGATACAACGCTCGGCAACGCAGCCGACTTCGGCAAGCTTCATCCCGAATTCCGCCCCTCAGTCGCACTGACTGCGGGTAGCGACAAGCTCATCCGGGTCTCGCTCGCCGAGCATCCGCACGAGGCGAGCGGGCTGACTTTCACCCATGACCAGCATCTCGATCCGCGCGGCGGGGTCGCGCAGATGGCGATGCGGCTGGGCAGGGGAAGCGGCGGACTTGGCTGCGCCGATTGTCATCACCCGACCGCCGACGGGGTGCGCTTCCTGCCCATCGACATGGAGCGCGACTGCGAGGCGTGCCACAGCCTGGCCTATGACAAGGTCGGCGGAACCTTCCGCCGTCTGAAGCACGGCGATACCGACCAGATGATCGCCGACCTCTCGGTCGCAACGCGCGCCTCGAGCCCAATCGTGACCGGGCGGCGGCGGCCCGGCGAATATGCCAACGGCGGGACTTATTTCGCGCGCTTCACCCCGCCGGGCGGCGGGATCGGATCGGTCGCGCAAGCCCTGTCACGCGACGGGATCTGCGGCGAGTGCCACACCGCAAGGCTGTCCGGCGGGCGTTTCTCGGTGGTACCGGTGACCCAGACCACGCGCTTCTTCAATCACGGCTGGTTCAACCATGCAGCGCACAAGGAGCAGAAGTGTACCAGCTGCCACGCCGCGGATCGCTCGAATTCGGCGACAGACTTGCTGCTGCCCGATCTCAAGTCGTGCCGCAGCTGCCATTCGGGCGAAGAGGCCCCGCGGGCCAAGGTTCCGTCGTCCTGTGCGATGTGTCACGATTATCACTTCAAGGCACTGGCCCCGCGCGGGGTCAAGCCGCGACCAAAGCAATGACAGTGGGTCCCTGCCGATGCTGATCGCCCAGATCACCGATTGCCATGTGGGCTTTTTCCGCAGCGATGTCGGCGGCGCCAATACGCGGCGCTTGCGCGCGGCGCTGGACCGGCTCTGTGATGGTCCCAACCGCCCGGATCTGCTGCTGATGTCGGGCGACCTCACCGAATTCGGCGATGCGGCGAGTTACGCGCGGCTGGCAGACATGCTCGCCGACCTGCCGTTCCCGGTGCACCTGATGGTCGGCAATCACGATGACCGCGATGCCCTGCGCGCGGCCTTTGCCGGGACGCCGCTCGAACAGGGCTTCGTGCAATATGTCTTGCCGCTGCCCGGGCTGCGCCTGATCGCTCTGGATGCGCTTGAGCCGGGGCGCCACGGCGGCGCCTTCTGTGCGGCGCGCGCCGAGTGGCTGAGCGACCAGCTCGATGCCGATCCCGCGACCCCGGTGGTGATCGCGATGCACCACCCGCCGTTCGCCTCCGGGCTCGACTGGCTCGACGGTGCGGAAGACGCGCCATGGATCGCACGCTTCACTGCGGCGATCGCTGGACGCCCGCAAGTGCGAGCGATTCTAGCCGGGCATCTGCACCGCACGATCCATGCGAGCGTTGCGGGGGTGCCGCTGACGGTCTGCCCCCCAACCGCGCCGACCGTCGCGCTCGACCTGAACCCGATCGATCCCGAGCAGCCCGATGGCCGCGCGATGATCGCCGATGAACCCGCGGCGTTTGCCTTGCACCGCTGGCACGGCGATCGCCTGGTCACACATTTCGAGAACCTGTCCGCCGGGCCGCCTTGGACAGCATTGGCGAGTTACGACGCCGGGATGCAGGAACTGGTCCGCCAGAACGCCCGCGAGCGGCGCGACTGATCTGAATACTGTTCGAGCGAAGTAGAATCTCCCCTCCCCGGGGGGAGGGGCTGGGGGTGGGGGTTCCGCCCTCTCGATAAGGGGAGACCCCCCATCCCAACCCTTCCCTCAGGGGAAGGGCTGACGGTGCAGCTAACTCTGGGCTCGTCTATCGCGCCGCCCGCCAGGCGCTCATGTCGGCATTGTCATCGACCCGGAAAAGCAAGCCTTTGCCGTTGAGAAACAGCCGCTCCATCTCGCTGCGGTTGAACGGGCGCGAGCCGAGCCGGCCGAACACTGCGATCTGCCCCCCGGTTTCATCCACCGCGCGGTCACGGTCGAGGCCCTTGGACATGGCCAAGGCGGGTGACGGGGTTTTCGCCCAGGCGATCAGTTGCGGCATCGGTGCAGGCGAAAAGCCGTAGAAGTTGGGCTGGCTTTCGGGCGAGGTCAGTTGCAGCACTTTCATCCCGTTGCGGCCATCGGCGACGTAAGCGAAAAGCGAGGCGTTGGTCGCGGCAACCACCACGTCTTCGGCATCGTTCAATTGCCCATCGAAGGTGACCTTCTGGTAGATGTGCGGCTCACGCGGTCGCGTGACATCGACGATCACCAACCCGTCCTGTTTGGCGGCGACATAGGCATAGGTGCGCGCGACATAGACCCGGCGGGCATCGGCAAGCGGCACCGTCGCCTCTGGCACGGCAATCGGATTGCGCAGATTGGTCACATCGAACAGTTTGAGGCCGTCGCGGTCGGTGACCCACAGGTAGCGGAACTGCAGCGCCGAGGCCCGCGCGTCGACCAGTTCGCGCACCGCAGCGAGCCGGGGCTTGAGCGGGTCGGACAGGTCGACCACGACCAGCCCCTTGGCGGCGGTGATGTAGGCCACCTCGCCCGCCAGCACGATGTGCCGCGCGCCGTTCAGCACGCCATCGGGGTTCCAGGTCACCGCGCGGGTGATCTTGTTGTTGCGGAATTCGCCGTCGGAGAAGGTGTTCACATTGACCAGAATCAGCCCTTCGACGCTGTCGGTGATCGCGGCGTAGTTGTAGATCGGCAGGAACGGCTGCTCCTGGTTGGCGTCGCGCATCGCCTGAGTGTTGCGCTCGGGCGCGATCGGCTGATCGGTCGGCAGCGCCATGCAGGTGGCATTGGTAGTATCGACCTGGGCGTCACCGGCAAACGGGGCCGAGACGATCGGATCGGCAAAGCCCTTGTTGGCGATGGCTGCGACGTCATAGACGTGGAAGCCGCCTTTGCCTTGCGCGACATACATGTATTCGCCGCGCAGCTGCAGGCAGCCGACCTTGTCCGGAGTGCCTTTCACGACGTTGCGGAACTGTTCGACCGGATTGCTATCGCCGCCGCCGAGTGAAGCGGTGGTCTTCCCGCGGGTCCAGTTCTTAAGCTCGCGGCCGTTCTGCTCGACGTGCATCCGGTAATAGTCGGGATAGGCAAAGCGCTGGAGATACGAGCCGATCACCGCCTGCGGCTCGTCCCATTCTGTCACCCGCACCGCTTCGAACCCGCCATCAAGCCCGGTCCAGGCGTTGAGTCCGACGAAATTGACATAGTTGGTACCGAGCAGCAGCGTTTGCGCCATAATAGCGTTGTTGTCCTCGTTCATGCTGACATGGCAATCGCTGCAGGTCTTGGTCTCCTGCGTCCGGACGGTATGCGGGAAGTGCGGGGCGAAGGCCTGGCTCGAAAAACCCGGCGAGCTGATCGGCGGTTGTTGGGCGTAAATCCGCTCGCGGTTGCTGTTGGTCGATGACAGGATCAGCGCCGAGCTTGATCTGACCGGCGTCACCTCGCCGCCCTTGGTGGTCATGTGCTTGCCCAGCTGGAACATGTCGTCGCGCGCCACTTGCGGGTTGTAGGTCGCGAAATTGCGCGTCTCTTCGCCCTCGAAGTGATTGACCGAGCTTTTCCAGTTGGCCTCGATCGGCAGGTGGCAGCCGCCGCAACTGGTGGTCCAGGCGAGGTGGCACGAGAAGCAGGCAATCTTGCCGTCCTGATGCGCCCGGTCGGATTTGGGCACGCCAGGGCCGAAGCCGAAGCTGCCATCATCCGCCCCCGATCGGCTCATCAGCTTGGCCCGCGCCGATTTGATGTTGAAATTGGGCGAAGCCGGATCGACGCTGTCCTTGGTCAGATGCACCTGCCACGACAGATTGGGATCGACGATCGAGCGCTGGATCAGCACCTTGCGCCCGAATTCGTTGTTGACCCATTCGAACCGCCGCTGGCCGTCGGGGTTGCGCAACAAAGCGAGATTGTTGCCCTTGGGCGGCGCCGCCGGGCCCGAGGTCAGCAGCTTGGGATAGGCGTCAGCAGTGCCGTGGCAGTCCTGGCAACCGATCTCGACCGCGTTGGCGACCTCGCCGTAGATCAGCCCGTTGCCGTGGCTGTCCTGCGCAAAATGGCAATCGGCGCATTGCATGCCCTTCTCGGCGTGGATGTCCATCAGGTGGACGCTCTTGCCCGGGTTGACCCCCGGCGGCACGAACTTTCCCTCGCCCGCGCGGCGCCATTTCTCGGGATCGTCAGGCGAAACGATATGTGCCTTGTCGGTCCCCCAGGTCGCCATCGAGCCGCCTGCATCGAGCAGGTTTCCGGCCCGATCGCGCTTGAACACGCCGCGGAAATTCCAGCCGTGGCTGTGATAGTCGGCGAACTGGGTGTCCTTGAGCCCGGCGTTGAGATCGTAGACGTTACGCAGGAAATCGACATCGCCCCACAGGCCGCGCGCGGCGGCGCCTTCGGGGTTGCGTTCGTTGATCGCACGGATCGCCGCGGCGTCGGGATGGCGCTGGTGCTTGTAGAGCCGCTCGTAGTCCGCATCGCTCATCCCCGGTGGGCGCGGGCTACGATTTTCGGGGCCCGGCCACATCGATGGCGCGTCGGCCTCGTAATCCCACATGGTGTAGCCGAGGAACGAATTCACGAACACGTTGGGCTGGTGCATGTGGCAGCTCATGCACTGCGAAGTGGGGATCGAGCGGGTGAAGACGTGGCCGAGGGGATGGCCGCTTTCCTTGGCGCTATCGCTCCCAGCCGGATTGTGATCGCCCTTGAGCCCGCCATGCGCGGCAGTCTTGTCGGCGCCATTCATCTTGTCAGAAATGGTCGGATCGACCGTCACGCTCTGCCCGTCGCGGCCGAACTGCGCGTAGATCGAACTGTGGCGCGGCTCGCGGTCGTTGGCATAGACCACATGGCAACCCGAACAGCCTGAGCCGCGATAGTCGCCGGGCTGGTCGTTGGTTCCCATGAACCACATGAAGGGATCGTTGAGCCGGGTCTTGTGGATGTTGAGCACCGGAATGGCGACCCTGAGCCCGGTCCCGGGACCGCGGTTCGATTGCTTGAGATCGGGGCGTCCCGGCTCTTCAGCCGCTGGATCGAGCCGGTCGGGTTGGGCAGGCCGACTTCGGCAAAGCCGGTGCCATTGTTGCGTCCGCCGTCCTCGAACACCCGGAACACATCACCCGGCGGAACGACATTCCAGCGCGGCAAGGGATAGAGCGCCGCCAGCGCCCCGCGCGCCGCCTGGCGTTTGCTGACTGTTCCCGGCGTGACCACCTTGGCCGGCTTGCCATCGCGGGTATAGGCTTCGCCAAATACGTAGTTCTTCAGCGGCACGATCCCGTTGTTGTATGCCGCCCCGCCCCACAGCATCGCCCCGCTCGACATCAGCGAGCGTTCGGCCGCTTCGATCGTCGGCAAATGGCACGCCCCGCAGGCTTCGCGCGCGACGCGGTAATCTCCGGGATTGACGAAGCGGATGAACTCTGGCGCCTCGCGGTTGAGCAATGAATAACTGCGCTGCGGATTGGCCGAGGACGGGAAATGCCACGCCTCGGGAAATTGCGGCAGCACATGCGCGCGGTCGCGCATCGCGGTATAGGCCGGGTCGTCGCGCGGCAGCGAGGGATTGCCGCGCACGCTGGCATCCCCGCCATGGCAATCGGTGCAGCCCAGCCGCACCGCGGGCGAGACGTGCATGGTCGGGGCCTCGGTCGCGATGTGGCACGACTGGCAGCCGTCGGTCTTGGCGGCGGCCTCATCTTCGGTCTGCTTTGCCGGGGCGGGCGGCGCAGTCACCAGCGCATAGTCACGAGCGATCTGCTTCTCGCCCTCGCTCGCCCGGATGTCGGAAGAATGAAACAGCACCGACACCGCGCAGACCAAGGTGGCAAGGGCCAGAAGGGCGCGCTGGATCGACATCAGAACGAGAATACCGTGTTGAGCAGCACTGAATAGTACCTGCTGTGGCGCTGCGCATTGTCGAACAGGTCCTGGAAACCCGCACCAGGCAGCAGCGCCGCCGCCGAGAACCGCACGACGATGTTCTGCGTCGCCTTGGGCCGCCAGATCGTCGAGAGCGAGAGGTCCCAGCCGATGTCCTTGGGGATGCTACCCTCATTGCGCAGGTCCTGCAGCACGGCGGTATTGGCGAACCACAGGTGATTGGCGTTGGCCGAGAGCCGCAAGGTGGGCCTGAGGTCGAAATCGCCGCCGAGTCCGACCAGCACCGTTCCCGGATTGTTGAAATTCGACTGGCCCTGCTCCTTCGACGAGCGCAGCGAATTGAGCACGCCGTTGCGCCCGTTGAGCGCCACCGCCCGGCCGCCGCCGGCGAACGGGATCGTCTGGCGAATCCAGTACGAGGTGTCCGCCCCGGCAAACACCGGGTTCTCGAACACCGCGTCGAACCCGCCTTCGGTGTTGTCGCGCGGGGTTCCGTCACCGCTGGCGTAGAGGCCGGACAGGCGGATGCGCTTCCAGTCCTTGTCATACGACAGTTCGGCGGCGGCGAAGCCTGCGCGGATATTCGCGCGCTGGCCGGTGAAGAAGCTGTTGCGGTCCTGCCCGAGCACCAGATAGGTCGAGCCGGTAAAGCCCAGTCGGCCGAGCCGCCCGTCGGCGTTGTAGCCAAGATAGACCACGTCATAATCGCGTCCGCGCAG
>JBJTLY010000282.1:0-3445 GCA_046063275.1 Novosphingobium sp. | reverse complement strand
CAAAAGAACGCCTTCGTCGCCATCGATGTAGGTCAGCGCGCTTTCGCAGCTTGCAGTCGAGGTAAAGCCCGGATCGTAGGTGAACATGCCCGTCTGGGCGTAGAGCTTGCGGATGTCGATCACATCCGGACCTACCGTACCCGACATTACAGGGTACGAATATTCCTCGTTGCCTGCGATCAGCTTGGCGTCGTTGCTCACCTTTTCCACTCCTTACCTAAGCCAGACTATCGCTAGCGGTTCGCGCGCGGCAGCATCTGCCGCAAATCCACGCTCCATGCCAGCGTTTCCGGCGCTGATGACTTACCACTGGGAAGAACACAGGCCGTTAGCGATCCACTAGGGACTTGCGTCAATCTTGCTGCCACCGCGCTTGCCATTGCGCGTTCCTTCCTGTCAGGTATCCATCATGGCCAGCGATGCCTCACCACTGGTGCCGATGGGCAATGCATCGCCGGAAGGCGCTGCACTGCAGCATAAGCATTGGCGCAAGCTTCCGGACTTGTCCAGCGGACTTGCGCAGTGTGAGCAATTCCTCGCCGGATCGCAGTTTGAGCTGGCCAACTGGCTTGTGGTGGCCTTCGCTGCCGGGATCGCGGGGTGGTTTGCTGCCGCCAATCCCTGGCAATGGCGCGGCCTTGTCTTTGCGGCTCTGGCGCTCAGCCTGGGAGCAGGGGCAACCATGCAGGCGGATGGACGATTTCCCTACCTCCGGCGCAGTTTTGTCGTGGTCGGAATGGCATTGGCGCTGGGGTGCAGCTTCATCTGGGCCAAGTCGGCAATGGTCGGCACCGCGCCGATTGCCCGGCCCACGGTCGCCACCTTTGTCGGACGGATATTGGCGCGGGAAGAGCAACCTGCGGAGGACCGTGTGCGGCTCCGACTGGCAACGCGTGAGCCGGGCACTGGACGGGTGATCCTGATCCGGGTGAACCTGGACCATCCCGGCGATGCTCCAGAACTGTCCGAAGGTGCGATCGTCCAATTGCGCGCCCGGCTCGTGCCGCCCGCCCCGCCGATGCTGCCCGGCGGCTATGACTTTGCCCGCGCTGCCTGGTTTTCCGGGATCGCAGCAACTGGCTCGGCGCTCGGTCCGGTCAAGGTCATTGAGCCTGGCGACAACGACAGTGTGCTGCGCGACGTGCAACGACGCTTGTCACACCATGTGCGAGAGAACCTCTCCGGCTCGCCTGGTGCCTTGGCTGCCGCCTTTGCCAGTGGAGACCGCGGCGCGATCGCACCGGAGGATGAGGATGCGATGCGCGACGCCGGGCTGACGCACTTGCTCTCAATCAGCGGGCTGCACGTCAGTGCAGTGATCGCCGGAGCCTACTTCATCGCATTGCGGCTTTTGGCGCTGTTTCCGTGGCTGGCTTTACGGTTCCGGGTGCCAATCCTGGCGGCCGGAGCCGGAGCATCGGCGGGGATATTCTACACCCTATTGACCGGCGCCGAAGTGCCGACGATTCGCTCGTGCATCGCCGCGGTGCTGGTTATGCTTGCACTGGTACTTGGGCGCGAGCCGCTGTCCATGCGGATGATCGCAGTCGGCGCGTTGCTGGTGCTGCTGGTCTGGCCCGAGGCGGTGATCAACCCAGGCTTCCAGATGAGCTTTGCTTCGGTCATTGCGATCGTTTCGTTGCATGGTTCGGCACCGATGCGAGCTTGGGGTGCGCCACGTGAAGAAGCAGTCTGGTCTAGATGGGGGCGGCAGCTGGCTTCACTGCTGGTGACCGGGGTCGTGATCGAGCTGGCCTTGATGCCGATCGGGCTGTTCCACTTCCACCGCGCCGGGATCTACGGGGCGCTGGCCAATGTGATCGCAATCCCGCTGACCACGCTCGCGTCGATGCCGCTGATCGCCTTGGCATTGCTGTTCGATACCGTCGGCGCCGGCGCGCCGTTCTGGTGGCTGGCGGGCAAGTCGCTCGAGCTGCTGCTCGCGCTGGCGCACTGGACTGCGGGCATGCCCGGCGCGGTGACGATGATGCCCGAGATGGGTGTGGGGGCCTTCGCTTTGTTCGTGCTTGGCGGGCTATGGCTGGCGCTGTGGCGCGGCCGGGTGCGATTGCTTGGCCTCGTGCCGGCACTGCTGGGGCTGACCTTGCTTGCGCAAGTCCGCCCGCCCGACTTGCTGATCTCGGGTGACGGAAGGCACGTGGGTATCACCGGCGAGGCCGAAGGCGAATTGCTCGTGTTGCGCGACAGCAAGAGCGACTACACCCGTGACAACCTGACCGAGACCGCCGGGATGTCCGGCACTCTGCGCACGCTCGACGACTGGCCTGGGGCACACTGCACCGAGGGATACTGCGCGGTCACATTACGCCGCGGCGGGCGGGATTGGCAGCTTCTGATGGCGCGCGGCAAGACCATGGTGCCTGAGCGGGCCTTGGCCTCAGCCTGCGAGCGCGCCGATCTGGTGGTTTCGGAACGCTATCTGCCGTGGTCGTGCCACCCTCGCTGGTTAAAGGCCGATCGCGACATGCTGGAGCGGACTGGCGGTATCACCATCGACCTTGAACGAGGCCGAATCCGCACCGTGGCCGAAGACGAAGGTCAGCATGGTTGGTGGAATCCGCCGCAGCGCCTGCCGCGCAAGCCGCGCGGTCCCGAGCCGAGCGGCAGCGCCGAAGCCGACGCCGCCGCAGCTACCTACAAGCCTCAGTGATAGCGGCGCAGCAGGCCGGCAAGCTTGCCCTGGACCACCACTTCGCGCGGATCGTAGATCTGCGGTTCGTAGGCGGCGTTGGCGGGATCGAGCCGCACCCGACCATCCTGGCGGCGCAGATACTTCAAAGTCGCTTCCTCGCCGCGGACCAGCGCCACAACGATCTCGCCATCGCGTGCGGTATCGGTGCGGCGGATCAGCGCATAATCGCCATCAAGAATGCCGGCTTCGATCATCGAATCGCCCGACACTTCCAGCGCGTAGTGCTCGCCCGCGCCGAGCAGGGCGGCGGGAACGGGCAGGGTGGCCGAGGTTTCCAGCGCCTCGATCGGAACGCCCGCGGCGATGCGGCCGTGCAGCGGGATTTCGATGACATCGTTGGCCGGAGCCGGACGCGCTTCGGGCGGACGGATCACGGCTGCGGCTGCACTGTTGGCGTTCGCGGCGCGCGGGGTAGCGGGCTTGGCGCCGACATCGTCGGGCTGACGCAGCACTTCCAATGCGCGGGCGCGGTTGGGCAGGCGGCGGATGAACCCGCGTTCCTCCAGCGCCGAGATCAGGCGGTGAACGCCAGACTTGGACTTGAGGTCGAGCGCCTCCTTCATTTCCTCAAACGAAGGGGAAACGCCGGTGTCTTCGAGCCGGGTCTGGATGAAACGGATCAGTTCGTGCTGCTTGCGGGTCAGCATGCGCCTGTCACTCCGATGGAACGGTTGGAACATCCCAGCGATGTTTCCGCACCGTTCAGTGAACGAATGCGGAACAAGTAAGCAA
>JBJTLY010000281.1:0-5805 GCA_046063275.1 Novosphingobium sp. | reverse complement strand
GAATTCAAAGCTGTTTTCAGGGGCCGCCACCGCATTCGGCGCCGCGCCCAACAGCCAGGTCAGCCTGGTCGATGCGGCGATGCCCGGCATGCTGCCGGTGCCCAACCGCGAATGCATCCGCCAGGCGGTGCGCACCGGGATGGCGCTCAACGCCAAGATCAATCCGTGGAGCAGGTTCGACCGCAAGAACTACTTTTACGCCGATCTGCCGCAGGGTTATCAAATCAGCCAGCTCTACCACCCGATCGTCGGCGAGGGCGAGATCGACGTGGTGCTCGACGAGAAGAATCCCGAAGAGACCACCAAGACCATCGGGATCGAACGCATCCACGTCGAGCAGGACGCGGGCAAGCTGATGCACGATCAGCACCCGACAATGTCTTACGTCGATTTGAACCGCTCAGGCGTGGCCTTGATGGAAATCGTCAGCCGCCCCGACATGCGCTCGCCCGCCGAGGCCGGGGCTTACCTGACCAAGCTGCGCCAGATCCTGCGCTATGTCGGATCGTGTGATGGCAACATGGACCAGGGTTCGATGCGCGCGGACGTGAATGTCAGCGTCCGCAAGCCCGGCGATGAATTCGGCACCCGGACCGAGACCAAGAACGTCAACTCGGTGCGCTTCGTCCAGGCGGTGGTCGAGGCTGAGGCACGCCGCCAGGTCGATGTGATCGAGGACGGCGGCAAGATCGTCCAGGAAACCCGGCTTTATGATCCCGACCGCAACGAGACGCGCTCGATGCGCAGCAAGGAAGACGCGCACGATTACCGCTACTTCCCCGATCCCGACTTGCTTCCGCTCGAGCTGGACGATGCGTTCCTGGCCGAGTGCAAGGAAAGCTTGCCCGAACTGCCCGACGCGAAGCGCGCGCGGTATGAAGGCGAACTGGGGCTTTCGGCCTACAACGCGCGGGTGCTGACCAGCGATGTCGAAACCGCGCGCTGGTTCGAGAAGCTGGTTACGGCGACTGCTGCCAATGCCAAGAAGAGCGAAGCCGAAGTCGCCAAGCAGGCGTCGAACTGGCTGACCAGCGAATTGTTCGGCGCGCTCAACAAGCTGGGGACAGATCTCGCCTCGTCGCCGGTCACGCCGGAGAGCGGGGCGGAGCTGCTTGGCCTCGTCGCCAGCGGAACGATTTCGGGTTCAGCCGCCAAGCATGTGCTCGAGCTGATGCTCGAAAGCGGTGACGGCGCTGCCGCAATCGTCGAACGCGAAGGGCTGACCCAGACCAGCGATACCGGCGCAATCGAAGCCGCGGTCAATGCCGTGCTCGCCGCCAATGCCGACAAGGTCGCCGAATACAAGGGCGGCAAGGAAGCACTGTTCGGGTTCTTCGTGGGCCAGACAATGAAAGCGATGCAAGGCAAGGGCAACCCCGGGCTCGTCAACGAAGTGCTGAAGGCCAAGCTGGGCAGTTAGCTTACTTTTTGTGGGATATTCTCACGGCGCTGCTTGAATTGCGCGCTGCAATTTGCTTCGTTTGCTTCCGGAAGGGGCAAACCAACATGATCATTTGCACAATTGTGCGCCGACGCTTGGTGTCGGCGATCCTGACGGCCGCGCTGGTGTTGCCGCAGGGAGCGCCAGTGATGGCGCAAAGTGCAGTGCCCGCGCCGACGGTCGCCGCAGTGACCGCGGATGGTCTTGAAATGCCCAAGCTCGACTTCACGCCAACACCCGAGATCGAATCCGATTACGAGAAGTATTTCTACTTCCATCGCGCCGACACCACATTTGTCGAAGCCTATACCGATATCCGTGAATGCGATGCGCTGGCCAGCGGATCGCGGATTTACCTTGGCGGCGATTCGGCGATGATGAATTCGGCGATCGCCCAATACGGCTTGGGCGGAGCGATTGGCGGCGCGCTCGGCAGTGTTCTGGCCGACGCGATCTTTGGATCGGCGCAGCGCCGCAAGGAACGGCGGGTCAAGATGCGCAATTGCATGGGGTTCAAAGGCTACCAGCGCTACGGTCTGGCCAAGGAGCTGTGGGATCCGTTCAACTTCCAGGAAGGCAATGGCCGCAAGAAGGAAGAAGAACGCGACCGCAAGATGCGGCTGCAAGCACTGGTCGCTTCAGGGCCGGCCCCCAAGCAGGAGGCACTGGCGAAATGAGGAAGCTGGCAATCACACTCGCCGCCTTCGCGCTCGGCACTGCAGCGGCTGTCCACGCCGATGCAATCGAGGAGAAGAACGTTGTTTCGGGCAAGACCAAGCTCGATCCGGCGCAGGGTTATATTCTCGTTTCGGGGGCAAACCGGTTCTCGGGCGTGTTCATCCGTGTGCCTGACGCCGAGGATTGGGCGTCGTACAAGGCCGATTGGGAAAAGGCTTATGCCAAGGCGCAGAAGGATTACCCGGGCAAGTTGAAGAACTGGCAGAACGACGTCGAAATCGCCAAGCAGACCAGCAAAAAGGCCCCGCCCAAGCCCAAGGAGCCGACACCCGCCAGCATTTCGATTGGACCGATCGAGCCCAGGCTAGTCGTGGGCTTCGGACCCAACTACGTTTACCAGAAGGACAAGGAAAAGTCGGTCTACCGCTATCTCACCTCGGTCAAGCCGGGGACTTACATCTGGTATGGCCCGGCGATCTTCGTCAACGGTGTGATGGGCGGCTATTGCGACTGCATGGGCACGGTGAAGCTTGAAGTGAAGGCGGGGGTCATCACCGACACTGGCGATTTCCTGATCAAGGTGGCGCGGCGGGATGGTTTGACCGGGTTCGACAAGCTTGATCGCGAACCGGACATCTTTTCCCCATCGAGTGACGGTGCGGGTGAAATTGCGCCGACGGAAGCCATTTACGGCATTCCCCAAACCTTGCAGAGCCTGCCTGCGGTGCGCGCCGAATTCGTCGCGGCGGGCAAGATGGACAACATCTATAGCCTGATGGTCAACCGCTTGCGGCCGATTCCGGGCATCCTTGGCTACCACCGTGACGACGTGATCGATTTGCGCACCGGCAAGATCATCCCGGCCCAGATTGCCCCGTTCGATCCGACTGCGAATGACGATGCCGGAGACGAAGCGGAGGATGCGGCTACTGCCAAATAGGCCAGGCCTTCCTCATCGCGCTCGTCTATGGACACGAAAAAGGGCGCCGGAGCATTGCCCCGGCGCCCTTTTTGTTTGGCTTTCGCCGCAATCAGGCCTTGCGGGTGCCCGAGATCGGGAATGCGCCGAATGCGCCGGCCTTGACGGTGCCGCTCAGCGCGTCGCCATCGACGGTGGCTTCACCTTCGAGCTTCATCGGCATCGGCACGGTCATGTTCATCGTCCAGGTCAGCTTGTTGCCGTCAATCTTGCCGTCTTCCATGGTCATCGAACCCATCGCCCCGGCGTTGGTGCCAGTGAAGGTGTCACCATCGACGACAATGGTCACGTCGCTCTTCTGGTCACCCATCGGGGTCTTGGTCACGCATTCGTAAGTGCCGGCTACAGACATCGTTCTCTCCTTACACGAGGGTAAATAGCGCGCCTTCACTCGCTCTTTGGCGCGGCTGAGTCAACCGGGGCAATCTCGATCGGGATACCGAGCTTTTTGAGCTGCGGTTCGACCAACTTACGGTCACCCACCACGATGAACACCAGCCCCGCCGACTGCAGGTAGCTGCCCGCCGCAGCATTGATCGCCTTGGCGTCGATCTGGCGATAACGTGTCGGCAAGGTGACGTAATAGTCGTCAGGACGACCGAGCAACTGGTTCGAAAGGATCGCGCCGAGGACCTGCCCATTGGTCTCGAACCGGTTGGGCAGCCCGCGAATGTTGCCATCAGTGACCCGGCCAAGCTCAACCGGTTCAACCCCGCGTTTCGCCGGGAACTGCGCCATGTCGGCGAGCAGCAATGCGATCGAATCGCCGGTGCGGTCAGCCTGGACCGGGGCGGTGAGCACCAGGCTGCGCGGGCCCTTGGGACTGCGCACTGCGCTATGCACGCCGTAGGACCAACCCTTGTCTTCGCGCAGGTCCGAGTTGAGCCGGCTCAGGAAACCGTTGCCCAGCACCTCGTTGGCCAAGTCGAGCGCTTCCTGGTTCTGGTCGCGCCCGGTGAGCGGCAGGACGCGGCCCGCGACGATCACCGATTGCGGCGAATTGGGCCGGTCGATCAGTACGATCCGGGGCTGCGGCGAGGGGATCGCGGCGTCGAGCGGCTTGACCGGCTTGGGCGATGCCGGGGCCTGCCAGTCACCGAAGCTGGCTTCGAGCATCGGCTTCAGCTGTTCCATCGTGATGTCACCCACCACGGTGATCGAAGCATTGTCCGGCCGCAGCCACTTGTCGTGCGCCGCGCGCAGGCTTGCCGGGGTCTGCGCTGCCACTGCAGTCGTGATGCCAAGCCCGTCGCCCGGCTGGCCGTAAGGGTGGCCTGCACCGAACAGCAGCGGGTTGAGCATGCGCGATGCGAGGGCGCGCGGGCTGGCATTGGACTGCGCGATGTCGGCAAGCTGCTGATCCTTGACCCGCGCGACGTCTTCGGCGCGGAACGCCGGATGGCGCACCACTTCGGCCAGCAGATCGAGCGAGGGCTGCAGGTTGGCGGTCAGCGCGCTCAGCTGCACGCTTGAGCTGTCGACACCAGCTCCGGCCGAAATCCGCGCGCCAAGCCGTTCCTGCTGCTCGGCGATCTGGATCCCGGTGAGGCTCTCGGTGCCTTCATCGAGCAGCCCGAGCATCAGCGACTGGGTGCCCGGCGTATCTTGCGCGTCGGCAGAATAGCCAGCATCGAAGCTCAGGTTTACCGCCACCGTCGGCACTGCGGTGCGCCGCGCCAGCACCACCGGGATGCCGTTCGACAGCGTGGTCCGCTCGATTGCCGGGAAAGCAAGATCGCCGACCGCGGCGACCGGCGGAGACGTGCGCTTCGGCCCGGTCGCCAGCTTGGGGGCGGGCTTCTTGGCGTCGGGTGCGGGCGATGGGCTGGTCGCCTCGTCGCCCCAGCCGCCCATCGCCTCACCCTTTTCGGTGCGCGGACCGGGGCTGACGGTAAGCGAATAGACCGGGCGCGACAGCCAGCGGCCGAGCGCGTCCCTGACTTCAGGCGCGGTCAGGCTGGCGACGCGGGTCAGGTCCTTCTTGTACTGCCCGGGATCGCCCGAATAGAGCAGCCCCTCGGCGAGCTGCGCGCCCTTGCCCGAGAAGCCGCCGACCTGTTCGAGACTGTTGATCTGGCCCGAGACCGCGCTCATCGCGGCGCGCTGCATTTCATCCGCGTTTGGCCCCTCGGCAACCAGTTTGGCGATGTCTTGGTCGAGCGCGGCTTCGGCGACCTTCACGTCGACCCCGTCCTTCACCTCCATCTCGATCTGGATGAAGCTGACCTGTTCGAACTGCTGGACCTGCGCCGAGACCGAGGTGGCAAGCTGGCGGCCCTTGACCAGGTCGTTGTCGAGCCGCGAGCTTGCCAGCCCGCCGAGCACGCGCATGCCAATGTCGAGCGCAGCCGCATCGGGATCGTTGGTGCCGGGGCCCGACCATACGCGGTAGATCTTGGTCTGCGGCACCTGGTCCTTCATTTCGCGGTGGACTGGGGCAGGCAGGGTCACCGGACCGGCGACGACCTTGCGCACTTCGGGTCCGCGCGGGATGCTGCCGAACCATTTCTCGACCATCGGCCTGGCGGTCGCTGCATCGATGTCGCCTGACAGCACCAGCACCACGTTGTTCGGCGCGTAATTGCCAGTGAACCAGTCACGCACGTCCTTTACGCTGGCTGCGTTGAGATCGGCCATCGAGCCGATGGTGGCGTGATGATAGGGATGGCCGACGGGGAACAGTCCTTCGCCGATCGCATAGTCGACC
>JBJTLY010000280.1:0-2888 GCA_046063275.1 Novosphingobium sp. | reverse complement strand
GGGTTGTCGTCGGTGACGATAACGAGGTCGCTGCCTTCCGCGGCGATCCGGCCCATCTCCGGCCGCTTGCCCTGGTCACGATCCCCGCCCGCGCCGAACACAACGATCAGCTTGCCTTTCACGTGCGGACGCAGCGCAGCGATGGCTGCTTCGAGCGCATCGGCGGTGTGGGCGTAGTCGACATAAAGCGGGGCGCCGGCCCGCGTGATAGCGGCGCGTTCCAGCCGGCCGCGCACCGGCTGAAGCCGGCTGAGCGCGTCGAACACCCGCTGCGGGTCGCTCCCGGTGGCGATTGTCAGCCCGGCCGAAACGAGCGCGTTGGCGGCTTGATAGGCACCGATCAGCGGCAGTTTGATCGCCTGCGCTTTACCCTGCCACTCGATTTCAAGCACCTGCCCCAGTTGCCCAGGGGAACGAGCGAGAAGGCGGATGGACGACCCTTGTTCTGTCTCACCCGTCTTCTCGCCCACACTGAGCAGCCGCAGCCCCCGCTGACGGACGTGCTCAAACACTTTGGCCGACCAGAGATCGTCGGCCCAGACCACTGCCGTGCCTTCGGCATCGATCACTTCGTCAAACAATCGCATCTTTGCGGCGAAGTAGTCGTCCATGTCCTTGTGGTAATCGAGGTGATCGCGGCTGAGGTTGGTGAACCCGCCGGCCTTGACCTTGAGCCCCTCGTTGCGGAACTGCGACAGCCCGTGGCTCGAAGCTTCATAGGCAACGTGGGTAATCCCCTCGCGCGCAAGCCCGCTCATGTTGGCAAGGAAGGTGACGATGTCTGGCGTGGTCAGGCCGGTCGAAATGCTCTCGTCCGCAGTCGTGACGCCGAGCGTGCCGATCGACGCGGCGCGTTCACCGAGCATGCGCCAGATCTGCCGGGTCATTTCAACGCAAGAGGTCTTGCCGTTGGTCCCGGTTACGGCGACCACGATTTCGGGGACGGGCGTGAAAAAACCCGCTGCCAAATGCGCGAAAGCGCGGCGCGGATTGGCATCGGCGATATGCACCGCGCCTGCAACCTTGGCTTCGGGCCGCGCGACTACGGCCACGGCACCGGCAGTGACTGCAGCGGGGATGTAATCTTCGCCGTTGACAGCCATGCCCTGAAACGCGCCGAAAACCGTGCCGGGGGCAACCTTGCGGTTGTCGATCGCGAACCCGGTGACTTGTGCCTCGGCACCAGCCGGCAGCACTATTCCTGCGGATGCTGCCAGCGCGCCAAGTCTCACTCGCCCTCTCCGCTTCCGACCAGCGGGGCGAGGTCCGAAATGTCCACATCGCGGGTGGCATCGGGCATGATGCCGAGCAGCGGGCCGATGCGCGGGACCAGCCGCCCGACCATCGGCGCGGTGTTCCACGCGGCAGTGCGCTGACCCGAACTGGCGGCGGTCGCCTGCGGCTCATCGAGCATCGCGATGATCACATAGCGCGGGTGATCCATCGGGAATGCGGCGGCGAAGGTCGCGATAATGTTGGTCTTCTGGTAGCCGTGCGCCCCGGGCTTTTCGGCCGAGCCGGTCTTCCCGCCGACGCGGTAACCGGCAGCATTGGCCTTGCGCCCGGTGCCGAGGTCGACGATCAGCCGCAGCAGCTGGCGCATCCGCGCCGAGGTCGAGGCCTTGAACACCCGGCGGCCCGGAATGTCGGTACCGGGCTGGACCTTGACCAAGGTCGCCGGGCGCCAGATTCCGCCGTTGACCATCGCCGCATAGGCTTCAGCAAGGTGCATCGGCGTGATCGCCAGGCCGTGGCCGAAGCCGACGGTCATCGTGGTGATCCGTGACCAGTCCCCCTTGGGCCACAGCGGGAAACCCCGCGCGGGCAGCTCGATATAGGGCCGCTCGTTCATGCCCAGCGCGCGCATCGTCGCGTTGAGCCGCACCCCGCCCAGCTCATCGGCGACCTGCGCAGTGACGATGTTGGACGAATGGATCAGCGCTTCGGGCACATTGAGCGAAGCCCCGAAGCTGTGGCTGTCGTGAATCTGGAAGCCGCCGATCGCGATCGGGCGGTTCGATTGATAGCGCCGCGCAAGATCGGTCACCGTCCCGGCATCGATCGCCGAGGCGACGGTGATCGGCTTCATCACCGAACCCAGCTCGTAGACCTGGTTGGTCACCCGGTTGAAGATGTTCGCCTCACCCGCGCCGTCGATCAGGTTGGGGTTGAACGAGGGAAGCGACGCCAAGGCGACAACCTCGCCGGTATCGACGTCGAGGATGACCCCGGCGGCGCCCTTGGCGTTGGTGTCGGCCATGGCGCGGCTCATCTCGTCCTCAAGCGCACCCTGCACCCGGGTATCGACCGCCAGCGCCGCCGACGCGCCGCGCGAATTGGGATCGGTCAGGCGCTTGTTGAACACCTCTTCCATCCCGACGTGGCCCTGCCCATCGGCGCCGACGAAGCCGAGGACGTGCGCGGCCATCGACCCTTGCGGATAGAACCGCTCGGTCTCACGCGGAAATTCAAGCGCCGGTTCACCCAGCGCGTGGATGCGGTTGGCATCTTCAGGCATGATCCGGCGGCGCAGGTAGCCGGGCTTGCCCTCGGCCAGCCGCCTGGTCATTTCGGCGATATTCAGATCGGGGAAGATCCGTCCAAGCGCGGCGGCGACTTCCGCCGGGCTGTGCACAAGCGGCGGGCCGTCACCGCCCAGCGCTGCGGGATTGAACCACAGCGAATAGGCGGGAAAGGCGCGGGCCAGCGGTACACCGTTGCGATCGGTGATATCGCCGCGCTGCGGTTCGAGCGCGGCGGCAAGGTCGGCCGCGCTGGGCATGCCCGAGAATAGCCCGAGGAAGGCGATGCGCAAGATCGCGGCCATGGCGATAGCGGCGAAGCCGACCACCACCCACAGCACGCGCCACTTCGCCATCAGCAGGCTG
>JBJTLY010000279.1:0-4473 GCA_046063275.1 Novosphingobium sp. | reverse complement strand
GCAAGGACTGGAACCGGCCCTATCGCTGCCCCAACTGGCTGCTGGCGCTGGGTGCGGTGTTCGGCTTCGTCAACATGCTGTGGATGGGCGCAGGCGCCGATGTCTGGGGCAAGGGCACGCTACGCAACGGCCTGATTGCGGTGCTGCTGATCGTGCCCGTCTTCGCCTTCCGCCATTATGTGCAAGACAAGGGCCGCTTCCCGGTCTCGGAAGGCAGCGCCGAGGATCCGTTCGAACGAGTCGCGGTCGTGCCCAAGGCGGGCGCCCTGCCCTATCTGGCGCTGCTGGCCTGCGCGGCGGTGGTGTGGATTTCGGCGAAAGCGGCGCAATTCTAGAATTGCGCAATTCAAGTTTCAGGAGAGTTCAACGATGGCGCGGCGACCCAATATCCTGATCCTGATGGCCGACCAGATGGCGGCTCCGTTCCTGCCGTTCATTGCGCCATCGCCGGTACGCGTACCCACTCTGACGCGTCTGGCCGAAGAGGGGGTGCTGTTCCGCTCGGCCTATTGCAACAGTCCGCTGTGCGCGCCCTCGCGGTTTTCGATGATGGCCGGGCAGCTGCCCTCGCGGATCGGGGCCTACGACAACGCCGCCGAACTGCCCGCCACCACGCCCACCATGGCGCATTACCTGCGGCGGGGGGGATATCGCACGATCCTGGCGGGCAAGATGCACTTCGTCGGCCCCGATCAGCTGCATGGGTTTGAAGAACGGCTCACCACCGACATCTACCCCGCCGATTTCGGCTGGACGCCAGACTGGAGCAATTTCGAGCACCGCCCCAGCTGGTATCATTCGATGGATTCGGTGCTGACTGCCGGCCCTTGCATCCGCTCCAACCAGCTCGACTTCGATGAAGAAGCGGTCTTCGTCACGCGCCGCAAGCTGCTCGATATCGCGCGTGACAATGACGAGCGCCCCTTTTTCCTGACCCTGTCGCTGACCCATCCGCACGATCCCTATGCGATCCACCAGAAATATTGGGATCGCTACGACGATACGGAGATCCCGATGCCCCGGGTCCACGTCCCGGTGGACGATCTCGATCCGCATTCGCGCCGGTTGCGCCATGTCTGCGGCCTGGACCTTGACGCGGTGAGCGAGGCGCAGGTCCATGCTGCGCGCCGCGCCTATTTCGGGTCGATGAGCTTTGTCGACGACCAGTTCGGCATGATCCTCGAAACACTCGACGAAACCGGGATGCGCGAAGATACGATTGTCATCGTCTGCGGTGACCACGGCGACATGCTGGGTGAGCGCGGGCTGTGGTACAAGATGCACTTCTTCGAAGGCGCGGCCCGCGTGCCGATGATCGTCCATGCGCCAGGCCGCTATCAGCCCCGGGTGATCGATGCGAGCGTATCGCTGGTCGATCTGTTGCCGACGCTGCTCGACATGGCCGAAATCGCTGACGAGCCCGCGGTTCCCCTCGATGGCCAAAGCCTGATGCCGCACCTGCAGGGCGGGAACGGACACGACGAGGTGATCGGCGAATATCTGGGTGAGGGCGCGATCGCGCCGCTGATCATGATCCGGCGGGGGACATGGAAGTTCATCCATTCGCCGGTCGATCCCGATCTGCTTTTCAACCTGGCGGACGATCCCGACGAGTTGCATAATCTTGCCCAGGATCCGGCGCAGGCGGAACTGCTGGCCGAGCTGCACCGCGAATTGGCTGCGCGCTGGGACTTTCCGCAGATCACCGGCGAAGTTCTGGCGAGCCAGCGCAGCCGCCATCTGGTTGCGACGGCCAATGCGATCGGCGCGCTCACCTCGTGGGATCATCAGCCCAAACGCGATGCCGCACAGGAATATATCCGGGCGCATATGGATCTTGAGGATCTGGAAGCGATGTCGCGGTTCCCGCGTGTGCGGTTTTAAGCGGAATGGCCTCGGCAAAATCGCAGCGTCATTTCGCATTCACCCTGGTCGGTATCGGCGCGGCTTCGACCGCGGCGCATCTCGGCAACAATTTCACCACCTACCTGATCGGCGGCCTGATCGACCGCTTCGGCTTTACGCCGACGGCGATGGGTGCCTGGAACATGACCGAAACCCTGAGCTATGCCGCCGCGATGTTTGTGGTGGCGCCGCGGGCACGGGCGATGGACGCGCGCGTTCTGGCGGTGCTGGCGACGGTTCTGGTGGCGGCAGCCCAGGCGAGCTCGGCCTTGATGACATCGTTGCCGTTGTTGCTGCTGGGACGGATCGGCACCGGGCTTGGCTTCGGGATCATGAACAGCGCGGTCAACCTTGCGGCAGGACGCACCGCGCATCCTGCGCGGTGGATTTCAATGGGCATCGCGTTCCAGACGATCATGTTCGCCGCGATCAACATCGGCCTGCCGATCGTCGGCAAGAGTTATGGCGTGGCAGGAATGTTCACGGCGCTTGCCGGGCTGACCTGCCTGCTTGGACTGCTCGCGCTGACCCTGCCCGGAGGAACGGGACTAGATGACAAAGCCGCCGCAGCGCCTAACGCGCCAATTGGAGCGGACGGACGCCGGGTGCTGGCGGCGATGGCCTTGTTCGCCTTCGGGACCTTGGCAATCTGGCCGTTCATGGAGCGTACCGCGCATGCCATCGGCTTGCCTGCGACCCAATTCGGCCGGTACCAGAGCATTGCCACGCTGGTGAGTGCGCTGGGCAATGCCGGCCTCGCTGTGGTGGTCAAACGGCTCCCGCGAACCTGGCCGCTGGCGGCCGCGCTTGGCGCGTGCGGACTGGCCTGTGCAGCTCTGACAACGGTGAGCACCGAGGCCGCATTTGCCGGGGCACTGATCGCCTACAATGTCAGCTGGTTCCTGACCTACCCCTTGCTCTTGGGGCTCGCCTATTCGATCGATGACAGTGGCCGCCTGGCGGTTATGACAACCGCCACCTGGTTGCTCTCACAAAGCATCGGTTCGCTTGTAGCCGGCGGGATTGCACAGAACTTCGGGGGCTACACGCTGATCGGCCCAATGGGCGCTCTGGTGTGCCTGACAGCGGTGGCCGTGGCCTTGCCGATCGCCAGGCGGCTCGATCAGCGAGTACCGTAGACGGCGAAAGGGCGGAACCTTGCGGCCCCGCCCTTTGCGTGTTCCAGAACCGGAAGGCTTACTTCGCGGTCTTCAGGTAAGCGATCACGTTGGCGCGTTCCTGCGCGTCGGTGAGCCCGGCGAAGCTCATCTTGGTGCCGGGGGCAAAAGCGCTGGGGCTCGTCAGCCAGGCATCGAGGCTGGCATCGTCCCAGGTTCCGCCCTTGCCTTTGAGCGCATCGGAGAAGGCAAAGCCGCCGCGGCCTTCGCCCTTCTTGTCGCCGTAAATGCCGGCGAGGTTCGGGCCAGTGCCGTTGGGGCCGCCGGACTGGATCGTGTGGCACGAAGCGCACTTGGCGAAGCTCTTCTGGCCCTTGGCGGCATCGCCGACCAGCGCGACTGCGGGTGCCGCAGCACCAGCGGCCGGGGTTTCAGGCACCTTCGGCAACGGCAGGTTCGAACCCTTCGAGTTCAGGAACACCATCACGTTGGCGCGTTCCTGCGGATCGGTGAGGCCGGCAAAGCTCATCTTGGTGCCGGCAGCAAAGCCGCTCGGGTTGGTCAGCCAGGCGCTCATGCTCGCCCAGTCCCACTTGCCGCCCTTGGCCTTCAGGCCATCGGAAAAGGCAAAGCCGCCGCGGCCTTGGGCAATGCTGTCACCGAGGATGCCGTAGAGGTTTGGGCCGGTGCCGTTGGCGCCGCCCTGATCGGCGTTGTGGCAGCTCATGCACTTCTTGAAGCTCGCTTCGCCCTTGGCGACATCGGCCTTGGCGAGGAAGGCTTCGAACGGCTCGGTCGAGGCAGCAGCCCCGCCTTCGCCTTCATCTTCGACCACGCCCGCGATGGTGTAACCGGGATGCTCGGGCTTCTCGAACTTGCCGGCCTCGAAGATGTGGCCCGAAATGCTCGACAGGCCTAGCGCGACGATGCCCGAAAACAGCGTCCAGCCGGCGATGGTGTTAAAGCGGTCTGCCATCCGAAAAACCCCGTTGGGAAATGCACGTGTGCGTTCGCGCGCCGCTCTAGTCAGGCCTCGCGCCGCTTGCAAGGGCCATTGCGGCGCGGGGCGAACCGCTTTAGCCACTGCCCCCATGTTTTCCTCACTCCTGATTGCCAACCGCGGCGAAATCGCCTGCCGCATCATCCGCACCGCGCGCCAGATGGGAATTCGCACCGTCGCGGTCTATTCGGACGCCGATGCCAAGGCGCTGCACGTGCGATCTGCCGACGAGGCGGTGCACATCGGCCCCTCGCCCGCCGCCGAGAGCTATCTGCACGGCGAGAAGATCATCGCCGCCGCGCAAGCAACCGGCGCGGACGCGATCCACCCGGGCTACGGCTTCCTCTCCGAAAACGCCGGTTTCGCGCAGGCGGTGAAGGACGCCGGCCTGATCTGGGTCGGCCCCAACCCCGCCAGCATCACCGCGATGGGCCTGAAGGACGCCGCCAA
>JBJTLY010000278.1:0-13901 GCA_046063275.1 Novosphingobium sp. | reverse complement strand
ACCCTTGGCGCCTTCAAGAAAAGCGAGCAGATCGAACTGCTTATCGGCAAGCGTCAGTTCCTTGAGGGCACGCTCGATCGCCGGGGTTACGCCAGGAACCAGGATCCGCGGCGGCGCGCCGGCCCCGGTGCGATCAGGCAGCTCTGGCGCGGGTGCGCGCGGCGCATCGATCCGCGGTTCGAGACGCGGCTGCTCTTCGTGCTCGGCCCGGCGCCCCAGCACCGAATAGAGCCGCAAGCCCAAAAAGGCAGCGACCATTGCCAGGATCACGATTTCGACAGTCTTGTCCAAAGTTCCAGTCCCTGCCGCGCTGTGCGGCGATATCGATCAGTCTAACGGCAAATAGGTATCAATGACAAATGAACAACGCGTGGACGCGCGGATCGGTGCAATTTTTGCGCCTTGCCGGTACTGGAAAGTGACTCGACCCCTTTCCCCCGCGATGCTAGGCGCGCGGCCACGTTTCACCTGTTACCACGAAAGCCGAAAATTCCATGTCCGACGAAGGCAACATCATCACCGACCTCGATCTTGGCGCACCGCAGCCCAATGGCGAAGACACGCTGCCTTCGGCCGGGATTATCTCGCAGTACATCAAGGATTTGTCGGTCGAGAACCCGAATGCCCCGGACAGCTTTCAGTGGACCGACACGCCGACCATCGACGTGCAGTTCAACATCGGCGCGCGCGACATCACCGATGAAGTGAGCGAGATCGAACTCAAGATCTCGATCACTTCAAAGGCCGCGGCCGGCACCCAGTTCCTGGTCGAACTGTCCTACGGCGGCCTGATCGGAATGCGCAATCTCGATGATCCGAGCAAGCACGCCTTCACTTATGCCGAAGGCCCGCGCCTGATCTTCCCGTTCGCCCGCCGGGTGATTTCGGATGCAGTGCGCGACGCCGGCTTCCCGCCGCTGCTGCTCGAACCGATCGACTTCAACGGCATTTACCTGGCGCAGCTTCAGGCGCAGCAGGACGGTGCCAGCGACGGGGCACCGGTCGGCACCGCCTGACGCCGTGAACCTGACCAAAGCCCTTGGCACCGTCGGCGGGTTGACCCTCGCCAGCCGGGTGCTGGGGCTGGTCCGTGACAGCCTGTTCGCGCGCTATGTCGGCGCTGGCTTTGCCTCGGACGCGTTCCTGGTCGCGTTCCGCCTGCCCAACATGTTCCGCGCGCTGTTTGCCGAAGGTGCCTTTTCCAGCGCTTTCATCCCGATGTTCAACAAGAAGGTCGCCGACCCTGAAGGCAAGGGACTGGATGACGGGCTGGCCTTTGCCGAGGCTGCGCTCGCCGTACTGCTGCCGGTGCTGCTGGCGATGACCGTGCTGCTGGAGGTCTTCGCCTGGCCGGTGACCTTCGCGCTGTCGGGCAAGTTCAACGGGGTTGCTCCAGACCAGTTCGCCTTCGCGGTGACGCTGAGCCGGATTCAGATCCCCTACCTGCTGTTTATCAGCCTGGTCTCGCTGTTCGGCGGGATCCTCAATTCGCTGCACAAGTTCTGGGTCAATGCCGCCGCGCCGATCCTGCTCAACCTGACGCTGATCGTCGCGCTGTTGGGTTTCCACGATGCTGACCCGATGGTGACCGCGCGCAACCAGGCGATCGCGGTCTCGGTCTCGGGCCTGCTCCAGCTGGTGTGGCTGGCCTGGGCCTGCCGCGCCAATGGGGTGAGCCTGAAGCTGCGCCGCCCGAAGCTCAGCCCCGAGGTCAAGCGGCTGCTCGCGCTGACCCTGCCCGCCGCACTCGGCGCCGGCGCGGTGCAGATCAACCTGGTGATCTCGACCGCGCTCGCCGCCTCGCTGCTGGCGCACGGCAGCGTAACTTATATCTACCTCGCCGACCGCCTGAACCAGCTGCCCTTGGGGCTGATCGGGATCGGGCTGGGCACGGTACTGCTCCCGACGATCTCGCGCCAGCTTGGCGGCGGCGAGCACGGCGCGGCGATGGAGACGCAGAACCGCGGGCTCGAACTCGCGCTGCTGCTGACCCTGCCCGCCACCGCCGCGCTGGTGATCTGCGGTGAGCCGATCGCTGCGGGGCTGTTCGGCTACGGCAAGTTCGGCGCTGCTGATGTGCACTACACGGCTCAGGCGCTGGCCATGTTCTCGATCGGGCTGCCGAGCTACGTGCTGGTCAAGGTGCTGACCCCGGGCTTTTACGCGCGGCACGATACCAGCACCCCGGTGCGCTACGGTGTGATCTCGATGCTGGTCAACCTTGCGCTCAACCTCGCGCTGATCGTGCCGTTGCAGCACATGGGCCCGCCGCTGGCGACCGCGATCGCCTCGACGGTCAACGTGGCGCTGCTCTACACCACGCTCAGCAAGCGCGGGCACTTTGCCGCCGATCAGCGCCTCAAACGCCGCGCCCCGCGGCTTGCCCTCGCTGCGCTGGCGATGGGCGCGGTGCTGTGGGCGGTGCAGGACCAGCTGCTGCCGTACCTCCACGGCGGCTGGGGCCTGCGCTTTGCCGCGCTTGCCCTCTTGGTATCGGCGGGCGGGATCGTCTATGCCGCGCTGACCGTGCTGTTCGGCGCCTTCACCCGCGCCGATGTGGCGATATTGTTCTCGCGCAAGTCCGCGCCAGCAACCAGCGAAACAGAGTAGATCCAATGCGTATCGTATCGGGCATCCAGCCCACCGGCAGTCTCCATCTCGGCAACTACCTCGGCGCGATCCGCAACTGGGTGCGGATGCAGGATGAGGTGAGCGCTGCGGGCGGGCAGTGCCTCTATTTCCTTGCCGATCTGCACGCGATCAGCCAGCCGCACGTGCCCGCTGAGCTGACCGCCAACACCCGCGAAATGGTCGCCGCGCTGCTCGCCTGCGGGATCGATCCGGCCAAGTCGATCCTGTTCAACCAGGCGCAGGTCCCCCAGCACGCCGAATTGCAGTGGCTGCTCAACGGCACCGCGCGGATGGGCTGGCTCAACCGCATGACCCAGTGGAAGGACAAGGCCGGCAAGAACCGCGAGGGGCAATCGGTTGCGCTGTTCACTTACCCGGTGCTGCAGGCCGCCGACGTGCTGCTCTATCAGGCGACTCACGTTCCTGTGGGTGACGACCAGAAGCAACACCTCGAACTGGCACGCGACATCGCGCAGAGCTTCAACGAGCGCTTCGGCGAAACCTTCACCCTGCCCGAGCCGACCATCCCGCCCGAAGCCGCCCGGATCATGAGCCTGCGTGACGGCTCCGCGAAGATGAGCAAGAGCGATCCCAGCGACATGAGCCGAATCAATCTGACCGACGACGCCGACACGATCCTGCAGAAGGTCAAGAAGGCCAAAACCGACCCCGAGCCGCTGCCTGGTGACAAGGCCGGTCTCGAAGGTCGGCCCGAAGCGGCCAACCTTGTCGGCATCTACGCCGCGATGAACGGATCGGGCGTCGACGCGGTGCTGGCGGAATTCGGCGGCGAAGGTTTCGGCAAATTCAAGCCGGCACTGGGTGAACTGCTCGCCAGCAAGCTCGCGCCGATCAACGCGCGCTTTGTCGAACTGCGCGAAGACCGCGCGGCGCTCGATGCGGTGCTGCGCGATGGTGCGGCGCGCGCGCGCGAACTGGCCCAGCCGACGCTTGAGGCCGCCTACGCGGCGCTGGGTTTGCTGCGTTGAAAACTGCCCCACTACGGGTCGCTGCCATTCAACCCTGATTAAGCCGCCCTTGCCTAAACCCGTTTCAATCCTAAACTTTTCGCCAGTCCGTGCGATTGAGTCGCAATGGACGGTATGCTGAGGAAACGGGTCAATGGCTTACACTCTCTCATTCGCCAAACGAGCTGCAATCGCGGCTGGCGCGGCGCTGATGCTCGGCGGCCTTGCTGGCTGCGCGACGCCGTTCAAGGCCAATGTGTCGCGCTATTCGGCGCAACTTCCTGCACCGCAGGGGCAGACCTTTGCGGTTGTGGCAGACGACAAGGCGCTCCAGGGCGGGCTTGAGTTCGCGCAATATGCCAATCTGGTGGGCATGAAGATGTCCAACCTCGGCTATGTTCCCGCCTCCAGCCCGGCTACGGCCGACCTGATCGTGCGGTTTGACTATGGCGTCGACAAAGGCCGTGATCAGGTCCGCACCACCGGCTTCGCCGATCCGTTCTACAGCCCGTGGTACGGCCCGCGCTTTGGCTCATACTACGGTAGCGGCTTTTACGGTGGCTACCGCGGCCACGGCTATGGCGGCTTTCGTCCGTACGGGGCCTGGGGTTATGGCTGGTACGATCCGTGGTTCGACCAGGGCGTCGAACAATACACCGTCTATACCAGCGGCATCTCGTTGAAGATCGACCGCCGCGACGGTCAGCGCCTGTTCGAAGGCAAGGCCGAAGCAGCCTCGACCTCGAACCGCCTGCCCTATCTGGTGCCCAACCTGGTCGAAGCGATGTTTACCGACTTCCCCGGCCACAACGGTGAAACGGTGCGCATCTCGGTCGCGCCGGAGAAGAACAAGCGCTGAGCCACCGAACAGCGCCGAAGCAAGAGGGCGGACCACAGGGTCCGCCCTTTTCGCTTCAGCTCTCCAACGCGAGCAGCCCGCCGGTCGAACCAAACCCACCTTCGCCGCGCTGCGTTTCATCGAGTTCGTCGACCTTGAGCCATGAGGCGCGGGTTACCGGCGCGAGGACCAGTTGCGCGATCCGGTCGCCGCGGCGCACTTCGAACGGGTCGTGGCCGTGATTGATCAGGATGACCTTGAGCTCGCCGCGGTAATCGCTGTCGATCGTCCCGGGGGTGTTGGGCACGGTGATCCCGAACTTGAGCGCGAGGCCCGAACGCGGACGGACCTGAATTTCGAAGCCGTGCGGGATGGCGACGGCAAGGCCGGTGGCAACGGCATGGCGCGCGCCGGGGGCCAGGGTTACGTCCTCTGCCGCAAGCACGTCCATGCCTGCTGCGCCCTCGGTGGCGTACTGCGGTAGCTCCAAACCTTCGAAATGCGGCAGGCGCTTGACCGCGACCGGCACGTCAGTCTGCGTCGACCTTGGCGGCTGATTTGATGGCGTGGAGGGCATCGGCAATCCTTTCGACGAGCACGCTGGCGACCTCGTCCTTTGCCATTTCCGGAAGCGCCTCGACAGTCTTGGCGGTGACGATATGCACCGCATTCACCTCGCCGCCCATCACGTCACCTGAAACGTCGTTGGCGATGATCCAGTCGGCGCCCTTGCGCTTGCGCTTTTCCTTGGCGTTCTCGAGCACCTTCTCGGTCTCGGCCGCAAAGCCGACCACCAGCTTGGGCCGTTTCTCGCTGACTGCGACCATCGCGAGGATATCGGGGTTCTCGGTCAGCCGCAGCGCCGGCGGGGCCGAACCGCGCTTCTTCATCTTCTGGCTGAGTTCGTCAGTGCTGCGCCAGTCGGCCACCGCCGCAACCATCACCGCGACATCGGCCGGCAGCGCTTTCTTCACCGCATCGGCCATCTGCCGCGCGGTCTCGACCGAGATCCGGTCAACCCCCGGCGGGCATGGCAAGTGCACCGGCCCCGAGACCAGCGTGACCTTGGCCCCGGCGCGCGCGGCGGCGGCGGCGATGGCATAGCCCTGCTTGCCCGAGGAACGGTTGGCGATGTAGCGCACCGGATCGATCGGTTCATGTGTCGGCCCGGCGGTGACCAGCATGTGCCGGCCTGACAGCGGACCATCGTCAGGCTTGACGAACGGCGCTTCGTCGCCCGCGAAATCGGGCTGCCCGGCCAGCGGATCGGCGCGCATTTCCTCGGGGAAGACTTCGGGCGTCGCATCGGGATCGCCCTTGACGATGTGATTGATCGCCTCGGGGTCGGTTGGCGGGGCAGCCTTGGCCTTGCCCTTCTTTGAGAGGATCGGCGCGGCGAGCAATACTTCGGGCGGGACTTCTACCACTGGCTCTTCTTCAACCGGCGGCAGGTCATCATCGATCTCGAGCGCGTCGAGATCGATGATCGGCCCTTTCTCGCTGCGACTGATGAGACCAGCCGAGAGACCGCCGAGCCCGGTGTCCTCGCTCTGCGGAGCGTCGAAAGCGAAATCGAGTTCGGGATCGGGCGCTGGAAGTAGCAGCTGGTCGAGGCTGAGCAACTGGCAGATCGCGTTCCACACTGCGACCGGTTCGGGCAGGCGACCCGCGCCGTATTCGCCGCAGGCCATCGGGCCTTCATCGGGATCGAGCACGTGGATCCCGCGTTCGATCAGGCTGCGCACATTGTCCTGCGTCGCCTGATGTTCCCACATCCGCACATTCATAGCCGGGACGGCCATGACCGGAGTGTCGGTGGCGAGGAGCAGCGTGGTCGCCAGATCGTCGGCGATCCCGTGCGCCATCCGGGCGAGCAGATCGGCCGTCGCCGGGCAGACCACGACCAGGTCAGCCGAGCGCGACAGCTGGATGTGCCCCATCTCCACTTCGTTGGTCAGGTCCCACAGTGTGGTGTGCACCGGGTTTTCGCTGAGCGCCGCCAAGGTCATCGCGGTGATGAACTTCGCGCCGCCTTCGGTCAGCACGCAGGTCACCTCACCGCCACCCTTGCGGATCAGACGAACGAGTTCGCACGCCTTGTAAGCGGCAATGCCGCCGCCGACGACCAGCAGGATACGCGGTGAGCTCATGGTGACCCGCTTGTGCAATGCTGTTCCCTTGTGCGCAACAGGCTTTGAATCCCGCATCACATCGGCCAGAATGGATAAATCGGCATTTATGGGGAAGGTTAACGCCATGCGGACAATACTGATCGGACTGATCTTCGTCGCCGGAATGTTCAACCTCGGGCTGGGGTTCAGCTTCCTTTACGATCCCGCCGGAATGGGGATGAGCCTGGGGGTGTCCTCGGTCGGCCAGCTTGGCGCGGCGACCGTGCGGGGCGATTTCGCGGCCTTCTTCACGGTGATCGGGCTGTGCATGCTGCGCGGGGCGTGGAAGCGCAACGGCGATGTGCTGCTGGTCCCGGCGGCGCTGTTCGGGATCGCCTTCCTCGGCCGCGTGCTAACTGCGGCAACCACCGGGACGGGCGCGGGCTTTGTCCAGCCGATGCTGTTTGAAGCGGTGCAATTTAGTCTTCTGGTGCTCGGTTGGCGGCTGGTCCCGCACCACAAGGTCAGCGAACTGACTGGCTAACGCGCCGCCTTGGCAAGCGAGGCCAAGGCCCGCGGCATGAAGGCAAGGCCGGCAAACATCACCGGCGCGATCACCGCGCCCCAGTAGAAATTGTCCGCACGGCCCGCGATCATGAACAGCAGGCCATAGCCCAGAAACAGCAGCGTTGCGGTGCCGCCGAGCGGGCTCTTCCACCCGGCCCAGCCCAGCACCAACAGCAGCACCAGCGGCCCTGCGAGGAAATGCGGTAGGAAGCGCAGGTTGCTCGACAGCACCACGCTCGACAGCCAGCCGGATAGCCCGCGCAGCGCCAGCCAATCCGGCCCTATCACGTCATCGGGCCGGACCTGTTGCGATACCAGGTAGAGGTGCACGCCAAGGTAGGCGAAGAAGGCCGCGATCAGCGCGATCCACGCCGCGCTTTCCTTCCATTCGCGCCGCCACAGCGCGGTGGCGGCCATCAGCAACACGTAGGGCAAAGCGTGCTCGCGAATGGCCAGCGCCAAGCCTGCAGCAAGCACCGCGCCGAGCCATTTTCGCCCCGGCCGGTGGAGGCCGAGCGACAGTGCGATCAGCATCCCGGCCCAGAGCTCGTGGAGTACGAAGTAATAGCGGTTGAGCCCGAGCGAAGCACCGAAGAAGATCAGCGCGGCGCCGATCCGCTGGTAGCGCGCGCCACCCGGCTCATCTGCGAAGCGGCTCCACCAGGCCCAGACCACCGCCGCCAGCAGCAGCAGCGCTGCGATAACCTCGCCCGGCACCATTACCGCATCGCCCTGCCCGCGATCGCCCAGCCACATATCGAGGTAAGCGAGCGTCGGCAGGCGTACGGCGACGCCCGGGCGGAGCGGATAATGGCTCGCGCGGTGCTCCTCGGCGACGGCGGTATAATAGCTTTCGCCATGCGAGATGCGGCCGATCACCCGATCATAAAGCGCCAAATCGTCATCGCGCGGGCGGGCTGCCGCTTCGGCCGCCTTGCCGCCCTTGATCGCATCGACAAAGCCGACCAGCGGCTTGTCCATCTTGCCCGCAGTGATCGGAACCAGCGCCGAAAGCACCAGCAAAGCTGCCAGCGCGGCGAGCAGCAGCCGGGCGGAACTCCGCGGCCAGCTGGCAAAACGGTCAGTGGGATCGGTGATCGACTGGTTCATGCAGGCCCCTTTGCGCGCTTTCATGCATGGCGCGATTCGCTCTGGCAAGTCATCGCATGGCGCGCGTTAGCTTGCAGTTCATGCCTGCCGCCTTACATTGGGTGGCGAAAGGATTTTGGGCGCATGAACGAGGAACAGCCGGGCGGCAGCCCGTGGGTCAAGAACCTGATGATCTGGGGCAGTGTCGCGCTGGTGCTGGCGCTGCTGATCACGGTGTTCAACCCGCGCGGCGATGCCGCTGCGACGCAGATCAGCTATTCCGATTTCCGCACCAAGGTGCAGGCGGGTGAGGTTGCCTCGGTCCAGGTCGGCGAGACCAAGATCGTCGGCAAGTACAAGGACGACAAGCCGTTCGTCACCACGCCGATACCCAATGATACCACGCTTCCTACGCTGCTCCAGGCGAGCCAGGTCAAGTACGATGGCAAGGCGCCCGAAGAGAGCAGCCTGCTGGTCGTGCTGTTGATTCAGGTCCTGCCGGTACTCCTCTTCCTTGGTCTAGCGGTCTTCGTGCTGCGCCAGATGCAGAAGGGCGGCGGCGCGGTCGGCGCGATGGGCTTTGGCAAGAGCAAGGCCAAGATGCTGACCGAAAAGCAGGGCCGCGTGACTTTCCAGGACGTCGCCGGCATCGATGAAGCGCGCGAAGAGCTCGAAGAAATCGTCGAATTCCTCAAAGACCCTAGCCGCTTCGCCAAACTGGGCGGGCAGATTCCCAAGGGCGCGCTGCTGGTCGGCTCTCCCGGTACCGGCAAGACCCTGCTGGCGCGCGCGATCGCCGGCGAAGCGGGCGTGCCGTTCTTCACCATTTCAGGCTCGGACTTCGTTGAGATGTTCGTCGGCGTCGGCGCAAGTCGGGTGCGCGACATGTTCGATCAGGCCAAGCGCAATGCCCCATGCATCGTGTTCATCGATGAAATCGACGCAGTCGGCCGCCATCGCGGCTCGGGCCTCGGCAATTCGAACGACGAGCGCGAGCAGACGCTCAACCAGCTGCTGGTCGAGATGGACGGGTTCGAGGCCAACGAAGGCATCATCATCATCGCCGCCACCAACCGCCCCGATGTGCTCGATCCGGCGCTGCTCCGTCCGGGCCGGTTCGACCGCCAGGTGGTGGTGCCGCTGCCCGATATCGAAGGCCGCGAGAAGATCCTCGGTGTGCACATGAAGAAGGTCCCGCTCGCCCCCGATGTCGATGCCCGCACCATTGCGCGCGGCACGCCGGGCTTCTCGGGTGCGGACCTCGCCAACCTCGTCAACGAAGCCGCGCTCCTCGCCGCCCGCCGCAACAAACGCCTCGTCGCCATGCGCGAATTCGAAGACGCCAAGGACAAGGTCATGATGGGCGCCGAACGCCGCTCGATGGTCATGACCGAAGACGAAAAGAAGATGACCGCTTACCACGAGGCCGGTCACGCGATCGTCTCGATCAACGAGGCGGCGTCTGACCCGATCCACAAGGCGACGATCATCCCGCGCGGCCGCGCGCTGGGCATGGTCATGCGCCTGCCCGAGCGTGACAGCTATTCGTACCACCGTGACCAGATGCTCGCCAACCTTTCGGTCTCGATGGGCGGCCGGGTCGCCGAGGAACTGATCTTCGGGCACGACAAGGTTTCGTCAGGTGCCTCGTCGGACATCCAGTATGCCACTGGTCTGGCCCGCAACATGGTCACCCGCTGGGGTATGTCGGATAAGCTCGGTCCGCTCCAGTATGAAGACACGCAGGAGGGTTACCTCGGCTATGGCGGCTCGGCGCGGACCATGTCTTCAGTTGAGACCAACAAGCAGATCGACGCCGAAATCCGGCTGCTGGTCGACACCGCACACAAGCGCGCGACCGATATCCTGACCAAGAACAGGGACAAGCTGGAACTGCTGGCCAAGGCCATGCTCGAGTTCGAGACGCTGTCAGGCGAAGAGATCACCGAGCTGATGCAGAACGGCAAGATCGACCGGCCCGAGATTCCGGCCACCGGCTCCGGGCTCAAGCCGGTGCGCGGTTCGTCGATTCCCAAGGCGGGCAAGCGCTTCGCCGGAGCGGCGGTGCGCGACCGGACCGAACCCTAACCCATCGAAAGCGCCAGCACCGCCACGGCAAACAACGTCAGCGCGATCATTGCAAAGAAGCTGAGCGCCATTGTTCGCCACAGTGCGCCAGCCCGGGTCAGGCCATATGTCTCCCTGAGCTGCCGGTGCATGTGGAACGGCACATAGAGCATCAGCACCGCGATCAGTCCGCCAAGGCTGGTCCAGACGTTGATTGCGGTGATCGCCGCCAGCACGATCAGCATGAAGCACAGCGAGTAGGTGACGAACACGGTGTGATCGTAAACGTGGAAGCGCCGATTGAACGGGAACAGCAGCCACACGAACGGCACGCTCAGCGGGATCAGCAGCCAGCTGTACTTGTACGCGCTCGACTGCACTTTGTAGATCGCCAGATCAGGGTTGGCGACTGCCTTGTCCCAGGCCTGATTGATGCCCTTCGCCCATTCCGGACCGGACCCTGCGCCTGACGAGACCTTGACCGGCGGACCCTTGGTGGTGTGCTCAGCTTTGCTAGTCCGGATCCCTTCGAGCGCCGCTTCCGCTCCAACCAGCTGCCCTTCGATCGCTGCGGTTGGCTCCTCCGCTTTCTCGGCGGCCGCCAGTTCGGCCTTGAGCGCGGCGACATGCTTGACCGCCTCGCCTTCAGCCGTCGCACCTTCCGGGCCGACTACGGCATTTTTGTTCTGGTCGAAATGGATCGGATCACCCGCGAGGTTGAAGATCGCGAAGGTCAGGAACACCACGAACAGGAACAGCGCAATCGGGCTGACATAGCTGGCCCGGCGCCCATCGATATATTCGCGGGTCAGCTTGCCCGGGTGCCAGGCCAGCAGCGGCAGGGTACGCCAGATCTTGCCCTCGAAATGAAACACCCCGTGGGCAAGATCATGGAAGAACGCGGCAAGGGTCTTGTGGACATGCGCCGCCTGTCCGCAGCTGTGGCAATGACTGCCGATGAGTTGGGTGCCGCAATTGAGACAGGCCTGCTCATGCGTGTGGCCATCCGCCGCTTCGCCGTGCTCTGGTTCGACCGCGCGCGCGGTCAGCGCGCCCGCAGCAATATCGCCGATAAATTGTCCTGGATCGCTCAATGGTCTGGTCTCCGCCCTGGCTATCATTCATGGTCTGGCAAGCCGCCAACGGTCAAGTCAGGTACCGAACAAGAGGGGTAATACATGTCCAGACGCCAATTGACGACGTTCACCGCAGCTCTTGCGATTGCTATTGGGTTCGCCGCACCGGCCTTGGCGGCGTTGGGCGACATGAACGTCGCCACGTTTCTGGCCAAGGCCGACGCACTGAAAAGCCAGGGCGCGATGGCGATGTTTTCGAGCGACATCGAAGTGCTGAAAAGCGAAGGCAAGGCCGCCGCCGAATCGTACAAGGCACGGCTGCTCAGGGAGCGCGCGGCCGGTCATCCCTCAAGCTGCCCGCCGCAGGGCACGGGGATCGATACCGATGCCTTGCTCGGCCATCTCCGCAGTTACCCCGCCAACCTGCGCCCGCGGGTATCGATGAAGCAGGCGATGGCGGATTACTTCATCCGCAAATATCCCTGCGGCAAACGCTGACTCACAAAAAAGCCCGCCTCCTTGCGGAAGCGGGCCTTTTGTTCGCGCGGTGACGAAGATCAGCCTTCGTAATCGCCGCCGATCGAGGTGTTGCGCACCGGCGCGGCAGCCGTAATCCGCAGCGCTTCGGCCGACTGGCTGAGCGAACCGACGTCATCGACCTCGTCATCGTCCTCAGGCAGCACGCGCTGGAGCGAGGAGATCACCGATTCCTTGAGATTGCCCGGATTGACCGTGGTGTCGGCGATTTCGCGCAGCGCGACCACCGGGTTCTTGTCACGGTCGCGTTCGATGGTCAGTTCGGCGCCGCCCGAAATCTCACGCGCGCGCTGCGCGGCGAGCAGAACCAGGTCGAAACGGTTGGGGATCTTGTCGACGCAATCTTCAACGGTAACGCGTGCCATGGGCACTCCAATGCAAATGAATTTCAGGAATGCCCCGGCGCTACAGGGATTGATTCGGCGAAGTCAAAATAATTCGCAGAAGTCATTGATATATCGAGAAAGAATTTTCGACTACATTCCGAATCAGTCGTAACTGTGGCCCGCCATGCTATCGTCGGCGAGATCGCTGAACCGGGTGATCCGGCTTTCGAAACGCATGCGGACCTTGCCGGTCGAACCGTGGCGCTGCTTGGCGACGATCAGTTCGGCAAGACCGAAGACGCGCTCCATCTCCTGCTGCCAGGCTGCGTGCGCTTCGTGGCTCTTGGCGTCATCGTCGGCCTGCGGCACCTTGGGTTCGCGACTGGCGACGTAGTAATCCTCGCGGAACACGAACCAGACCATGTCGGCGTCCTGCTCGATCGAGCCCGATTCGCGCAGGTCCGACAGCATCGGGCGTTTGTCCTCGCGCTGTTCGACCGCGCGGCTGAGCTGCGACAGAGCGATCACCGGGACGCTGAGTTCCTTGGCCAGCGTCTTGAGCCCGCGGCTGATCTCGGAGATTTCGTTGACCCGGTTATCATTGCCGCTGCGGTTGGTGCCCTGCAACAGCTGGAGGTAATCGACCACCACCAACCCGATATTGTGCCGCCGCTTCAAACGCCGCGCGCGGGTGCGCAGCGCGGCGATCGACAGCGCCGGGGTATCGTCGATGTACAGCGGCAGCTCGGCGAGCCGCTGGCTGGCAAACGAGAGCTGCTGGAAATCCTCGCGGCTGATCTTGCCCATGCGCAGCGCCTCGCTGCTGATCCCCGATTGTTCGGCAAGGATACGCGTGGCGAGCTGGTCTGCGCTCATTTCCAGACTGAAGAAAACCGTCGCCGCGCCGACCGACTTTTTGGGATCGATCCCGTCGGCAATGTCGCGGCGCAGGCGATCGGCGGCGTTGAAGGCAATATTGGTGGCGAGCGAGGTCTTGCCCATGCCCGGGCGCCCGGCAAGAATGATAAGATCGCTGTCGTGCAGCCCGCCGATCTTCTCGTTGATCGAGGTGAGGCCAGTGGTCTTGCCCGAAATGTGCCCGCCCGAGAGCAGCGCCTGTTCGATCATGCCAAGCGCGGTGCGGGTGGAAAGCGAGAAGCTCTGCGCCTCGCTGCCTGAAGCCGCGCCCTCGGCGACCTGGTAAAGCGCTGCTTCAGCCGCGGCGATCTGATCCATCGGCTCGACGCTCTCGCTGGTGTCGAGCGCCGAGTTGACGAGGTTGCGCCCGACGCTGACCAGTTCGCGCAGCAGGGCCAGGTCGTAGATCTGCTCAGCCAGTTCGCGCGGCGCGAGCAGGCCCTGGCCATCTGCGGTCAGCCGGGCGAGATAGCCCGCACCGCCGAGTTCCTTGAGCGCCTCGTCCGCCTCGAAATAGGGCTTGAGCGTGACCGGGGTGACCACCGCCTTGCGATCGAGCAGCTGCAGGATCCGCTCGTAGATCCGGGCGTGGACCGGCTCGAAGAAGTGCTGCGGCAGGACCGGAGTGGTCAGTTCCTCGATCACCCGGTTATCGATCAGCACCGCCCCCAGAAACGCGGCCTCCGCCTCGACATTGCTGGGCAAGGCGCGGACTGTGTCCACTTCGGGGCGAGTGATGAGATCGAGTTCGGCCATGGGTTCGCCTCAATGCG
>JBJTLY010000277.1:0-8149 GCA_046063275.1 Novosphingobium sp. | reverse complement strand
TGAGCCGCCCGCCGTCGAGGCCAGCCATGGCGAAGCGGAAGCCCTCGCCCTCCGCGCCGACGCGGTTCGCCACCGGCACCCGGCAATCCTCGAAGATCACCTGCGCGGTGGGGGAGGCGTTCCAGCCAAGCTTCTTCTCGGGCGCGCCGAATGAGAGGCCGGGCGTGCCCTTTTCGACCACCAGGCACGAGATGCCCTTCGATTTCTCCTCGCTCGTGCGGACCATGCAGACATAGATATCGTTGTATCCCGCGCCCGAGATGAACTGCTTGGTGCCGTTGAGGACGTAATGATCGCCGTCGAGCCGTGCGCTGGTCTTGAGCGCTGCCGCATCCGAGCCCGAACCCGGCTCGGTCAGGCAGTAGCTCGCGATCTTCTCCATCGACACCAGTTCGGGCAGGAACCGCGCCTTCAATTCATCGCCGCCGAACCGGTCGATCATCCACGCCGCCATGTTGTGGATCGAGATGTAGGCGCTGGTGGCAGGGCAACCATAGGCCATCGCCTCCATGATCAGTGCGGCTTCCAGTCGGCCAAGCCCGATCCCGCCGCTTTCCTCTGACACATAGATCGCGCCGAAGCCCAGCTCGCCCGCGGCTTTCCACACATCGACCGGGTAGTGCGACTTTTCGTCCCACTCCGCTGCATGCGGCGTGATCCGGTCGGCGGTGAACTTGCGCGCCATATCCTGAATGGCGAGCTGGTCGTCGGTAAGGGAGAATTGGTCGGTCATGCTTCCATTACTTCCGCTTCGATTTCCACTTTCCATTCCGGGCGAATGAAACCCGAGACGATCAGCGTGGTGCAGGCCAGACGCGCGGTGCCGAACCACTTGCCATGGACCCGCGCTACCGTTTCGAAATCGGCCCGGTCGGTCAGATAGATGCAGGTTCGTACCGTATCGTCGATGCTGCCGTCCAGATCGGCGATGGCCTGCGCGACAATCGCGCAGCACCGCTCCATCTGCGCCGCAGCATCACCCGGCGTGCTGGATCCATCGGGCTCGATCGGTGCGGTCCCGGCGACCATGATCTGCTTGCCGGTGCGCACCGCCCGGCTGAAGCCAAGGACGGGCTCAAGCGGCGAACCGCTACTGACGCGCTGCCTCACCTCTACTCACCCCATCGTCGGAATAACAAAGGCATTCGATCCATCGCCGCCGCCATCGGGCCAGCGCGCGGTGATCTTCTTGACCTTGGTCCAGAACTTCAGGCCTTCCATGCCGTACTGGTCGGTGTCGCCAAAGCCGGAGCGCTTCCACCCGCCGAACGAGTGATAGGCCACCGGCACCGGGATCGGCACGTTGATCCCGACCATGCCGACGTTGACTCTGGACGCAAATTCGCGCGCGGCGTGGCCGTTGCGGGTGAAGATCGCGACGCCATTGCCGTACTGGTGCTTGCTGGCCAGGCTCAGCGCATCCTCAAAATCGGCCGCGCGGACGATCTGCAAAACGGGCCCGAAGATCTCGTTGTGATAGCTGGTCATGTCCGGGGTGACGTGATCGAGCAGCGTCGGCCCGAGGAAGTAGCCTTCCTCGTGGCCCTGCAAAGTGAACCCGCGGCCATCGATCAACAGTTCGCTGCCTTCATCGACCGCCGTCTGGATCCAGCGTTCGATATTGGCTTTGTGCATCGCGGTGACCACCGGGCCATATTGCGCCTCGGGATCGCTCGACACCCCGATCTTGAGCGCGTGGATCGCCGGGATCAGCTTGGCTTTGAGCCGCTCAGCAGTGTCTTCGCCAACCGGCACCACCACGGGCAGCGCCATGCAGCGCTCGCCTGCCGAGCCGAAGGCTGCGCCGCACAGATCGCCGACCACCTGATCGAGATCGGCGTCTGGCATTACGATCCCATGATTCTTCGCCCCGCCCATCGCCTGCACGCGCTTGCCTGCGGCAACCCCGCGCGAATAGACGTACTGCGCAATGTCGCTCGAGCCGACGAAGCTGACCGCACCGATCGCCGGGTGATCGAGGATCAGGTCGACCATTTCCTTGTCGCCGTGGACCACCTGGAAAATCCCCGCAGGCAGCCCCGCTTCGAGCCACAGTTCGGCGATCTTCACCGGCACGGAAGGATCCCGCTCGCTCGGCTTGAGGATGAAGGCATTGCCCGCCGCGATTGCCATTGCGCCCATCCACAAGGGGATCATCGCCGGGAAGTTGAACGGGGTAATCCCGGCGCCAATCCCGATCGGCTGGCGCATCGAATAGACGTCGATCCCGGGGCCGGCGCCTTGGGTGTATTCACCCTTCAGCACATGCGGTAGGCCGCAGCAGAATTCGACCACTTCGAGCCCGCGCTGGATATCGCCCTTTGAGTCGGCCAGCACCTTGCCGTGCTCGGATGAAAGCAGCGCGGCGAGATCGTCCATGTCGCGTTCGATCAGCGCCTTGAAATTGAACATCACCCGGGCGCGGCGCTGCGGGTTCATCGCCGCCCAGCCGGGCTGCGCGGCCGAAGCCGCTGCAACCGCCCGATCAAGCGCATCGGCGCTGCCCAGCACCACTTCGGCCTGCTGCCCGCCGTTGTTGGGATCCATCACCGCGCCCTTGCGCGTCGCCGCGAGCCCAGCGGTTCCGCCTTCGATGAAATGATCGATCATGCGCATGAAACAAATCTCCGGATGCTGTGACTTTTGCCCTGCACTCGCCGCCGATTCGAAACAAGCATGCTTTTTTTGAGATGGCAGCTGTAACCAAAGCCGCACTTGCTCCGAACAGGGCGCGAAGGGTATGATGCCCGGGAAGGGGACCAAGATGAGCGAAGCCGCAGCCGAAAGTGCACCTCCGCCCGAACTGCGCGGCGGCGATCTGGTTCGGCGCCACAAGTTGGTTACCCGGCTGTGGCACTGGACCAACGTGGTTGCGGTCACGGTTATGCTGATGAGCGGCTTGATGATCCTCAACGCGCATCCGCGGCTCTACTGGGGCCACTTCGGTGCCAACGCGGCGGGGCATCCCGACCCGGCTTGGCTCGACCTGACCGGGATCAACAATGGCCGGTCGTTCCCCGGCTGGATCACCATTCCGTCGACCTACAGCCTGGCCGACGCGCGGCTGTGGCATTTTGCCTTTGCCTGGATCCTCGGGCTGGCGATTTTGGGCTATCTGTTGTGGTCGCTGCTATCGGGCCATATCAAGCGCGACCTTGCCCCGCGCGCAGCGGAACTCGCGCCCAGCCACCTGTGGCATGACATCAAGGAACACGCCGCGCTGCGCTTTCCCACCGGGGCGGCGGCGCTGCAGTACAATATCTTGCAAAAGCTCGCTTACGGCGGAGTGCTGTTCGTGCTGCTGCCCGGCGTGATCCTGACTGGGCTGACCATGTCGCCGGGCATGAACGCCGCACTGCCGTTTCTGGTCGATGTGTTCGGCGGGCGCCAATCGGCGCGCTCGCTCCACTTCCTCTGCGCGTTCGGGCTGGTTGGCTTCTTCTTCATCCACATCGCGATGGTCGTGCTGGCCGGGCCGATCAACGAAGTGCGTTCGATGATTACCGGGTGGTACAGGTTGCCGCGCGACAAGGGAGAAGTCTCATGATCATTTCTCGGCGCGGGCTTATCGGGATCGGTGCGGCCGGGGCAGGCACCTTGCTGCTCGGCGGGTGCGACAAGCTCAATTCATCGGACAGTTTCCGCGACGCGCTGAAAGGCGCGACCGGGCTCAACCAGCGCACCCAGCGCTTCCTGATGGGCGATGGCCTGGCCAAGGAATTCACCGAGGCTGACATCTCGCCGGTGTTCAAGGCCAATGGCAGCCTGCGCGTCGCCGATCCGGCCTACAAGGCGCAGCTGGCCGGCGGGTTCGCGCAGTGGGCGCTGCGGATCGACGGGCTGGTCAAGCAGCCGCTGATGTTGCCGCTGACCGCGCTCAAGAGCCTGACCCAGCGCAGTCAGATCACCCGGCACGACTGTGTCGAGGGATGGAGCGCGATCGGCAAGTGGCAGGGCCCGCAGCTCGGCCGGGTGCTTGCCTTGGCCGGCTTGTTGCCCACCGCCAGGTACGTGGTGTTCCACTGCGCAGATACGCTGGAGGGCAAGCCCTATTACGAATCGATTGACCTGACCGATGCCTTCCACCCGCAGACGATCCTTGCCTGGGCGATGAACGGCCAGCCGCTGACCGAAGCGCATGGCGCGCCGCTGCGGCTGCGGGTCGAACGCCAGCTCGGTTACAAGCAGGCCAAGTACATCATGCGGATCGAGCTCAAGGATACGCTCGCCGGGCTTTACGGCGGCAACGGCGGGTTCTGGGAGGATTCGCGCGGTTACCAGTGGTACGGCGGGATCTAGCCTCTCAGATCAGCTTGCGGACTTCCTCGGCGTTGTAGAGCCACAGGTCGGCGCCTTCGCGCTGCACGCTGCCCATCGCCTGGTTAAACGCGGCCATGTGCGCGCTCTTGCCGTGCGCGCCCAATGCCTCGGCATCGCGCCAGCGTTCGGCGATGTGGATGAGGTCGGGATCGCCCACATCGCGCGAAAACGAATAATGGATGCAGCCATCTTCGGCATTTGTCGCGGCGACCATTGCCCGGGCCTGGTCTGCCACCTTGTCGAATTCGCCGGTCGCCAGCTTGAGCCAGCCTTGAATAAGCAGCATCTTCGTCTCCTGTTCCCTGTTCGGGAAGCAGGCTATCGGCTGGCGACCCGCGCCGCAAGCATCGCGCACCAGTCGCTGCGCCGCCCGCGCCACGGTTCGGCCAGACCTTCGCGAACCAGTTCGCCGCCCAGAGACTGCCCGCCGCGCCGAACTATGCGGAGCGCGCGGCCGTAGCGATCTGTGGTGCGGCCCTCGGTGACCAGTTCGAATGGTCCGGCATTCAGCAAGTTTATCAGTCGCCGCGTCGCCTTGTCGCCCAGCGCCTGCTCCTCGGCGCATCCGGCCGAATGCGTTTCCGGAGCGTTGATGTCGGCGATACGGACCTTCTCGCCGTAGAGCCAGAAAGTGTCGCCATCGACGACGCAGGTGGTGCGGGGGCCTTCGGCGCAGAGCGCGAACGAGGCGGCGAGCATGATGAGCGGGATCGGCATCGCCGCGAAATGCCGCGCCGAGGCCGCCTGACGGTATTCGCGAATTTACCTAGTTTCGCTCCGTTTCGGACAATCAAGGTCAGGAATGCGGCAGCATTCGCAGCAAGCGTTCTTCAAGTAAGACGCGGAAATCACGCCGCGCGTCAGCGATAAGCATCACCGTGACCTGCGGCTTGGCCAGGTCCAATTCGGGCCAGTAAATCAGGCGAAAGGGGGGCTGCGATAATTGCCGATAGGCCTTGATCCCGAGCAATTCGAGTTCGAGTGGAACCGGGCCGCTCAACGGATGGTCTGCGAGCCGCGTAGTAGCGGCAATCAGCGAGTTGAGCAGATTATCGGCGCCATCCTTGCCGTTTGCGCCGCGTTGCGCCAACCGGCGCCGGTAAATGCCGAGCAAATCGTCCTCGGCGCCTTGGGTCAGGAAAACCTGCGCCTTCACTTGGCGCGCGCACGGATGCGCTCAGCGAGGCCGGCAAGCGGAGTGGTCCTGCCGGCCTCGACATCGCCGCGGCCCAGCGCCAGCAATTTGAGCAGCGCGAGCAGTTCCTGGGTGGATTCAAAGCTGGCAAGGTCCTGAAGCACCGCTTTCGCTTCGCCATTCTGGGTAATCACCAGCGGCGCAGCGCCTTCGCCAAGTTCACGCATCACCTCAGCGCTGTTGGCCTTGAGATAGCTGATCGGCTTGACGCGCTCGTGCAGGCTCATTGCGAATTTCTCCAGACCGAATTCGATCCGAATATAGTCCGATCGGCGCTTCCTTACAAGCTCAGGAACAATCCCGCCAACGCCGCGCTCATCAGGTTCGACAGGCTCCCCGCGGCCAAAGCCTTTAGCCCTAGCCGCGCGATCACCGGGCGCTGGTTCGGGGCAAGGCCGCCGGTCACCGCCATCTGGATCGCGATCGAGCTGAAGTTGGCGAACCCGCACAAGGCAAAGGTGACGATAGCCTTGGTCCCGGCAGAAAGGTCGGTGGTCTTGCCCAGATCGATGAAGCTGACGAATTCGTTGAGCACCACTTTGGTGCCGAAAAACCCGCCTGCGCGCAGCGATTCGGTCCAGTCGGGCGCGCCGAGCAGCCAAAAGATCGGCGCAAAGACCGTGCCGAGGATCATCTCGAACGACAGGTCGGGCCGCCCGAACCAGCCGCCGATCCCGCCAAGCAGGCCGTTGGCCAGCGCCACCAGCGCGACGAAAGCCAGCACCATCGCGCCGACCGCCACCGCCAGCTTGACCCCGGTCTGCGCGCCTTCGGCGGCGGCCATGATCACATTGGCAGGCTTTTCCTCGCCGAAGGTAATCTCGCCCTCGACCAAGGGTTCGACCCCGAGCTGGCCGGGATCGTCAGGCATGATGATCTTGGCCATCAGGATGCCGCCCGGTGCGGACATGAAGCTCGCCGCGAGCAGGTAGGGCAGATAGAAGTCCTTCTGCGGCCCGAACATCGCGGCGTAAGCCAGCAGGATCGTCCCCGCGACCCCGGCCATGCCGACCGCCATGATCGTGAAGACTTGCGCCGGGGTCATCGCCGCAAGGTAGGGCCGGATGACCAGCGGCGCTTCGCTCTGCCCGACGAAGATATTGGCCGCCGCGCCGAGCGATTCGACCTTGGAGATGCCGGTGATCCACTGGATCGCGCCGCCGATCCAGCGGATGATCAGCTGCATGATGCCCAGATAATAGAGGATCGAAACGATCGCCGCGAAGAAGATGATGACCGGCAGCGCCGAGATGGCAAAGCTGTAGCCGCCGAGTTCGGGCTTGGCCAGGTTGCCGAACAGGAAATCGATACCCGCCTGCGCGTAGCCGAGCAGGTTGGTCACCCCGCTCGACATCGCCCCGATCACCGCGCGGCCCCACGGCGTGATCAGCACCAGCGCGGCAAACCCGGCCTGCAGCGCAAAGGCCGCGCCGGTCACCCGCAGGCTGATCGCCTTGCGGTTTGAGGATAGCAACCAGGCGACCAGCAGGATGAGCGCCATGCCGGCGAAACTTTTGAGGATGTGCATAGTCTGGACCCGCCCCGGATTGAATCTTGCGCATTGAGGTAACGGCTTTGCAGGTGCAGTCAAATCCCCGCCCACTTCCACTCGGACAAATCCCCGGCTAAGCCCCTGCCGATGCAGAACCAGAACATCCAGATTCCGCGCTCGCTGTTTGCCTTTGCGCTGCTCTATGGCGGGCTGTGCGTGCTCGCCGGGGTGCTCGGCACCAAGCTCGCCTCGCTCGGGCACTGGCCAGTGCTGGGCGATCTCGCGGTGGAAAGCGGTATCTTTGCCTTCCTGCTGCTGGTGGTGATGGCCAGCGCGGTTGCCGAACTGTTCGGCCAGGACCGCGCCAACCAGCTGGTACGGCTGGGCTTCATTCCGCTGATCGTATCGATGGTGTTGCTCACGCTGGTGATCCATGTCGTGCCCCCGGCGCCGTTCTGGCACGACCAGGATGCCTTTGCTAAGCTGCTCGGGCAGGGCGCGCGGATGCAGTTTGCCGGGCTGATTTCCTACGGCACCTCGCAGACGCTCAACGTCTACCTGTTCTCGCGGCTGCTCGGTGGGCAGGGCAAGAGCCTTGTCCTGCGCGCCTGGATCGCCAGCCTGCTGAGCCAGGTGGTCGATACCGTGCTGTTCATCACGATCAGCTTTGCCGGGCAGGACCTGCCGCTGATGCAGATCATGGAAGGGCAGATCATTTCCAAGCTGGTGCTCTCGACAATCATGGTCCCGCCGCTGATCTGGGTCTTCGTCAAGCTTGGCCGTCGGCTCGACGCGATGTAAGCGCGCTCGCATGACTCAAGCTCACGATCCCGCCATGCTATTGAAAGCCGAAACGCTGGTTGAGGCGCTGCCCTATCTGCAGCGCTATGCCGGCAAGACCTTTGTGGTCAAATATGGCGGCCACGCGATGGGCGATCCCGAACTGGCGCGTGATTTTGCCGAGGATGTCGTCCTGCTCAAGGCTGTCGGCATCAACCCGGTGGTGGTCCACGGCGGCGGTCCGCAGATCGGCGCGATGCGCAAAAAGCTGGGCGTGGAAAGCACCTTCGTCGACGGCTTGCGGGTGACCGACAAGGCCACCGCCGAGATTGCCGAGATGGTCCTGTCGGGTTCGATCAACA
>JBJTLY010000276.1:0-12591 GCA_046063275.1 Novosphingobium sp. | reverse complement strand
CGCTGATCTGGCTCGAGGCCGACCAGCTGATTCGTGCCCGCACCGGCGGCAAGAAGAGCATCGACGATTTCGCGCACCTGTTCTTCGGGATGCGCGACGGCGATTGGGGCGAGCTTACCTTCGAATTGAAGGACGTGGCGGCAACGCTCAACCGCGTTACGCCGTATGATTGGGAGAAGTTCCTCGACACCCGGCTCAACCATCCCGGCCAGCCCGCGCCGATTGGCGGGATCAACGCGGGCGGCTATAAGCTGGTGTGGAAGGACGAACCCAACGCTTACGACAAGCAGCGCATGGCCGACGCCAAGGCGCTGTCGTTGACGTGGTCGATCGGCGTTACGATCGACAAGGATGCCAAAGTCATTGCCACCCAGTGGGACAGTCCGGCGTTCAACGCCGGCGTGGTCCCGGGGTCGAAAATCCTCGCGGTGGGCGGCACCGCCTATGACCAGGACGGGATCAAGGCCGCCATCACTGCGGCAAAGACCGGCGCGCCGCTGGTGCTGCTGATCCAGCGCGGCGACCATTTTGAAAGCGTTACCATCGATTACCGCGGCGGGCTGAAGTATCCGTGGCTCGAACGCGCCGCGGCGGGCACTGCACCGACCGGGCTCGACCTGCTGCTCGAACCGCGCCGGCCCGCGGCCCCAACGAAGTCCGTCAAGTGACCGCTCGCGGCAAGGCCCGGCAGAGCTTTCGCACCCTGCTGGGCCAGCGCGTCGCGCCGCCGCGCTTCGTGTTGTTCGGGATTCTGATCATCGCGGTCACTCTGGGCTTCCACGAGTTCAACCACACCACCTGGAAAGGCGCGCTGGTCGACGGGTTCGACATTGCGGTGACGGTGTTCATCGTGTCGCTGTGGCCGCTCCGGCGCGATCACTGCGCCGACGATATGCTCCGCCATTCGACCGAGAACGACGCCAATCGAGGCCTGGTGCTGCTTCTCACCGGGGTGATCTCGGTGGTGGTTATGGTCGCCATGGTCGCTGAACTGCCCGCCGCGCACAATGGCAGTGTGCTGGCAATCTCCAAGCTGATCGCCACGCTGACATTGGGCTGGCTGTTCGCCAATGTGATCTTCGCGCTGCACTACGCGCACATGTTTTATACCCCTGCAAACGAGCCCGGAGGCTGGTCCGGCGGGCTCGAATTTCCCGGGACTTCAGAGCCTGACTATTGGGACTTCATCTACTTCTCGTTCACTGCGGGGATGAGCTTTGCCGCTTCCGACGTGAACGTGCGGCGCGGCGACATCCGCCGCGTGCTGGTCGCGCAGTGCCTGCTCGCCTTCTTCTTCAACATCGGCGCGCTGGCCTTTTCGATCAACGTGCTTGCCGGTGCGGCGGGGTGAGAAGGGTTTATGTTGCAGCGCAGCAACTAGAAAGGTAGGGCCGCGCCATGCGTATCGACCTGATTCCCGTAGGGGACAATCCGCCCGAAAGCCTCAACGTCGTGATCGAGGTCCCGCTCGGCGGAGAGCCGGTGAAGTACGAATTCGACAAGGCCTCGGGCGCGCTGTTCGTTGACCGGATCCTGCACACCCCGATGCGCTATCCGGCCAATTACGGCTTCATTCCGCACACCTTGTCGGACGATGGCGATCCGCTTGATGCGCTGGTCATCGCGCGCTCGCCGTTCGTACCGGGCTGCGTGGTGCGCGCGCGTCCGATCGGGGTGCTCAACCTCGAAGATGAACACGGCGGCGATGAAAAGCTCATCTGCGTGCCGGTCGACTCGACGTTCCCGTATTATTCGGACATCGGCGAGCAGAAGGACCTGCCCTCGATCGTGCTCCAGCAGATCGAGCACTTTTTCAAGCACTACAAGGATCTCGAAGCCGAGAAATGGGTGCGTGTCGGCAAGTGGGGCAATGCCGATGACGCCAAGCGCGTGGTGATCGAATGTATCGCGCGCTACGAAGCGGACAAGAACAAGGCCTAAGCCGGGCGGCGCGGCTTCTGCTTGGCTGAGATCGACTTGATCACCAGCTGGCCACTGCGACCCGGATCGTAAGGCACCGGCGCGCCCGCGATGGCGGCGTCGATCAGGGTGCGGATGTGGGGCAGGTCGAGATCGCCGACTCCGCTCAACCGCACGTGCCGGACAATCGAGCCTGCACCCTGCAATACGCTTTCCCGATCGGGCAAACCGGCACCCTGCAGGAAGAACAGGTTCACCCAGCGCGGATAGAGCGCGACCGACAGGAACGCGTTGCCGGTCTTGCCATCGGGCGAGAAGCCCACCGCGAGCGCCTGATAATTGTCATAGACCAGCACATCGCAGCCCGGCAGCCGCGTGCGCAATTGGCGCACCGCGCCGCGGCCGATCGCGGCGACGCCGGGAAGGTAGCGCCCAAGGAACGCTTCGAGCTGCGCTTCGGCCTGATCCATCTGCCCCGGCTGCCCCCGAAGCCGCGCCGGGTCAATCCCCCGCGACGGTCATTCCGTCGATCCGCACCGTGGGTACGTTGACACTGCGGTACCACTCAAGGTCGTTGGCGGCACGCAGCGCGGCGAACATATCGATGAGGTTGCCGGCAACGGTAAATTCGGCAACCGGACCCGCGATCTCTCCGTTCACGATCCGGAAGCCCGAGGCGCCGCGGCTGTAGTCGCCGGTCACCGGATTGACCCCGTGGCCGATCAGTTCGGTCACCAGCACGCCGTCGGTAATGTCAGCAATCAGTTCTTCGACCGACTGCGCGCCGGGTTCAAGGTGCATCGCCGAGGGGCCAACCCCTGGCGCGCCGCCCGCACCACGCGCAGCATGGCCGGTTGGCTCTCCTCCGAGCTGGCGCGCGCTGGCGCTGTCCATCAGCCAGCCGGTCAGGTGGCCATCGATCACCAGTTCACGCCGAGCGGTGGGCAGGCCTTCGCCATCGAACGGACGTGCTCCAAGCGCGCGGCGCCGCAGCGGATCGTCGACGATGGTGATGCCCGGTGCGAAGATCTGTTCGCCGTCCTTGCCGAGCAGGAAGCTGGCGCGGCGGGCAATCGCGCTGCCGCTGATCGCGCCGGCAAAGTGCCCGAGCAGGCTGCCGCCGACCCGCGGATCGAACGCCACCGGCATGGACCCGCTCTTGAGCCGCCCCGGATTGAGCCGGGCAATTGTACGGTCCCCCGCCTGGCGGCCGATATCTTCGGTTCCTGGGAGGTCGGCCAGATGGTGCGTGCTGCGATAGGCATAGTCGCGCTGCATGCCCGATCCTTCGCCTGCGATTACGGCTGCACTGACCTGCCGGCTGGTGCCGCCATAGGCGCCGGCAAAGCCGTGGCTGGTGACCAGCGCCACGCTGCGCTCGCCCGCACTGGCCGATCCGCCTTCGGAATTGGTCACCCCGGGTACAGCGCGCGCGGCATCTTCGACCGCCGTTGCCAATTCGCGCAGCGCTTGCGGGCCGAGGTCCTGACGATCGGTCAGATCGAGATCGGGCAGCGTGCCGCTGAACAGGCGGTCTTCGGGAGCAAGCCCGGCATAGGCATCTTCAGGGGCGAGCCGGGCCATGGCCACTGACCGTTCGGCCAGCTCGGCCAGCGCGGCATCGGATAGGTCACTGGTGCCGATCGAAGCCGATCGCTTGCCGACGAAAACCCGGAGATCGAGGTGCTCGCTTTCCGAACGTTCAACGTCTTCGAGCGCGCCCAGCCGAACCTGAACCGCTTCGGATGATTGGCCGGAGTACACCGCATCGGCAGCATCGGCCCCGGCGCGGCGCGCGATGTCGATCAGCGCGGCGGCGCGGTCCTTGGCAGCTTCGGGACTGAGCATGGGAAAGGGTCACTCCGGCGGGGGAGCCGCCGATCTAGTGACGTGGGTGCACAAGTGCAATCAGGGGAAGGCGAGCGCGAGCAGTTTGAACAGGCCGGTCACCACCACCGGCAGGCCGATAGCCGTCATCCACAGCCACATCTGGTCGCGGCGGAAAAAGGATTTGAATTGCGGATCGGCGGCCTGCGCATCACTCAGCCGGTTCCAGCGCTTCTCGAAACTGCGGCACGCCGGGATGATTGCCGCAACCAGAATGATCAGCGCGAAGTACGGGAGTAGCGAGCCGCCTTTTGATTCCAGCGCGCCCATCGTAAGGAAGATCTGCAGGCCGGTATAGACCAGCAACGCATAGGCGATGTTGTCGCTCATCCGCTTGCGCCAGTCGAGCGGCCTGCTCGCCCGCACTGCCTTCACCGCATTCAGCTTGCCCGCTTTTGCCATGTTCAGCCCTTGACCGGTTTGCTTTTATTTGCACCGAGTAGAACACGGACCCGCCCCGTCCGCAAGGCCCGTCGCGCATGGGATTAAGGATTACTCCCGAGATCACCATGCAACAAACCTGCCAATTCGCCGCAACTATGCTTGCCCCGCTTGGAAACCCGATTTACATCGCAGCCCTATGAGCGAAGCCGATATCCAAACCGCACCCGTCATCAGCGCCTCGCAGCCGATCCCGCAGGGCGGGCTTGAGGTCATCTCGATCGCCAAGAGCTATGACAAGCGCGCGGTGCTAAGCGATATCTCGCTCACCGTCGGCAAGGGCGAGGTGCTCGGGCTGCTCGGACCCAATGGTGCGGGCAAGACCACCTGCTTCTATTCGATCATGGGGCTGGTTCGGCCCGATTCCGGCCGCATCCTGATGGACGGAGTCGATGTTACCAAGCTGCCGATGTACCGTCGCGCAATCCTCGGCCTGGGTTACCTGCCGCAGGAAACCTCAATCTTCCGCGGGCTGACGGTCGAACAGAACATCAGCTGCGTGCTCGAACTGGTCGAGCCCGATGCTGCGACCCGCGCCTCTGAGCTGGAACGCCTGCTCGATGAATTCGGGCTGCAGCGCTTGCGCACCAGTGCGGCCATGGCGCTGTCGGGCGGCGAGCGGCGCCGCTGCGAGATTGCCCGCGCGCTGGCTGCGCGGCCCTCGATCATGCTGCTTGACGAGCCCTTTGCGGGGATCGATCCGCTTTCGATCAGCGACATCCGCGATCTGGTCAAGGACCTCGCCCGGCGCGGAATCGGGGTGCTGATCACCGATCACAACGTGCGCGAAACTCTGGATATCGTTGACCGCGCCTGCATCATCTACGGCGGCCAGGTCCTGTTCGCTGGCAGCCCCGAGGATCTCGTCAAGGATGAGAATGTGCGGCGGCTGTACCTCGGCGAAGAGTTCACGCTCTAGGCGAGCTAGCCATGGCCCTCGGCCCACGCCTTGATCTCAGGCAGTCCCAATCGCTGGTGATGACGCCGCAGCTGCAGCAGGCGATCAAGCTGCTTGCGCTGTCCAACCTCGAAATCGAGGCCTTCATCGGCGATGCGCTCGACGCCAACCCGCTGCTCGAGCTGGGTGACGGCGTTCCGGCCGACGCCGCCGCAGTGGTTCCGGAACCGGACGACACGCGCCGCACCACGCTCGAAAGCTCGCCGGTCGACCAGCTGATCGGCGAAGGCCGGGCCGAGGACGATCGCCCGCTCGATGTGGATCGTAGCGCGCTCGACCGTGACCGCGACACCGGGGACGGCGAGTGGAGCAGCGACCTGCGTTTCACGATGGGCGAAGCCGGTCCCGACATCGACGAGCGCGCCGACGGTGAAAAGACCTTGGCCGAGCATCTCCACGCCCAGCTCGGTGCCGCAGCGAAGGATCCCGCAACCGCGTTCATCGCCCGCCACCTGATCGGCCAGCTCGACGAGGCGGGGTACTTGCAGGAGGACTTGCGCGAACAGGCCGCCGGGATTGGGGTCAGCCTGGCCGATGCCGAAGCAGCGCTGGCGCTGGTCCAGTCGCTCGACCCGACCGGGGTCGGTGCCCGCTCGCTCGGTGAATGCCTTGCACTCCAGGCCCGCGAGGCCGACCGCTACGATCCGTGCATGGCAAAATTGCTAGATAATCTGGACCTGCTGGCCCGCGGTGAACTCGCTAGGCTGAAGCGGATGTGCGCGGTGGATGACGAGGATTTCGCCGATATGCTCGCCGAACTGCGCGGCTATGATCCAAAGCCGGGGCTGCGCTTTGCCAGCGGCGGCGGCGAACCGGTGACGCCCGACATCCTGATCGTAGCCAGCGCCGACGGCAAAGGTTGGGACGTCTCGCTCAACCAGGCGACCCTGCCGCGGTTGATCGTCAACCGCACCTATTATATCGAGATGCGCGAGGCTTGCGATGACAAGGCGGCGCGCGGCTGGCTCTCGGAAAAGCTCGCCGATGCGGGCTGGCTGGTCAAGGCGCTCGACCAGCGCGCGCGGACGATCCTCAAGGTTGCGACCGAGCTGGTCAAGCAGCAGGAAGCGTTCTTCCGCCACGGCGTCTCGCAGCTCAAACCGCTGACCCTGCGCACCGTGGCTGAGGCGATTGCGATGCACGAGAGCACGGTCAGCCGGGTCACCTCGAACAAGTATCTGACTTGCGAGCGCGGGACGTTCGAGCTCAAATATTTCTTCACCTCGGGCGTCGGTGCGGTTGACGGCGAGGGCGGGGCGTCGGCCTCGGCGGTCAAGGCGGCAATCAAGAGCTTGATCGACGCCGAAGACCCCAAGGCAATACTGTCCGACGATACGCTGGTCGATCTGCTCAAAGACAAAGGCTTCGACCTCGCCCGCCGCACTGTGGCAAAGTACCGTGAGGCGATCGGACTGGGCTCATCGGTGCAGCGACGACGACAGAAGGCTCTGGCCGGGGTCAGGTGAGCAACAATTGGGGGAGGGGCACATGAACTGGTGGATCTGGGGCAGCTCGCTGGCGCTCTACGTGCTGTTCCGCGCCTGGTACGATAACTGGCGCGGTCCGCTGACCAAGGCGGAGATCGACGCCTTTTTCATAGACGTTGAAGGCAAACTGAGCGGCGGCAACGATCCCGCGGTGCTCCGTTCTTTCCTCGAAGCCGACGACGGCAAGGAATTCGTCATGCTCAACCTCGTCAAGATCGAGCCGGGCAGCGTCACCGATCCGGCGACAGGTGAGGCACTATCCGGCCGCGCCGCGATGCGGCGCTATTCCGATCCCTTCGTCAAAGCCTTGATCGCGTGCGGCGGGCACCCGGGAATGGTGGGGCGCAAGGTCGGCCCCTATGTCGATGCGTGGAACGTGGAGGCCGATCCCGGTTGGTCGATCTTCGGCCTGATGCGCTACCGCAGCCGCCGCGACCTGCTCAAGCTGGCAGGCGATCCGCGTTTCGCCGGCATCCATGCCTATAAGCTGCTCGGCATCCCGGTAACCTTCAGCTTCCCGACCCAGCGCGAGCTGTCGGTCTTTATGGGGCCAAGGGTGTGGGTAGCGCTGGTGCTGGCACTCGGGGCGGCCTTGGCGCAACTGGCTGCAGGATAGGCACTCAAGATTGACACGCTAACCTACCGCTGGTCTTTGCCGTCTTTCGGCGGCGTCAGTGAAAGGCAGAGCATGACCAGGGCGATGGCAAGCATCGGCAGGTTGCCGGCGGCGCCCGGCGCGGTGTGTAGCGTGACGATCGGCTTGGCGGTTCCGGCCAATTGCCGTCCGGCCGTCTCCAATGCCAATAGCAGCCACATTAGCGGGATCATCGCCCGGTAGCGGAAGCAGGCTATGAGGAAAACCAGGCCGAGCAACAACTGGCTCAAGCCCCACAGGGCGAAGATCGCCACGATGTTTTGCGCTGCTCCGGGAGGGTACGAATCGAGCGGCATCGTCGCAATCGTCTGGGCACCGCCATCTGCCGCGATCAGGTGATGCAGGCTGCGCCACAGGATCAGGGCTGTGACCGGGTAGAATGCGTAGAGTGCGATGCGTCGACCGCGAAATGTGTTGTCGATGTGCGCGGGGAAAAGCCCAGCAATCAAGCCACGCGCGCGATCATGCCTCAAGCTCGACGTCCCAGTAGAGCCAGTCCCGCCACGTTTCGTGCAGGTAGTTCGGCGGGAAGCCCTTGCCGCGTTCCTGCAGTTGCCAGTTGGTCGGGCGGATCGGCGGGACGAGCAGCGGCATGCGCGCTTGCGCCGGGGTGCGACCGCCTTTCTTGAGGTTGCACGGGCCGCAGGCGGTGGCGACATTTTCCCAGCTGGTCCGCCCGCCGAGCCGCCGCGGGACGACATGATCGAAGGTCAGGTTACCGGGGTGGCCGCAGTACTGGCAGCTGAACCGGTCGCGCAGGAACAGGTTGAAGCGGGTGAAGGCGGGAAACTCGCTCGGCTTCACGTACTGGCGCAGCGCGATCACGCTGGGGATCGGCATGGTCCAGCTGGGCGAGTGAACTTCGCGCGCGTAGCTCGCCACCACATCGACCCGTTCGAGGAAGATCGCCTTGATCGCGGTCTGCCACGGCCACAGGCTGAGCGGGTAATAGCTGAGCGGGGTATAGTCGGCGTTGAGCACCAAGGCAGGGCAATCGGACAGGTGCCGCGAGGGGTCCCCCTCTGCGCTGCGGAACGAGGCCGCGCGCTCGATCAGCTCCGACTTGAGCATGGCCCCGCGTAACTGGTCGCGATTGCGGTTCTGTGACAGCGCATGGTGACAAGAAGCATGGCAGGACTCGATGCGTCAAGCCTTGCCAGCGGGCGAAATCCACAGGACAAGCGCCAGTGTGACAGTGCGGACACGCTTTGCCCCGAGCCCCAACGGCTTGCTCCATCTGGGCCATGCCTATGCCGCGGTGGTCGCGCATGATCTTGCCCGCGAGCGCGATGGCGAGTTTCTGGTGCGGATCGAGGATATCGACGGCACCCGCAGCCGGGTGGAATTGGCCGCTGAGATGCTTGCCGACCTCGCTTGGCTGGGGCTCACATGGGACGGCGAAGTCGCATTCCAATCCCAGCGGCTGAAGAGCTACGCGGCGGCGGGCGAGCGGCTCAAGGCGATGGGGCTGCTCTACCCCTGCCAGTGTACCCGCGCCGAAGTGTTGGCCGCTGCTACCCAAATCGGGCCTGACGGGCCAGTCTATCCCGGCACCTGCTGCGGTCGCGCGGTTAGCCCCGAAGGCGCGGCGTGGCGGCTCGATATAGCCAAGGCAATCGCGCTGGCTGGTCCGCTCAGCTGGACTGACGAAATCGCCGGAATGCAGACCGCGCGGCCCGAGCTGTTTGGAGACGTCGTCCTGCTGCGCAAGGAAGCCCCGGCGAGCTATCATCTTGCCGTCACGCTCGACGATGCCGCGCAAGGAATCACGCTGGTCACGCGCGGACTGGACCTGTTCGCCTCGACCCACGTTCATGTGCTCCTCGGCCACCTGCTCGGCCTGCCCCAGCCGCTTTACCACCACCACTCGCTGCTGGTCGAAGCCGATGGGCGCAAGCTCGCCAAGCGGCGTGGATCGCCCGCGCTCGCCGATCTGCGCCAGGTGGGAGACGACGGCCGCGCAGTGGCACAGGCGCTGCGCGAACAACGCTTCCCCGCTGGCATTTCGCTGGGCAGCGGCGTAGAGACCGCGCCATGAACTACATCCTGATCCCGCTGGTCGTGGTGCTCGCGCTGGCCACCCTGTTCACTCTGGTGCGCGGCATTGCCGCCTTCCTTGCCAGCACCAAGGAAGACCTTGAACGGCCCGAGGGCTCAGGCCCGAGCGCCAACCAGCTGCTGCAGAACAAACTGATGTTCCGCCGCATCCTGTTCCAGGGGGCGACGATCGTGGTTGTGGCCATTATCCTGTTCGCTGCCCGCAAGTAAAGCTGCAGCAGGTGGTCAAGCTCACCCAGATATACACCCGTACGGGTGACGACGGGTCCACCGGTCTGGTCGATGGCACGCGGCGGGCGAAACATGACGCGCGGATGGAAGCGATCGGCGCGGTCGATGAAGCGAATTCCGTGCTGGGCTGGGCGCAGCTCGCGCTGGGTGCGTTCGACTATGCGGCGCAACTGACCCGGATTCAGAACGACCTGTTCGACCTTGGGGCCGACCTTGCGACCCCCCTTGGAGCATTGGGGGGTGAGGATTTCGCGCCGTCCGAAATGGTCCTGCGGGTGGTGGCAAGCCAGGTCGACTGGCTCGAGGCCGAAATCGATGCGCTCAACCTCCGCCAACCTCCGCTGACCAGCTTTGTCCTCCCAGGTGGCAGCGAGGGTGCGGCGCGGGCGCATGTGGCGCGCGCCTCGGCCCGCCGGGCCGAACGGGCGATGACCGCGCTCGCTGCGCAGGAACCCGTCAATCCCGCCGCGCTGGCATACATCAACCGGCTGTCTGACCTGCTCTTCGTGCTGGCCCGCGCAATCAATGCCGCAGGCAGCGGCGACGTGCTTTGGATACCCGGGCAAAACCGCTAGCCAAGCCGCATCTGCGCCGCTAACCAGCCGCCTTTGCTGCAGTTGCGAAGGATCAGACGATGCAGGTAGTCGGCGTAATCGGAGCGGGGCAGATGGGTTCCGGGATCGCGCAGACGATCGCCCAGCACGGCATCAAGGTGCTGCTTTGCGACGTCGATATCGCGCTGGCGGAGAAGGCCAAGGCCGGGATCGACAAAGCCCTGACCAAGCTGGTCAGCCGCGACAAGCTGTCTGCTGCCGATGCGGAAGCAGTCCTCGCGCGGATCACGCCGGTGGCCGACTACGCGCCAATGGCCGACGCCAACCTGATCATCGAGGCCGCGACCGAGCGCGAGGATGTGAAGCGCAAGATCTTTGAAGCGGTGGGCCAAGTTCTTCGCGCCGATGCGATCCTCGCTTCGAACACCAGCTCGATCCCGATCACCCGGATGGCGGCGAGCACCACCGATCCCAAGCGCTTCATCGGACTGCATTTCTTCAATCCAGTGCCGGTAATGGGGCTGATCGAAGTGATCCCCGGCCTCGCCACCAGCGCCGAGACCGTAGCGCGGACCCGCGCCTTTGCCGAACTGCTGGGCAAGCAGGTGGTCCAGGCCGAGGATGAACCCGGCTTCGTCGTCAACCGTATCCTCCTGCCGATGATCAACGAAGCGGTCTTCGTGCTCGGCCAGGGCACCGCCAACATTGCCGATATCGACAAGGGCTGCCGGCTGGGCCTCAACCACCCGATGGGCCCGCTCGAACTGGCTGATTTCGTCGGGCTCGATACCTGTCTCGATATCGTTCGGGTGCTTTACAACACGACCGGCGACAGCAAGTACCGACCGGCTCCCCTGCTTGTGAAATACGTCGAGGCCGGCTGGCTCGGCCGCAAGACCGGGCGGGGGTTCTACGATTATTCGGGTGAAGCGCCGGTCCCGACCCGCTAAGAGCGGCGCATGAAGTCGCTGAAAAACCTTGGCCGGACTCGCCTCGCGCAAGGCACGGCGGCCGGGATCTTCGGTCTTGGAATCCAACTGGCGATCCAGCTTGTATCCGTGCCGGTGCTGACCCGAAGCTGGGGACTGGCGGGATATGGCGTGTGGGTGCTGCTTTACAGCGTCCCGGCGCTGCTCGCGATGGCCGACCTTGGCCTGACCAGCGCCGGCACCAGCGCGATGACCCGTGCGGTGGCGCAGGGTGATCAGGCCCGCGCCGCGCGGATCATGATGGCGTTGCGGGTCATTACCCTCGCCACCGGTCTGGTCCTGCTCGGCGCGGCGAGCCTGGTAGTGCTTTTGGTCTTTCCCCATGCGCTCGATTTCGGCGCGGTGCTGCCCCGGGACGAAGCGCGCCTCACCGCGCTGTCGCTGGCGCTTTATGGCTTTCTGGCCTTGTTCAACGGCGTGACTATTGCCGGGTTTGTTTCGACCGATGCCTTTGCGAAGGGAGGATTCCTTTATCAGACGGTGATCATGATCGAAGCGCTAGCAGCGCTGGCTGTCGCCGCATCAGGCGGCACGCAGGCCGAAGTGGCGCTGGCGTTCCTCGTCATGCGGCTGATCGGAACCGCGGTGCAGTCGCTCGCCTTGCGCCGCCATGCGCCGTGGCTGCGCAGCGCCGATTGGCGGATCGACCGAGATGAGGTCCGCACCCTGATCCGGCCCGCGCTCGCCGCGCTGGTCCTGCCGGGGGCGCAGGCGATCGGCATCCAGGGTTCGGTCATGGCGATCGGCGCGTTCGGCGGGCCTGCGGCGATCCCGGCCTTCTCGGTGGTGCGAACCTTGAGCCGTACTGCATTGCAGTTCGCCTTCCGTTTCAACATCGCCGCGATGCCGCGCTACAACGTCTATGTCTCGCACCATGACGAGGCACGGGCCAACCAGCTGCTCGTGCTCAACCTCGGCGTGATGGCGGTGCTGGTCATCCCGGCTGCGCTGGGCCTGCTTCTTCTGGGCCGGCCGTTCATCCAGCTGTGGACCGGCGGGATGGTGGTGCCGGGCATGGCGCTGCTCGCGGTGATGGTCGCCACGATGCTTGCCGATGCAGTCTGGGGACCGCTCTCGAACCTGATCCTCGCGATCAACCGGCACGCGTCCTTCACCTATTTCTTCCTCGCCGCCAGCGTGGTCTGCGTCGCGGTGGGTGCGCTGTTGGTGAAACCCTATGGCGCGATCGGCATGGCCTGGGCGCTGTTCGCGCTTGAAGTCATCATGATCGTCCAGGTCTGGCTGGCGGCGCGGCGGCTGGGCATGGTCAGCCGCGAGAAGCTCCGCTCCGGCGCGGCAGGCCTGATTGCCGAGTTGCGCCACCGGCGAAGTTCTCTAGACAATCCCGATATATGAAGGCCGTAATCCTCTGAGGCGGGCAAGGTACCCGCATCCGCGATGTCGCCGACGA
>JBJTLY010000275.1:0-5416 GCA_046063275.1 Novosphingobium sp. | reverse complement strand
TCTAAAGAGTGAACGTGGGCAGGCACTGCGCAAGAGCGAACCATCGCTGGTCGAAATCCTTGATGACCATGATCGCCTGCGCAAGATGCCTGCGGGCAGCCTCGCGCACGTCTATTGCGACTTCATGGAGCGCGAAGGTCTCTCTGCGCAGGGACTGGTCGACGATCTCGACAAGTATCGCCGCCCTGATCAGTATTTCGACGACCAGGTCACCTGGTACTTCAACCGCATGCGCGACACGCATGACCTGATGCACATCCTCTCGGGCTTCGGCCGCGATGCGCTGGGCGAACAGTGCGTGCTGGCCTTCACCTACAGCCAGCAACCTGCGCTCGCGCACCTGTTCCTCGGCTACGCCGGGGCGTTCGAGATCAAGAAGCGGATGAAGACCAAGGCGCCGATCTTCGGCGCGGTGCGCGAAGCACAGCGGATGGGCAAAGCCTGCCCGCGGCTGGTCGAACAGTCGATCCTCGAACTGCTCCCGCTGCCGATCGAGAAAGTCCGCGCCAAACTCGGCATCACCCCGCCGACCAAGTATACCGAGGCGCATGCGGTCTGGCGTTCGCAAGGCATCGACCCTTACGACCTGATCGCGCCTGAGGCGAAGCTGGCGGCCTAAAGCCGGGCGATCAAGGCCTGGGCGGCCGCCGGGTTGCGCACTTTCGCTCCGGCGATGAAGAACACGAAAACGTCGCGCTTGGTCATGGCGCGTAAGCCACGCCAAGGCGCTCGGCTTGAGCGGCGAGATTGGTGTCTTTGGTCATAATCGAACCACCGCACAATCTTGCCGCAACGAGCAAATGGGTATCCACATAGCCCACTCCCGTTCCGGCGAGCTTTGCCCAAATGATGAATGCCGCGACATCCGGCTGTGTCGCGACTGGCGCAGGTTTAAGGCCCTCAAGGCGTTCTGCAAATGACCCGCGCTTCGGTAGTCCGTTCAGCAGTAATTCGCCGTAGACAAATGGATGGAGGGATTCTTCGCCGGTTCCCAGGATTTCATCGAGCGGTGAATCGATTCCGCGAAGGAGGTCGACCCAGACCGACGTATCGACAATGATCATGGATTGGTGAAGTTGGGCGGTCGGCGACGGGGCGCCGGCACCTTGCCAAAGTCAGGCATGCTGCCTTTGAGCGAAGCCAAAATCCGGCCAGATTCGCGCTGCCGCATTTCCAGCAAGGCCTTGCGCACAAGTGCCGTCGTTTCCTGAATGCCAGTGGTCTCTCGAAGCGACTGGAGCAGTTCATCGTCAAGTGTGATCGTGGTTCGCATGCATCAAATGTAGCATCATTTGATGCGCAATTCAATGACAGTCACGGCTTGGCGTGCTTGCACTTGTGCGCTGCGATCAGCTCGTCGAGCGCGACGATCCGCTGCCGCTCGGGCGTGCCTTTGGGCAGTCCCTTGAGCCGGCAAGCGGCCCACAGACTCTTGCGCTCGCTTTCGAGCGCCTTGAGGTAAAGATCGGCCATCGGTTTTTGCTTTCAGTTGCGCGAGGGTCAGCGCAATTCCTTGCGGATCACCAGTTTGAGCCCCGACCAGACCTCGTCGACCGCGCAGACCTTGGTGTCAACAAATCCCAGCGGCAGCGCCAGTTCGCGGATGGTGTCTTCGGTGATGTCGGTCGGGACTTTTGAGGCCTTCTTGGGCCAACTTACCCAGACCTGGCCAGCAGCGGCGATCTGGTGGCGCAATTGGCAGAGCCGCTGCTCAAGCACCGCGCGTTCGGTGACGAACACGTGCGCTGCATCGATTCCCTGCGCGGGATCGGCAATCGGGACCAGATCGAGCGCATATTCGCCGATCTCGTCTGCAACGCTGTCGGGCATGCGATCGAACCACACCCGCTGTCCATCGCGCAGCCCCAGCTTCAGGGCGAGGGGCTTGCCGGAATATCCCTCGACCAACTGAATACTCCTCACTCGTCGCCCCGGACTTGATCCGGGGCTTGGCTGCCTTTTCGACGTAGCAGCACGCCGCACCTTCGCCAAAGAAAAGCCAAACCCCGGGTCAAGCCCGGGGCGACGGGGATTGGGGGTGGCTCAGCCTTCCATCCAGTCGCGGAAGAAGCTGTCGCTGGCCTCGCGCAGGGCGGTGAGGGGTACGTTCAATGCAACGTGTCTTCCATCAGCATAATCATCAACCAAGGCGGTTCCAGCTACCGTTCCCAAGCAATCAGCGCCGACGCCTGCTGCATTTGCTGCTTCCAACAGGCGTTCATAGTCGCTTGTCTCGACAACATATCGACCTTGATGTTCTCCAAATGGCCAGTCTGCTCCAGCCGAGACCCAATCGGGCAGGATTCGGGCACCGATGCCGCCGGCTAGCGCCATTTCAGCGATAGCGACAAGCCACCCTCCGTCCGAAACATCGTGGACGGCCAGCACCTGACCACTCCCGATCATTTCTCTGACAAATTCGCCAGCGCGACGTTCGAAATTCAGGTCGACTTTCGGGGCTTCGCCAGCCTCGCGTCCTGCGATTTCTCGCAACCATAGCGACTGACCGAGATGACCTCGGGTATACTTGTCGCTGCATTCGCCATCAGATAGCAGGACGATGGCCGATCCATCTTCCTTGAACCCAATCGTCGCCATTTTCTCATGGTCTTCGAGAATCCCAACCCCGCCAATCGCTGGGGTCGGCAGGATCGCAGACCCGCCGCCAGTCGCCTTGCTCTCATTGTAGAGGCTGACATTCCCCGAAACGATCGGATAATCCAGCGCCCTACACGCATCGCCCATGCCGCGGAGTGCCTCGACGATCTGCGCCATGATCTCGGGCCGCTGGGGGTTGGCGAAGTTGAGGCAATTGGTGATTGCCAGGGGCTTGGCGCCGACTGCTGACAAGTTGCGGTAGGTCTCCGCCACAGCCTGCTTGCCGCCTTCGTAGGGGTCGGCATAGACGTAGCGCGGGGTGCAGTCGGTGGTCATGGCGAGCGCTTTCTTGCTGCCATGGATCCGCACCACCGCCGCGTCGCCGCCGCTTTTCTGCATCGTGTCCGCGCCGACCTGGCTGTCGTATTGCTCCCAGATCCAGCGCCGGCTGGCCAAATCGGGGCAAGCCATCAGCTTGAGCAGGTCCGCGCCGATATCGGTGCTCTCGGGCACATCGCCGAGCGGCGCGACGTTCGCCCAGACCTTGTATTCCTCAAGGCTCAAGTGCGGCCGGTCGTACAGCGGCGCATCCTCGGCCAGCGGCCCGAGCGGAATATCGCAGACCGTCTCGCCCTGCCAGGTCAGCACCATGTGGCCGGTATCGGTCACTTCGCCGATCACCGCGAAATCCAATTCCCACTTCCTGAAGATCGCCTCGGCCATCGGCTCCTTGCCGGGCTTCAGGACCATGAGCATCCGCTCCTGGCTCTCGCTCAGCATCATCTCGTAGGGCGTCATGCCCTCTTCGCGGCACGGCACTTTGTCCATGTCGAGGATGATCCCGGCCTTGCCGTTGGTCGCCATTTCGACGCTCGAGCTGGTCAGCCCGGCTGCGCCCATGTCCTGGATCGCGACGATCGCGTCGGTCGCCATCAGTTCGAGGCAGGCCTCGATCAGCAGCTTCTCGGTGAACGGGTCGCCGACCTGCACGGTGGGGCGTTTGGCTTCGGAATCTTCGCCGAAATCGGCGCTGGCCATGGTCGCGCCGTGGATCCCGTCGCGCCCGGTTTTCGAGCCGACATAGACAATCGGGTTGCCGATCCCGGTGGCGGCGGAATAGAAGATCTTGTCCTGATCGGCGACGCCGACGGTCATCGCGTTGACCAGGATGTTGCCATCGTAAGCGCTGTGGAAGTTGGTCTCGCCGCCCACAGTGGGCACGCCGACGCAGTTGCCGTAGCCGCCGATCCCCGCGACCACACCCTTGACCAACGCCTTCATCTTGGGGTGCTTGGGATCGCCGAAGCGCAGCGCATTCATGTTGGCGATCGGCCGCGCGCCCATAGTGAAGACGTCGCGCAGGATACCGCCAACGCCGGTCGCCGCGCCCTGATAGGGCTCGATGTAGCTCGGGTGGTTGTGGCTCTCCATCTTAAAAATCGCGGCCTGATTGTCGCCGATGTCGATCACGCCGGCATTCTCGCCCGGGCCGCAGATTACCCACGGCGCTTCGACCGGCAATTTCTTGAGGTGCAGTCGGCTCGATTTGTACGAGCAATGCTCGGACCACATCACCGAGAAGATGCCGAGCTCGACCAGATTGGGCTCGCGCCCCAGCGCGTGCAGGACACGCGCATATTCTTCTTCGGACAGCCCGTGGGCGGCGACGACTTCGGGGGTTATCTCGGCCATGCGCGCAGCGCTTAGCGGTGCACGGGGATTCGGGCTAGTGCGCTTTGGAACCTTGCGCGGCGCTTTTCCCCATCCACCATGCTGCCAATGTGACCAGGCCATAAGCAAACAGCGCGAGAAAACTGGTGCCGGGGGTCACTTCGGGCGCGACCGGAGCAAACCAGTTGAACAGCTGGAGGCCAAGCAGCAAGGCACCCAGCACCAGCGCCCGACCCAGCAGCGGCTGCCGCGCGCGAACATAGAGCCACAACCCACCGATTGTTATCGCCAGTTCGAGCGGCATCTCGATTGCGGGGTAATTCCACAGGCCGAAGCCCAATTTGGACGAGCCCCCGGCAATCGTCAGGTCGGGCACGTGAACCAGCAGATCGAGCAGCCAGTGCGACAAGACCACCGCTCCGGCCAGCAAGCCCGCCGTTCCGTCGCGCAGCACCAGCCAGACCAGCACGGCAAAGGCCGCGGCCCAGACGAACGCACCAAGCAGGCTGTGGGTATAGGGCATGAAGTAGAGATCAAGCGGGCTGACCGCGCTGATCGCCGGGTTCAGCCGCATCTTTTCCACGCCGAGCAGCACCAAAACGAAAAACGCCCAGTCAACCAGCTGCGCGGCAACAAACAGCGTCCCGAGCCCGGGTGTCTTGCGCTTGGCGGCAACCGCCAGCGCCGGAGCCCAGTGCCCGATGAACATCTTAGACTGGCGTGCTGCCGCCGAAGCGGGTGACGAGGAAGGTCGCCGCACCTGCCGCAAAGCCGCTTGCGACCGCGCCCCAGGCCATGTCCAGCAGGGTCACGTGGCTTGGCCAGACCTTCATCGTCGCCTGGTTGGTCAGGTCATAGGTAGCATAGCAAAAGAACCCGAACAAAGCGCCGTGCAGGATCGACAGCGGAACGCCGGCAAAGTTGCTCAAGGCCGCCGCGTCATTGCTGAGCATGCCGGGTATCACCGCGAAATAGGTGAGGCCGGCGATATAGATCGCGTAGAAAGTCAGCGCCGGGGCCAGCCGGAACTGGTCGGCCAGCAGGTCGCCAAGGGCAGGGCGGTACAGCGCGGGGCCGGCATTGCGCAGCCACACCGCATCAAGCATCCCGAAGACCAGCGCCGTTGCGACATAGGCCATGACAATTT
>JBJTLY010000274.1:0-3711 GCA_046063275.1 Novosphingobium sp. | reverse complement strand
TGGCCGCGTTCGTCAGGTTGGGTGCGAAAAGAGTTCTGGGTCGGGGCGGTGGTCATATCGCGTTCGCGCTTGGCAGAGCAGCGGCGCCAAGTCCAGCCTTTGGGCAGCGGCCAATGCTTAATGATCGAGTAACATTACATTCCATTCATGTCCATATCTGTGGCAATATTGACACATTCAAACGTGTTTGTGGAACTTCTGAACGCGTTGTTCATTGTGGTGACAGGTCAGCCTACCCATTTGGGCGGCCTGCCCTCTTGCAGGGCTGGATTACCCAAGGAGCATACAATGCGTAAGATTATCCTGCCGCTGGTCGCCTCGCTGGCCTTTGCCACCCCGGCGCTCGCCAACGAAGCCCGCGTCGAAGTTCGCGGCGGTGCGATCTGGCTGAACGGCAACACTGACGCAACTTACGGTGCTGCCGCTGGTTACGACTTCGATCTAGCGCCCAACACCTTTGCGGGCGTTGAAGTTTCGGGCGACAAGATCGACCGGACCGGCAGCAAGGTCGCCTTCGGCATGACCGGCCGTCTCGGCCTCAAGGCTGGTTCGAGCACCAAGGTGTTCGCTGCCGGCGGTTACACCACCAAGCCGTGCGATCTGTGCGAAGACAGCTGGCATGCTGGCGCCGGCGTGGAACAGGGCCTGGGCAAGGGTCCGGTCTACCTCAAGGCTGAATACCGCCACTTCTTCACCGGCAACGGCTTCCCGGATTCGGATGCCGTGGTCGGCGGCGTCGGCGTGCGCTTCTAAGTCAGATACCGTTTCTACCCGGATGCCACCCCGGGCTGGACAGGAAGGGCGGTCCGCAAGGGCCGCCCTTTTGTCATGCGTTGCGGACGGCGGCGCAGAACTGGGCGATGAGTGCCGGGTCCTTGACACCCTTGGCGCGCTCCACCCCCGACGCCGCATCGACCAGTGGTGCACCGGTGGCGGCGATGGCCTCGGCGACGTTGCCGGGGTTTAGCCCTCCGGCGAGCCCCCAGGGCAGCGGTGCTTTCCATTGGGCGAGCAAGCCCCAGTCGAATTTGAGCCCCATCCCGCCCGGCAACGACCCTGCCGGGGTGCGCGCATCGAGCAGCACAAGATCGGCAGCACCGACATAATTGTGCGCGCGGTCCAGATCGGGGGCTCCGGCAACGCCGATCACCTTCCACACCGGCAAACCGAAGCGGTTGCGCAGTTCGGCGACGCGGGCCGGACTTTCATCGCCGTGCAGCTGCAGCACGTCGATCGCCCCGGTCGAAACGGCCTCGTCCAGCGCCGCATCGGGGGCATCGACGAACAGTCCCACCCGGCCAATCCGCCCTTTTGCCTGCGCACCGAGCGCCTGCGCCTGCGCAATGGTAACGCAGCGCGGACTTGGCGCGTGGAAATTGAACCCAACGTGTTCGGCGCGTGCGGCGATCACCGCGGCAAGCGTGTCGCTGGTCGAAATTCCGCAGATCTTGATGGCGGGGGCGGGCATATGCCGCCCCTTACCCGATCCGGATCACGGCGCCAGTTCGAACTGCACCGTGACGCTGACCTGCGCTTCGACCTCACCCGCGGAGATCGGGGTGGAGTCGGCCTTGGCGCGCACCGCCATCGCGTACATCGGCTGCGGCGGGGAATAGCCACCGCTCTCGCTGATCGAGACGATCCGCACCACGCGCAGGCCGGCGGCACGGGCGTAGAGATCAGCGCGGGCGCGTGCGGCCTTCATCGCGTTGACCCGCGCTTCGTCAGTCGCGGCATCGGGTTCGGCGATCTGGAAGCTGGGGCCGCCCACCTGGTTGGCACCCGAAGCGACCAGCGCGTCGAGCACCTTGCCGAAGTTCTTGATATCGCGGCTGCGGATCGAGACGGTGTTGGTCGCTTGATAACCGACGATCTTCGGTTCTTGCACCACCATGCCATCAGGGCGCTGCACCGGTTGGCCGTAGATCGGGTTGAGGCTGATCTGGCTGGTCTGGATATCCTTGTCGGCGATCCCGGCCTTCTTGAGTGTCGCGATGACGCGGGTCATGTCGGCCGAATTGGCGCTCAATGCCGCACCGGCCGTGTCGCCCTGGCTAGTTACCCCGGCGTTGAACACCGCAAGGTCGGGCACGCGCGAAGTCTTGCCATCGGCGGAGACGGTCAAGAGCGCGCTGGTCGCGGCAATCGGGCTTTGCAGGTCGTTGGCCATGGCGGCTCCGGGCAGGGCGAGGGAAAGGGCAAGCGGGGCGAGAGCAAACGAGAGCGATTTCATGGGACTTAACTCCTTTGCCGCACCGGCTAGCCGTGGCGAGCTTGCGCCAAGCTGAATTCTACAAAGTGGCTTCGATCGCGCGCGCTGCTGCGGCCGGATCCTCGGCGCGGGCGATGGGGCGGCCGATGACCAGCACGCTGGCCCCGGCATCGCGCGCGGCGCGCGGGGTGACCGCGCGCTTCTGGTCGCCCATCGCGTCGCCTGCAGGCCGCAACCCAGGTACGACGAAGAACCCGTCCTTCCACTTCGCATGAACCGCGCCAACCTCGTGGCCCGAACAGACGATCCCGTCGAGCCCGGCGCTATGGGCCAGGTCGGCGAGGCGCAGTACCTGATCATGCGGCTGCCCGGCGATCCCGGTCGCCGCCATGTCGCCCTCGTCGAGACTGGTAAGGAGCGTGACCCCGACCACCCGGCAATGCTCGCCTGCTGCGGCCTTGGCATCTTCCATCATCGCCCGCCCGCCACTGGCATGGATGGTGACGATCGAAGGTTCGAGCACGTGGATCGACTGCATTGCCCCAGCGACAGTGTTGGGGATGTCATGCAGCTTCAGATCGAGGAAAATCGGCAGACCCAATTTGTGCACCTCGTGCACCCCGTGGTGGCCATGGGCGAGAAAGAACTCGAGCCCCAGCTTGAGCCCGCCGATATGCGCCGAAGCCTTCTTCGCGACTTCGATCGCAGTGTCGAGCCGGGGAAAATCCAGTGCGAGGTAAATCGGATTGGTGTTCATAGGCTGCCGGCCGGCGGCTCCGAAGTGGTGGTGAAAGTCGGCACAGGCGCGGCTTCGACCGGGGTGGATACACTTGCCGCGCGCACCGAATTTTCGAGCGTACCGATTCGCCGCCGCAGCCGCCAGGCGGCGGTCTTGTGCAGTAGCCACATCGGCAAGAGGCCCAGCATAAACGAAACGATCACCAACGCGGGTAGCTTGGTCTGGAGGATCAACCCCTCCCAGATCTTCACTTCGACATCCTGCCAGTTGTTGATCGAGAACAGCAGCAGCGCGATCAGGACAACGACCCAGACGATGGTGCGTATGATCTGCATGGGTCTCTCTCCTGTTGCCTCACGTCCCTTTAACGATGCTAGTCGCGAAAGGTCGCATTGAAAAGCGTCACGAGGCTCCGAACACCCGGGCGAAGATCGTGTCGACCGCCTTGAAATGATAGTCGAGGTTGAACTTTTCTTCGAGCTCGCTCGCAGGCAGCGCGGCGGTCACTTCGGGATCGGCCTTGAGCAGTTCGAGCAGGTTGAGCGCGCCGTCGCTTTCCCACACCTTCATCGCGTTGCGCTGGACCAGGCGATAGGACGTATCGCGGGTCAGCCCGGCTTGAGTCAGCGCCAGCAGCACCCGCTGCGAGTGGACCAGCCCGCCCATCTTATCGAGATTCTTCTGCATCCGCTCAGGATAGACCAGCAGCTTGTCGATCACCCCGGTCAAGCGGCCCAGGGCGAAGTCGAGCGTGATCGTG
>JBJTLY010000273.1:0-9591 GCA_046063275.1 Novosphingobium sp. | reverse complement strand
CGAAAATCCGCAAGCCGCCTCAGGCTGTGGTTGCGGTTCGTCCTTCTCTGTATGATTTGCTCGCCTCACGGCTCGGCAACACCGACCCGCCCCCCCCTGCCCGACCGCCCACAGGGTACCTTCAACGGGTGGTCGGGCAGGGGGAGCGGGCCGGTGTTGCGCAAGGCGTCGCGATAGCGATGCCGGACCATGCGCAAAATGAAGATCGCCACCTTCAACATCAACGGGATCAAGGCGCGTCTACCGCGGCTGCTTGAATGGCTGGAGGAAACCCGGCCGACGGTGGCCTGCCTGCAGGAGATCAAGACCCAAGACGAAGGCTTCCCGGCGAAGGACTTTGCCGACATCGGCTACGAAGCGATCTGGCACGGGCAGAAGGGTTTTAACGGCGTTGCCATCCTTGCCGACAAGGTTGCGCCGCTGGAGATCCAGCGCGGGCTGGGCGGAGAACCTGAGGACGAGCATTCGCGCTATATCGAAGCTGAGGTCAACGGGGTTCGGATCGCCTGTATCTACCTGCCCAACGGCAACCCGGTGCCGGGGCCGAAGTTCGATTACAAGCTGCGCTGGATGGCGCGGCTGCGCCAGCGGATGGCCGAAATTGCCGCCGAGGAAGTCCCGGCGATCGTGCTCGGCGATTACAACGTGATCCCGCGCGACAACGACGTCTGGGCGCCCGCCGCGATGGCCGCGGATGCGTTGATGCAGCCGGAATCGCGCGATGCCTATGCCCGCCTGCTTGCCGATGGCTGGACCGACGCGCTCGGCACGCTCAATCCTGCAGGCGGAGTGTGGACCTATTGGGATTACCAGGCGGGCGCGTGGCAGCGCGACCACGGTTTCCGCATCGACCATGCGCTGCTCTCGCCCGAACTGGCCGACCGCCTGGTCGCCGCGGGCGTCGACAAGGACCACCGCGCCCGGGAAAAAGCGAGCGACCACGCCCCCGTCTGGTTCGAATTCAGCGAAGCCTGAAATGAGACGGGGCGAACCTTGCGGTCCGCCCCGGTCAAAATTCCGTGACTGCAGCGCTTACCGGTAGAACACGTGGTTCTCGATCCGGCCCATCCGCTTCATGTGCCAGCCGGGGCTTACATAGGCGGCGTGGAAGTAAAGCGCGCCTTCGACCGGGCTGCGCCACGATCCGGCATGTGCGATCTGCGCGATCGCGACCGCGTTCTTCCACTGGCGCGAAGCCTTGCTGATGCCGGGCATACCGCCACCGCGCACGAACGAGAATTGCGACGGCTGATAGACCACCCCGCAATACGAGTTGGGGAAGCGGCCCGATTTCGAACGGGCGACGATGACCCGGCCTACCGCGAGCTGACCGGCCAGCGATTCGCTTTTGGCCTCGAAGTATATCGCTCCGGCGAGGCAGCTCAGCTCACGCGAAAGATCGGCGGGCTGCGGCTGTGCGGAAACGAGCTGGGTGAGTGAAGCGGCCTTGATCGGCGAGCTGTCGACGTCGGGGGTGACGGACTCGCTGGCCTGCGGCGTGGTTTCCACGCCAGGCTGCTGGGGAATCTGGAGGAGAGGCTGATTGACCGTCTGGACGGTCTGATCCGCTGCACCATTCGTCATTGCGACGTTTTGGGCGGATGCGCCGGAGCCGTTGGCGCTGAATACGATCGTACCAATCATTGCGGCCACTGCGATTGCACTGGCCCGGTGGAGCTTCTTGCTCATTTAACGTCATTCTTGGGCGGTTGGCGCGCCTGACGCAGGATTGGCTGGAGCGATTTGCTTGTGCTGTGCCCCAGACCGGAAACCCTGCCGGCTGCCCCCCGTCTGCGTGCTTGCGTGCCGGGCCGATTGCCCGACGCACCGCCCACGCGTCAAAAAGGTGAGCGCCCTTTGATTGTGCAGTGCAGCAGAGTCAACCTTGGGTTCCCGGCAATCCGATGAACCGTTCACCATTCGCGATATCCAGTTCGACAATCCACAGGTCTGGATCCTGGCTTCGACGACGCTCCAAGTAATCGTCGAAGAAGTGTTTATTTTCAGTGTCTTCAGCCAAGGACATGGTCCATTCGCGGTCTTCATCGATACTCGGCATACGTTCGAAAAGCCGCCGGTTTGTGCCGTTTTCGGTGCAAATTACCAGCAGAGTGCCAGCTTCTGGTTCACCTTTGTTAACCACTGCAGCAAAGCCGCCGGCCGAATTTACCGCGCGGACCAGCGCCGAGACTTCGAGCTTTGCCGGAAGCCGCGCGGTCATTGCGCCAGGTCCAGGGAGATGATCAGGCCGCGTCCCGATCGATGCCATTGGCGAGCAGAGCGTAGAGCGCCTCTGCCCCCGTCGCCTCACCCAGTGCCGCGTGCAGCTTGTCGTCGCGCATCATCCGGCTGATCGCGGCGAGCGCATGGAGGTGCGCCGCGCCGGCGGCTTCGGGTGAAAGCAGGCCGAACACCATGTCGACCGGCATGCCATCGGCCGCTTCGAAGGCCACCGGGGTATCGAGCCGCAGGAAGACCGCGACCGGACGCCCAAGATCGGGGATCCGGGCGTGCGGGATCGCCACCCCGCGGCCGAATCCCGTGCTGCCAAGCTTTTCGCGTTCCTCAAGCCGTTCGTGCACCAGCACCGGGTCGAGCCCATAGACGCCGGCAAACCTTTCGGCGAGCCGATCGAGGATGCTTTGCTTGCTCTCCGCAGCAATCGTGCCGACAGCTTCTGGTAGCAGGGTGAAAAGTGCGGTCATGGCGGGCTATCTGCTCAAAAAATTGCGTGAACAGGCCGGACAGGGGCTAGCGCGGCGGGAATTCCCGACGTTCTGCCCCCCCTCGCCTGACGTAAAACGAGCGCGCCTTTACGCTACGCGTCACGAAGGTTCAACCCATCCGATCGAACCATCGCCGCGGCGGTAGACCATATTATGTCGGCCCGTGCCAGCATTTTTGAACAGCAGCGCGTTGGTGTTCCGAAGGTCGAGCATCATGACCGCATTAGAGACCGTAGTTTCCGGAACATCGACCCTGGTTTCGGCAATAACCAGCGGAGCATCGCCGGTCACTTCGTCGGCGGCCTCATCGGGTTCGGCGAAAACGGTATAGGCGGCCTCTTCTTCGCGGATGGCGTGGGCGCTCTGCTCAGAGTGGTCCGAAAGTCGGCGCTTGTACCGCCGAAGCTGCTTATCGATCTTCTCCGCCGCCTGATCGAGCGCCGCGTGAGCGTCGTGCGCAATCCCCGCACCCTTGAGAACCAGGCCCTGCATCACATGGGTAACCACATCGGCGCGAAAGGCCCCGGCGGGCGCCCGGTTGAACGTCACCGTACTTGATAGCGCACCGTTGAAATACTTCCCGACAATCGCGGCCAGGCGATCCTGCGCGTGGCTTTGCAGCGCTTCACCGGTTTCGACCTGGTGGCCTGATACGCGAATGTCCATGCTTCGTACTCCTTGTCAAAAACAGCACGAAACGGATCAATCGAGCCAGAGCGGGCTTTTCACCGTTTCGAGAAAGGCGGCGTGAGCCGCTAGTTCGGCTTCGCTTGCAGCGTGCGGGCGGGGAGCCCGGTGGGGCCGCTCGCGCTGGGCCAGGCCGGTAACCGGAACAACCGCCTCACCCTGATCGGCAGCAAGCGACAGACCGATCTGGCGCCCTCCGGTAAGCTCGACATAGACCTGCGCGAGCAGCTCGGCATCGAGCAAGGCGCCGTGGCGGGTGCGGTGACTGCGATCGATCCCATACCTGGTGCACAACGCATCGAGCGACAGTTTGGCCCCGGGATGGCGCACCCGGGCAAGCTGGACCGTGTCGATCATGCGTTGGCGCGGCAGTGGCGGCAGCCCGCACATCTCGAGCTCGGCATTGACGAAGCCGAAGTCGAACCCCGCGTTATGCGCCACCAGCATCGTTTCTTGCCCAAGGAACTCGAGCAGTTCGTGCGCCTTTTCGTGGAAACGCGGTTTGTCCGAGAGGAAGGTGATCGACAGCCCGTGCACCGTTTCGGCTGCTGCCGGCATGTCGCGGTCGGGATGGAAGTAGGCGTGGAAGGTAGCGCCGGTCGGGACCCGGTTGACCATCTCGATGCAGCCGATTTCGACCATCCGGTCACCGCTTTTGGGATCGAGCCCGGTCGTTTCGGTGTCGAATATGATTTCGCGCATTACAAGGGCCGATATCTGCTTGTTACAGGCGGGTTACAAGGGGGCGCAGCGCTATTTTTGCGCGGCGGTAATGGCATGGACCAATTGCTGCACCGCATGGCGGGTTTCGGCGAGGCTGACCCCGGTGTCGATCACATAATCGGCGCGCGCGCGCTTGTCTGAATCGGGCACCTGCAGCTTGAGGATCTGCTCGAACTTCTCCACTGTCATGCCGGGCCGGGCAAGCACCCGCTCGCGCTGCATCTCCGGGGGAGCCGAAACCACCACAACCGCGTCGAGCCCGTGCTCACCGGTTTTTTCGAACAGCAACGGGATGTCGAACACGATCAGCGGGGCAGCACAATTATCGGCAAGGAAGGTGCGGCGCAGTTCGGCGACCTCGGGATGGACGATCTGCTCGAGCACCTTGAGCGCTTTGGGATTGCCAAACACTGCGGCGCCCAGTTTCTGGCGATCGACTCCCTTCGGGCCGGTGGTGCCGGGGAAAGAGCGTTCGATCGGCTCGATACACGCGCCGCCCGGACCCTGTAATTCGTGCACCGCCGCGTCGGCGTCGAACACCGGCACACCCAGTCCACGCAGCATCGCCGCGACTGCCGACTTGCCCATCCCGATCGAGCCGGTGAGACCGAGGATAAAGGGGCGCGTCACTGAGTGAGCAGCGCGCGCAGTTCGGCATCGCCATCACGCGGCGCTTCGGCACCATAGAAGCGGCGGAACGCCTCACGCGCCTGGCCGACCAGCATTTCGAGCCCGTCGTGAGTCCTGAGGCCGCGGGCCTGCGCGGCGCGGAGCAGCGGCGTGTCATGCGGGTGGGTGATGATGTCGTAGACGATCGCATCATCGCGCAGGCTGTCGACGCTGAGCGGCAGCTGCGGCATCCCGGTCATGCCGAGCGAGGTGGCATTGGCGATCAGCGCGCTGCGATCGGCGCTGGCTTGTGCCTCGCTCCAGTCAGCCGCGCGAACCGTGCAGGTGCTCAAGGTAGCGGCTAGGTCGGCGAACAGCGCCGCGGTGGCTACGGCGGTGCGGTTGACCACGATCACCTCGCGCGCGCCCAGCCCGACCAGCCCGGCGATCACCGCCGCCGCCGCGCCGCCAGCCCCTAGCACGGTCACCGTCTCGCCGCCGAGATCCAGGCCCGCAATGGGTTCAACGAACCCGGGGAGATCGGTGTTGTCGCCAGTCAGGCTGCCGTCTTCCTCGACCACCACGGTGTTGACCGCGCCGAGCGACTTCGCCGCCGGGGTATGGTGATCGACCAGATCGAAGCAGGCGCGCTTGTGCGGCATGGTCGCCTGGACCCCGGCGAAGCCCAGCGCGACCATTCCGCGAAACGCCCGCGCGACTTCGCCGGGACGGACCGGCAGCCGCACGTAATGCCCGTCAATACCCAAGCGTTTGAGCCAGAATTCATGGATTAGCGGCGATTTCGATTGCGCGACCGGCCAGCCGATCAATCCGGCAAGGAGAGGAAGGGGCCGTTCGCTCATCCCGCCAGCTCCCCGTGTTCGCGCAGCGCGCCAAGCACTGCAAGCAGCGGCATGCCGAGCACGGTAAAGTGACTTCCCTTGATGCTCTCGAACAAATTGACCCCCAGTGCCTCGATCCGGAACACGCCGACACAGGCTGAAACGGCGGGCCATTCGGCGTCGAGATAGCTGTCAATGAAGTGCTTAGAAAGCGTGCGGAACCGTAGCATCGCCACTTCGCCGTGCTGCCACACCACAGTCCCATCACGAGCCAATGCGGCGGCACTGTGAAGCTGCATGGTCTGGCCCGAGAAGAAGCGCAGATGTTCGGCCGCGTTCTCGCGGCTCGCCGGCTTGTCGAAGCGGCGCCCGTCAACCTCGACCAGCGAATCGCTCCCGAGGACCAGCGCGCCCTGGCACTGCTTGCTGACCGCCAGGGCCTTGGCTGCGGCGAGAGCAAGAGCCACATCGCCCGCTGCAGCATCGCCAAGCTGCTCTTCGACTGCACGCTCATCGATCGCGGCGGGCTGGACTTGATAGTCCGCCCCGGCGGCATCGAGCATCGCCTTGCGCGACGCACTGTTCGAGGCAAGCACCAGCGTCACGCATTCACCCCTTCGCGCGCGGCGAGAAATTCGTTGTAGAGGTTGACGATCGCCGCGGCGCTTTCCTCGATCGAGCGGCGGGTGACGTCGATCACCGGCCAGTCGTTGTCGGCGAACATGCGCCGGGCATATTGCACTTCCTTGTTCACCCGCTCGCTGTCGACGTAGTCGGTCTCGGGGGTCTGGCCGAGCGCGAGCAGGCGGTTGCGGCGAACCTGCACCAGCCGTTCGGGCGCGGTGGTCAGCCCGACCACCATCGGATGTTTCAGGCCGAACAGCACATCGGGGGGCGGGCTTTCGACCACGATCGGAATATTGGCGACCTTGTAGCCGCGGTTGGCGAGATAGATGCTGGTCGGGGTCTTCGAGCTGCGCGAAACCCCCGCCAGGACGATGTCCGCCTCCTCCCAATTCTCCCAGCCGACCCCGTCGTCGTGCGCGATGGTGTAATGGATCGCGTCGACCCGGGCGAAATAGGCCTCGTCCATCGCGTGCTGGCGGCCGGGGCGCGCCTTGGGGTGCTGGCCGAGCGCGGCTTCGAGCGCATCGGTCGCAGCATCGAGCACCGCGACCACCGGCAGGCCCAACGTACGGCAATGCTCTTCCAGTCGCATTCGGGTGTCGGCATTGACCAGGGTGTAGAACACCAGCCCCGGGTTAGCGGCGATCTCGCCCATGATCCGGTCGAGGTGCTGCTGCGAACGAACCATCGGCCAGAAATGGCGCACCACATCGGCACCTTCGAACTGGGCCAGCGCGGCCTTGGCGAGCATCTCGAGCGTTTCGCCGGTTGAGTCCGACAGGAGGTGAAGGTGAAGGCGCGACATAGCGTTGGAAACTGGGGACCGGTCGGCTGTGGATGATTGCCCGCATAAACCACGGGACATCAGGGCTTACAAGTTCGGGGACTATTTCGGTGCCCACTACCGGCGCGCCGATCTGACTCTTGTGGACATGTGGGCAGTGCTACCCACAGGCTGGGGATAGCGGGCAAAAGGTCTGGTTGACTCACCGCGCCCGCGATTCGGATGCGCGCAGGGTCTGTTCACGCCGGGAGAATTCCGGCATGCGGCGCCAATCCCCGCTTTCCACAGGGCCAACTACTACAGTCACCTTTTATCATTCTAAATTGATTTGAATTGGAATCTGCTTCGATGCCCGGTTTATTGCTCGAAACCCTGCGCGGAACGAACGGCGCACAATGGCCGGTGTGGCTGATGCGCCAGGCTGGCCGGTATCTTCCCGAATACCGTGCCTTGCGGGCGGAGAAGGGCGGATTTCTGGCCTTGGTCTACGATACCGAGGCCGCTGCCGAGATCACGATGCAGCCGCTGCGGCGCTACGGCATGGACGGCGCGATCCTGTTTTCGGACATCCTGATCGTGCCTTACGCAATGGGGCAGGATCTTGAATTTCTGGCTGGCGAAGGGCCGCATCTCTCGCCCCGGCTGGTCGATGCGGCGCTGTCGAGCCTGCATGCAGTGCCAGAGCGGCTCAGCCCGATCTACGCCACGGTGAAAGCGGTCAAGGCCATGCTTCCGGGTGACAAGACCATGCTGGGGTTCGCAGGCAGCCCGTGGACCGTCGCAACGTACATGGTGGCAGGCGAGGGCAGCCGCGATCATCACCTGACCCGGGCGATGGCCTACCGCGACCCGCAAGCGTTCCAGGCGATCATTGATGCCATCACCGAAGTGACGATCGAATATCTGATCGGACAGATCGTCGCCGGCGCGGAAGCGGTGCAGTTGTTCGACAGTTGGGCAGGCAGCCTGGCCCCGACCGAATTCGAACGCTGGGTGATTGCCCCCAATGCGAAGATCACCGCTGCGATCGCCAAGCGCTTCCCGCATGTTCCAGTGATCGGCTTCCCGAAAGGCGCGGGCGAGAAGCTGCCAGCCTATGCGCGCGAAACCGGGGTCAGTGCCGTCGGCATCGATGAGACCATCGATCCGGTCTGGGCGGCGGCTGCCTTGCCCGAAGGGCTACCGGTTCAGGGCAATCTCGATCCTCTGCTGCTGATCGCCGGTGGGGCTGAGCTCGAACGCCAAGCGTCGCGCATCCTCGAAGCTTTCAAGGGCCGCCCTCACGTGTTCAACCTCGGTCACGGGATTGACCAGACCACCCCGCTCGAACACGTCGGCGAATTGCTTTCGCTGGTGCGCGGCTGGAGAGCTTAGGCTATCATGTTGCAATGCTGTGGGTGCTTTCGATGACCTATCTCTGGCTCAAGGCGGGCCACATCATTTTCGTGATCTTCTGGATGGCCGGGCTGTTCATGCTGCCGCGCTATTTCGTCTATCATCAGGAAGCTGAGCCCGGCTCGGCGGAGGAAGCACGTTGGCTCGACCGCGAGGCCAAGTTGCTCAGGATCATCCTTTGGCCCTCGCTAGTGGTCAGCTGGGTGCTGGGGCTGTCGCTGGCCTACAAAATCGGTGCCTTCGCGCAGCCCTGGTTCCACGCCAAGTTCACGATCGTGCTGGCACTGACCGCCTATCATGTCTGGCTGGCGGGCTACCACGCGGCGCTGCGGCGCGGCGAGCGGAAGTTCACTGGGCGGCAATTGCGGATGATCAACGAGATCCCCGGTCTCGCCGCCGCGCTGATCGTGATCCTGGTCGTGGTTAAGCCGTTCTGATTGACGCTTACTTCTGATTGACGATCTGCCGGCCGAAGCCTATCTGAAGCCCCGACCGGCAAGGCCAGCGCATCTTAGCGCGGCGCGATCTGCTTTCTCCAAGCCCTTGTGATCGTCCGGACGCCCTCAATTCCAGAATACTGGCCCAGACTGCAAGATTACGGACATCCACAATGCATCTCAAAGAACTCAAGAAGAAAACCTCCGCCGAGCTGGTCGAAATGGCCGAAGAGCTGGGGGTGGAAGGCGCCTCGACCATGCGCCGCCAGGACATCATTTTCGGCATCCTCAAGGAAGTGGCTGAGGATGGCGAGGAAATCATCGGGCAGGGCACGATCGAAGTGCTCAGCGACGGTTTCGGCTTCCTTCGCAATGCCGAGGCGAATTACCTCGCCGGGCCGGACGACATCTATGTCTCGCCGAACCAGGTCCGCAAATGGGGCCTGCGCACCGGCGACACCGTCGAAGGCGAGATCCGCGCGCCCAAGGACGGCGAACGCTATTTCGCGATCACCAAGCTCGCTACGGTCAACTACGACGATCCTGAAGCGGTTCGCCACCGGGTCAACTTTGACAACCTGACCCCGCTCTATCCCGACGAGAAACTCAGCCTCGATACGCTCGACCCGACGGTCAAGGACAAGTCGGCGCGGGTGATCGACATCATCTCGCCGCAGGGCAAGGGCCAGCGCGCGCTGATCGTTGCCCCGCCGCGCACCGGCAAGACCGTGCTGCTGCAGAACATCGCCAAGGCGATCACC
>JBJTLY010000272.1:0-4144 GCA_046063275.1 Novosphingobium sp. | reverse complement strand
GAAGACGCTTTCGTCATGGTCAACATCGACAGCGGCAAATACGTTGCGCTCAACCCGACCGCGACTGCGGTTTGGGAAGCGATGGAAAGCCCGGTCGATCAGCCCGCGATCGAGCGCGCGCTGTGCGCGGCCTATTCGGTTTCGGCGGACGATTGCAGCCGCTCGGTCACCGCTTTGCTCACGCAGATGCAGGATTTGCAGCTCGTCAGCCAGGCCTGATCGCAGACAGGTTTCTGCCGCGATGGAATCCTCGATCGCCCTGATTGCCGAGCCGCCCAAGCATTTGACCGGGCATGCCGAACGCGCGCTGCTGCAGCGCGCGTTGGCGCAGCGCGAAACACCGGCGATCCGGCTCAAACTGGCACAGCTCCACAATCGGCTCGACACCTTCGGTGAAGCAATAGCGCTGCTTGACGCGGCCGGTCCGCCGCCGGACTTCGTGACCGCCAAGGCCCTGTACGCGGCGCTGATGGGGCGCTCTGGCCAAGGCGATCTGGAGCGCGCGCTGGGCGTTGCGGAATTGGCCGAGGCCGTGGCTGAGGACCACTTGTGCCGGGCCGATGCGCGCTGTGATCAGGCGGCAGCTTTGCTGCGCATTGGCGACAAGGCAAAGGCCGAACTGGCACTTGAAGCTGCCTTGCAAATCGATCCCGGCAACGACGAGGCCTTCCGCTTGCTCAGCGGCATGTGGCTGTCGAGCGGAGAGCCCGACCGTGTTTTGGCGCTGGCCGATCGACTCGAATCGCAGGGGGTCAGGCACGTCCAGCTACTGGGCCAAAGGACCAAGGCTCTGGCCTCGCATGGGCAGATCACAGCGGCACGAGAACTCGTCGGGCTTGACCGGTTCCTGTTCCAGTCGGTTCCCCCCGCTCCCGCCGGCTGGCCCGATCTTGCCAGCTTTCACGCTGCACTGGCGCGCGAACTGTTCGACAGTCCTGGACTGCGCAATGGCCGGCACGGCACCGCTTCGGTCGAAAGCCTGCGTGTCGATGAGCCGGTCACCGCGGTCACCCCGGCCATGCGCGCGTTGCAGCAGATGATTGTCGACCATGCGCTCGGAGTCATGGCTAGCCTGCCCGAAGGCGATCACCCGTGGCTGGCGATGCGTCCGGAGCGGACTACGCTGAGGATGTGGTGCGTCATCACCGGGGCTGAAGGGCGCGAGCGGTGGCACATGCACCCGCTCGGCTGGGCCACCGGCGGCTACTATGTCGAAGTTCCGGATGAGGTACAGCACGGCGATAGCGCCGCCGGGTGTCTTGAATTCGGCTTACCCGATCACCGCATCGGTACGAAGGCTGCCGAAGCGTTCGGCTCGCGGCTGGCCCGACCCCAGCCCGGGCTGCTCAACCTGTTTCCATCGCACGCCTACCACCGCACCCATCCCCACGGCGCGGCGGGACGGCGCATCTGCGTTGCCTTCGACCTGATCCCCGATTGAGCACCGACCTCCCTTTTCACGCTCGTTTTGCCGGACTGGATTGGAGCGCGGACCTTCCGCTCGACCAGTTCGACAGTGCGGCGCAGGGTCAGTCTGGTGCAATTGCGGTGGTGCGACAGGCGGCTCCGGGCACGATCCAAGCCCAGCGCGAGGTCGGGCGCGCCCGGATTGGCAGCAACGGGGTGCGGTTCGATTGCGACGATGAAGTCGCGCTCGAAATGCGCGGCGGCGAAACGATCGGCTGGGTGCCGGGGCCGGACTGGACCGGGCAGCTGCCGGTTTCGTTCTTCAGCTCGATGGCGGCAATCACCGTGGCATGGCGCGGACTGCTGCCGCTGCATGCCTCAAGTGTGGTGATCGGCGGCAAGGCATGGCTGATCGCCGGTGGGCCGGGCGCAGGCAAGTCGACGCTCACGGCTGAATTGCTCAGCGCTGGAGCCAAGCTGCTGGCCGATGACCTTACCGTACTGACGCCGGGGCCACAGCCAATGGTCTGGCGCGGGCGACCGGCAATGCGGCTCCATCCCACTACGTGCGACCTGTTCGAGCAGACAGCCCCGCCTGAACCGGCGCAGGACGAACGCGGCAAGCTTTTGGTCAGGCCCGCCGCCCGCGCTGCGGACCGGGCCTGGCCGATCGGCGGGATCCTCTTGCTGAGCAATATCGTGGGCCGCGAGCATGGTCTGGCGGAAACTGCGATGGCCTATGGCTCGATCCTGTTCCGCCCAAGGATCATTTCGGCACTGCCCGGCCACAAGCGGCTGCGCAAAGGCTTGCTTGAGCTGACCCGCGCGGCACCCATGGGGTTGATCGAGTCGCTGTGGCAATTCGATCCTGACAGCCGCGCGGCGCGGATCGAGCGGGTATTCGATACGGTTGCCCGGCTCGAAGCTGGCCGCTCAACCGTGTGAACGCAGCGCGCCGCTCTGGTGTTCGGGCTCGGTCATGAACCACCCGGCATAGATGCGCCGCGGGCCGCCCTCGCTGACCGGGGTGACGCAATGCTCCAGTTCGCGTTTCACCGCGACCAGCAGCAGCGAACCTGGTGCCGGGTGATCGTACGACAGCAATAATTCCTGTTCACCCTTGCGGCGCAGCTGGAATTGCCCGCCGCGATAGGGCCGGTCGGACAGGTTGATGATGACCGCAAGGCGCCGCCTGAGGTCATGGAAATCGTCGTGCCAATCGAGCGCGTCGTTATGGCTCGCCCGCATCTCGGCAAAGCGGCCGGCGACTGCGCACAAAGGCCCCGCGGCGGTAACCGCTTCGAGCCAGCGCAGCAGTTCGGGCGCGTGAAGCAGCAGGGAAATCGCCTTGCCGATCAGTTGCGGCGCTTCAACCAGCCGGGTCCCGATCGCGCCGACATCCTCGTCGGCGACAAACTGGCTCCGCGCCGCGCGCTCGATCAGTTTCGCGCAAAGCGCGGGCTCGATGGCACCGGCAATGCCCAGGGCCTGCACGCGCGTGAACTGCTCGCGCCATGGTGCCGGATCGGACTGGATCGTCACGCCCTGCGATCCGATGACGAACGGGGCTGGAAGATCGGTCATCGGCTGCCGCAACTTTGGCGCTTCACGCGGGCTTCACGTCGAAGGCAATGCAGATGCGTTTGCCCGGGCCGAGGTGCGGAAAGGTGCGGTGGAAGGCATGCGACGGAAAGGTGAGCATCATGCCCGGCTGCGGCCGGACCGTTTCGATGCCGTAAGCCTGCGCGGTCGCTTCGCCTGTGAACTCCTCTGGCAGTCCGAAAGCGAGGCATCCACCCAGATCGCGGCCCAGCGCGATCTCGTCGGGGATCTGCACATAATAGACCCCGCTCATCCAGCCGAACTGATGGACGTGCCAGCCTTCGAAGCCGTCACCTTCGGTAATGACGCACCACGCGCGGAGCAGCGCCTGGTTCGGCTTGTCGGCCAGCCAGCGATGGTCAAACTTGTCCAGCAAATCGACCCGGCCCTGAATTTGCTGCGCAAGGTGGTGCAAAAGCAACTGCACCAAGGGAGTTTCCGGGCGCGCCAGTGCATCGATCCGCCAGGTGTAATTCGAGGCACTGCCATAGCGCTCATAACGCAGATTGCGATGGCTCAGAAGCTCCGCCGCGAGCGCCGCATTGAAGGCGTCCATATCGTCCCACCCTGGTGGTGGAGGCAGGATCTGCCCGCTCCGCAGATCCTGCAGACCTTCGACAGCGCGGGCCGCTTCAAGATCGCCACTGACTGCCTCACCCAGGACCCGCGCGGCATGCAACCGGGCATGGCCCACGCCCGAAGCGGTCAGCCCCTTGGACCAGCTCACCAGCGCTGGCGCCCGGTCTTCCTCAAGGTCAAGCGCGGCGAGACGCTTGCACGCGTCCTTGCTGTGCGGGTCGTCCGACAGCGCAGCTTCCAGCGAGCCGCGTGCCGCCCTGCTATCCTGCATCCTGCGCTCGGCCTTGGCCCGATCGGCCAGCGCCGCGGCCCGCTGCGCCGGACTTTCGGCCCGGTCCAGCGCAAGCGCAGCGCTTTGGCGCGCACGAGCAGTATCGGCATCGCTCTCCATTGCGAGATAGGCGCGGGTCAGAATGATTTGCTCGAAAAAGTCCAGATCCGGCAAGCCGCCCAGCACCGCTACGACCTCGGCAAATTCATCGTCCTGTGTGGCCAGCCGGGCGCGGCGCAGACGCAAGGCTGGGGTAGCCGAACGCTGATGCGCCAGCCGCGCGAG
>JBJTLY010000271.1:0-3009 GCA_046063275.1 Novosphingobium sp. | reverse complement strand
CGAAATCGCCTCCGGGGAGGGGCGCCCTGGTCGTCCAGGCCTTGCCGGAGAGCGCCGCGAGACGCGGCACCAGCAGATCCACCGCCTCCTGCGACAGGTGCCGGTACGTGGTGATCTTGCCGCCGTAGACGCTGAGCAGCGGCGCGCCTTCACCGGGCTGTGACAGGTCGAGCCGGTAACCGCGGGTCGCGGCCTCGGGCTTGCCCGAACCGTCATCCACCAGCGGCCTTACCCCGGAATAGGTCCAGACGACATCGGCCGGAGTGACCGCAGTCTGAAAGTACTCGCTCGCCCCGGCGCAGAGGTAGGCGATCTCTTCGTCGCTAGCCTTAATCGGGTCACCCTTGGCCTGGTCGCGGTCGGTGGTGCCGATCAGGGTGAAATCGCGCTCGTAGGGGATGGCGAAGAAGATGCGGCCATCGGCGAGCTGGAAGAAGTAGGCGTAAGGATGGTCGAACAATTTGCGCACCACGATGTGGCTGCCGCGCACCAGCCGCATGCCGTATTCGGGGGCATCGCCGAGTGTGTTTTCGACATCGAGCACTTGCGGGCCAGCGGCGTTGACCAGCGCCTTGGCCCGGAATGTGCCCTTGTCGGTCGCGATCTCCCAAGTGTCGCCCACCCGCTTGGCCCCGCTCACCCGGGTGCGGGTGCGCACTTCGGCGCCGCGTTCGGCGGCATCCTTGGCGTTCAGGAGCACCAGCCGCGCATCGTCGACCCAGCCGTCCGAATATTCGAACCCCGTGGTGAAGCCGCTCTTGAGCGGCGCGCCGGCCGGGTGGCTCTTGAGGTCGATCGTTCGGGTCGCCGGCAGACGTTTGCGCCCGCCGACATGGTCATAGAGGAACAGCCCCAGCCGCAGCAGCCAGCGCGGGCGCAGACCCTGCACATAGGGCAGCACGAAGCGCATCGGGTGGATGATATGCGGGGCGATGGCCCACAAGGCCTCGCGTTCGGTCAGGCTCTCGCGGACCAGCGCGAACTCGTAGTGCTCAAGGTACCGTAGCCCGCCGTGGATCAGCTTGGTCGAAGCCGAACTGGTTCCCTGCGCCAGATCGCCCGCCTCGAGCAGCAGCACCTTGGCCCCGCGCCCGGCGGCATCGCGCGCAATGCCTGCACCGTTGACGCCGCCGCCGATCACCGCAAGGTCGAATATCTTGTCCATTCCCGCCCCTAGTGGATTGCATCGGGCACCGGCCGCGCCCCGCCCGGCGGAGTCAGGCGACGGAACAGCCGACCGTTCTCGCTGTAGAGCACCAGCGCCAGCGCCGCCAGTCCGCACAGCAGCAATGCCCACGACAAGGGCCGCGCGGTACCGTCATAGGCCTGCCCGACGAAAGCCCCCAGCGCCGAACCACAAGCCATGCGCAGGAAAGCCTGGAGCGACGAGGCCGCCCCGGCAATCCGCGCAAACGGCTGCAGCGCGATCGAGCCGAAATTGGCCCCGGTAAAGCCGATCATCGCGCAGTTGAGGGTCATCAGCGGGATAAACTGCCCCAGCGTTTCGTGCGGCTGGTGCGACAGCCAGACCTGAGCTGCACCCACTGCGATAAACACCAGCAGCGCTGTGTGGCTGACCCGCCGCGCGCCGAACTTCTCGACGATCCGCGAATTGGTGAGGTTGGCGACCGCGATACCCGCGGCCATGATCGCGAACATCAACGGGAAGCGCGCCCCCGCACCGAAGTGCTCGCCGATCAGCTGCTGCGCCGAATTGATATAGCCGAACAGCCCGCCGGTCAGCAGCGCCCCGCCCATGACATACCCTATCGCCGAACGGTCGGTCGCTGCCTGCCACATGTTGCGGGCAATCCGCCCGGGTTCCACCGGCTGGCGGTAATCGGGGTGCAACGTCTCGGGCAGCCGCAGGTAGGCCCACGTGCCGACGATCACCGCCATCACGGCCATCCCGCCAAAGATCCACCGCCAGCTCGCCACCAGCAGCACCGCCTGCCCGAAAGTGGGCGCAAGCATCGGCACGATCATGAACACCACCGAGATCGTCGACATCATCCTGGCCATGGCATCGCCCGAAAACCTGTCGCGGATGATTGCGCTGGGAAGGACTGCAAGGCCGGCCGAAAACAGCGCCTGCACCGTCCGCAGCACCAGCATCTGGGTGAAGTCCTGCACCAGTGCGCAGCCGATCGAGAGTGCGATATATCCGGCAAAGCATACGAACAGCACCGGCCGCCTTCCGTACCGGTCGGCCAAGGCGCCCGGCAGCAACGAGCCAAACCCGGCGGCGAACAGAAACACGCCGACCACCAGCTGCCGCCGGTTGGGGTCGGACACGTTCAATTCGCTCGCAATATTGCCCAGCGCCGGGAGCATCGCGTCGATGCACATCGCCTGCAGCGCCATGGTCATCGCCATCAGCGCGATGAACTCGCCGGGTCCGGCGCCGTAACCGGCTGCACTGGGATCACGCTGGGGCATGGGGCGGCAATGGCGAAACGTGCGGCGAGTTGCCAGTTCTTTTCGTATGCAAGCGAAACGCGCTATCGGTAAGGGATGGCCGAGCCCGACAGCCCCGACGATGAACCCGCCGATCAGGCGAGCGGGCTGCGCAAGATCATCCATGTCGACATGGACGCCTTCTACGCCAGCGTCGAACAGCGTGACGATCCTTCGCTGCGCGGGCAGCCGGTCGCGGTCGGCGGAGCGGGCCCGCGCGGCGTGCTCAGCACCTGCAGCTACGAAGCGCGAAAGTTCGGTTGCCGCAGCGCAATGCCATCGGTCACCGCGCGGCGGCTGTGTCCAGACCTGGTGTTCCGCCCGCCGCGCTTTGGCGTCTACACCGAAGTATCGCACCAGATCCGCGACATCTTCTTCGACTATACCCCGCACGTCGAGCCGCTCAGTCTCGACGAGGCCTTCCTCGACGTGACCGAGGATCTGAAGGGAATCGGCTCGGCGGTGCGGATCGCGCAGCTGATCCGTGCGCGGATCCGCGAAGAGACCGGGCTCACCGCCAGCGCCGGGGTTTCGTACAACAAGTTCCTCGCC
>JBJTLY010000270.1:0-2652 GCA_046063275.1 Novosphingobium sp. | reverse complement strand
CCATGCCTTGCTGGACCTGGCCGATCAGCCAGGTGTCCTCGGCATTGACCACGCGGTTGATGCGCCAGTTGGCATAGCGCGCCAGCTTCATCTCGCGGCGATAATCGGGCAGGCAATAGGCCACTTCGCGCAGCAGGCAGGTGGTCGCCGTGAGCGGGATCCACTGCATGAAATCGATCTGATCGGCGTAGATGTCAAAAGCCATGTTGGGCCACAGCTTGTAATAGAGCCAGCGGCCGTGGGCCTCGTCGGACAGGTGATCGACCCGCGGCAAATGCGCTTGGTAAAACCGTTCCCAGAAGTTCTGCTTTTCGTTCTTGACCACGTCGCCGTGGAGCCGGTCGGCCCAGCCGTGCGCTGCAATCCGGTAGCTTTTGCCAACCAGCCGGGTCAGCCCGTCGTGCGCCACCGGGATGTGGAGGTTGTCCGAATAATTGTCGCCGACGTTCTTCCAGTTGACCGCGCGCGGGCGGTGCCGGACCGCGCCCATCGGCTGCATCGCCTCGAAACGGTAAGGGCCGATCTCGTCCTCGAACGGCGCCATCATCTCGCTCGGGCGCGGGAAGCCGCGATCGTCGAGGCAGACGAAAGCGAAGCCGCGCCATAGTTCGAGCGCGACCGGCTGGAGCCCATTCTCCTCCAGCTTGAGCGTGGGATATTCGCTGCGCGAGGGCACGCCGGTGAGGCGGCCGTCGGCCTCGTAAGTCCAGGCATGATAGGGGCAGACCAGCTTCTTCGCACAGCCGCCCGAACCTTCGACCAGCCGCATCGCGCGGTGGCGGCAGACGTTGGTGAAGGCGCGTACTTCGCCGTCAGCACCGCGTATCACGATCACGCTTTCGCCGAGGTATTCGATCGTGCGGTAATCGCCCGCTTCGGGAATCTCGTTCACGTGGCAGACGATCTGCCACGACGGGCGGATCACCCGCTCCATCTCGACCGCGAAGAATTCGGTGTCGTGATAGATCCAGCCCGGCAGCGACCAGTCCGCCAGCGGGTCGGCTGCGGGGCCGTCAATCTCTGTCCGGAAGCTTGCTGCAGCGATATTCAAAGCGCGAGTCCCCACATGCTTGTTGGACGATCGTATAACAACTGCTAGGATCGCGCAAGTGAGTGCCGCACCCGCCTTCACCCGGTCCGAACGCGCCTTTACGCGGGCGGAGCCCGATGCACGCAGGCTCAGCCTGATCGAGGCCTGTGCGCGGGTGCTGGCCCGCGAAGGTGCAGCCGGCACTTCGGTACGCGCGGTGGCGCAGGAAGCCGGGGTTTCGGCGGGGCTGGTCGGACATTACTTCGGCGGGATCGATGCCGCGATTGCCGCAACCAACGCCCACGTCGAAGCGCAGGTCAGCACGGCGCTCGATGCGGCGCTGGCCGGGGCGGGGAGCGATCCGCGCGCCCGGCTCGAAGCCTATGTCACCGCCAGCTTCGCTCCACCGATCGCCTCAGGCGAGCTGCTTGCCACCTGGATCGCGTTCTGGAGCCTGGTCCGCGCCCGGCCCGATATCGCGCGCCAGCATGACGAGCAGTACGCGCAGTTCCGCGCCCGGCTTGAGGGTTTGCTGGCGGCCTGCGGCGTAGCCCCGGGGGGGCTGCGCAGCGCCGCAATCTCCGCCACGGCATTGGTCGACGGGCTATGGCTCGAGCTATGCCTCTCGCCGCAAACTTTTACCGCCGATGAGGCGAGCGAGATCGCCCGCCAGCACCTCGACGCGCTTATTTCGACAAGTCGGTGAACAGGCTCAGGTAATAGGTGATCCCCGGCGCGATGTTCGAAAGCGGGATGCGTTCGTTGAGCCCGTGGGCGAAGTCTTCCGAATCCTTGGAGAAGGTCGGGCTGGCACCGTAGCTCGGCACGCCGAGCGCACGGTACCACATCGAATCAGAGGCACCCGAAGCCTGGCTCGGGAAGATCGGCAGCCCCGGATTGACCAGGTGCATCGCCTTCTCGACTGCTGCGGTGAAATCGGGCCGCATTGGCGAAGCTGGCGCAGCGATCGAATCTTCGCCCGAAGTGGCGGTGACCTTGACCGCCGGATCGCCGATGATCTGTTCGAGGTTCTGGCGGACCTCTTCGCGGCTGTGTCCCGGGAAAATGCGGCAGTTGATATTGGCGGTGACGCGCTGCGGCAGGGCGTTCTGCGCGTGCCCGCCCGAGATCATCGTCGCGACGCAGGTCGTTCCGATCTTGCCGACATAGCTGGGGCTTGCGCGCAAGGTGGCGATCGCCGCTTCGTCCGCAGGATTGGCCGCAAAGGCGCGCATCGCAGCGGCCAGCTTGGGGTCGCCCTCGAACGCCGAGGCTTTCTCGAAATAGGCCTTGGTCAGCGGGCTCAGTTCGGGCTTGAAGCGATAGGCACCCACCTTCTCAAGCGCGACCGCAAGCTGGACAATTGCGTTGACCGGACGCGGAGCCGAGCTGTGGCCGCCGGGGTTGGTCACTTCGAGCTGGTAATCGTCGTAGGTCTTTTCCGCGCCCTGCCAGGTCCAGTACAGCGGCTTGCCGGTCTTCTCGTCGAGCGTCCCGCCGCCGCCGTCGATGTTAAGCACCAGCTCGGCATTGGCGAGCCGCTCGGCCAAGGCGCGGGTGGTCCACATCCCGGTTTCCTCGTCCCCCGAGAAGGCAAGCACTATGGTGCGCCGGGGCTTGTA
>JBJTLY010000269.1:0-26523 GCA_046063275.1 Novosphingobium sp. | reverse complement strand
TAATCGATGCGCGCCACCCGGAAGAAACCCGGGTGGCGGTGCTCAAGGGCAACCGGATTGAAGAATTTGACTTTGAATCGGCCGAACACAAGCAGATCAAAGGCAACATCTATCTCGCGAAAGTAACCCGGGTCGAACCGTCGCTGCAGGCGGCGTTCGTCGATTTTGGCGGCAATCGCCACGGCTTTCTGGCCTTCAGCGAAATCCATCCCGATTATTACCAGATTCCCAAGGAAGACCGCGAGGCCTTGCTCGCTGAAGAAGCAGCGCATGCCGAGGAAGAAGCCGCGCTGCGCGCAGCCGAGGACGGCGACGATGACTTCCCGAGCGACGAACACGGCGAATTTTCCGACAGCGAGGGTGATCACGATCATGGCCTTGACGCCGATTTCGGCGGTCTGACCGAGGTCGACACCGCCGAAAAAGACGATGTCGCCACGATCGAGGACGGCCACGTCGAAACCTCGTTCGAAGGCCACGAAGACGAAGCCAGCGAAGACGGATCGGACGAGGAATCCTCATCGGACGAAGGTCGCGGCCGCCGCGGGCGTCGCCGCCAGGGTGGCGGAGGCCGCGCACAAGGCAAGGCCGACGAACTGCGCGCCAAGCGCATGGCGCTGCGCCGCCGCTACAAGATCCAGGACGTCATCCAGCGCCGTCAGGTGCTGCTGGTTCAGGTCGTCAAGGAAGAACGCGGCAACAAGGGCGCCGCACTCACCACCTACCTCAGCCTCGCCGGCCGCTACTGCGTGCTGATGCCCAATTCGAGCCATGGCGGCGGGATCAGCCGCAAGATCAGCTCGTCAGCCGATCGCAAGCGCCTGAAGTCGATCATCAGCGAAATGGACCTGCCGCGCTCGATGGGCTGCATCGTCCGCACCGCCGGGCTCAGCCGCACCAAGACCGAGATCAAGCGCGATTTCGATTACCTCGCCCGGCTGTGGGATGAAATCCGTGAACGCACTCTGGGTTCGACCGCCCCGGCGCTGATCCATTCAGACAGTGACCTGATCAAGCGCGCGATCCGCGACATCTACAACCGCGAGATCGAGGAAGTGATTGTCGAGGGCGAGCACGGCTACCGCGCCGCGCGTGACTTCATGAAGCTGCTGATGCCCAGCCACGTCAAACGTGTGAAGCATTACGCCGATCCGGTGCCGATGTTCCAACGCTATGGCGCCGAGGACCAGCTCACCGCGATGTACGATCCCGAAGTTCAGCTGAAGAGCGGCGGCTACATCGTCATCAACCCGACCGAAGCGCTAGTTTCGATCGACATCAACTCGGGCCGTTCGACCAAGGAACACGGGATCGAGGCAACCGCGCTCAATACCAACCTTGAGGCCGCGCGCGAAATCGCCCGGCAGCTGCGCCTGCGCGACATGGCCGGTCTTGTTGTGATCGACTTCATCGACATGGAGTACAACAACAACGTCCGTAAGGTCGAAAAGGCGATGAAGGACGCACTCAAGAACGACCGCGCCCGCATCCAGGTCGGCCGCATTTCCAGCTTCGGCCTGATGGAGATGAGCCGCCAGCGCCTTCGCACCGGCGTGCTTGAAGCCACCACGCGCGGTTGCCCGCACTGCGACGGCACTGGTCTGGTCCGTACCGCCAGCTCGGCTGGCCTTTCGGCGCTGCGCCTGATCGAAGACGAAGCCGCCAAGGGCAAGGGTTCGATCGTCTCGCTCTACGCCAGCACCGAGGCTGCGGTTTACCTGCTCAACGCCAAGCGCGGCGATCTCGCCGAGATCGAGGATCGCTATGGCGTGCGCGTTGAAGTGCTGCCGGAAGGCGAAAACGAAGGCGCGAAGATGCGCGTCGGCTCGTCCGGCCCGCGCCCTGAATTCACTCCCAAGTTCGAAGCCATCGTCATCGAAGAGGAAGACGATGAGGTGTTCGAGGACGAGGACGAAGCCGAGGAAGAAGATCGCGTCAGCGATGACGCCGATCGCGGTGATCGCGACAAGCGCCGTGGGCGTGGACGTCGCCGTCGCGGCGGCCGTGACCGCGCCGAGCCTCGCGGTGAAGGCGAAGCCGAGCGCCGCCCGGCGGACGACAGCGAAGAGGACGATGAGGCCGATCGCGGCGAACCTGCTGACGACCGCGCCGAACGCGCCGAGGGCGACGACGAAGCACCACGCAAACGCCGTCGTCGTGGACGCCGGCGGCGGGGTGGTCGCGGCCGCGGTGAAGGCGAAAACGGCGCGGCTGAATGCGCCGAAGCTGGCCCTGAGACCGACGCCGATGCACCTGCCGAAGTTGAAGCCGAGCCCGATACCGAAGCATTGGCCGAGGAGGCTCCGGCAAAGCCAAAGCGTGCTCGGCGCAAGAAGGCCGATGCTGAAGTTCTGCCTGCAGCGGAGACCCCCGAAGCCGAAGCCCTTGCTGAGCCAGTTGCGGTGGAAGCTCCGGCCAAACCCAAGCGCGTACGCAAAGCCAAGGTCGCAGCCGATGCTCCAGCTCCCGAGCCTGAAGCAGCGGAAGAACCTGCCGCCAAGCCGAAGCGCAGCCGCAAGAAGGCTGAAGTTGCCGAACCCGAAGCACCCGCTGCACCTGAACCGGTAACCGCAGGTGCGGAAGAGGAAGCCCCGAAGCGCGGTGGCTGGTGGCAGCGCACTTTCGGCGAATGATCAAATCGAACCGGGGTGTTGCCCGATCGCGCAACACCCCGTTTCCGGCTTTGCGCCATGACTGATCCTGTGCCGTCCCGACCATACCATCACCGGCCAGGCGGAGGCTTTCGCAATCCTCCCGGCAGTCCGCCGCGCCGCGCGCGTCTGCGCGATTTCCTGAAGTTCCTGCTCTGGGATATGCGCCGGGCCAAGCTGCCCCCGATCCCGCCCGATCTCGCGGCGTCGACCAGCCCCGATCTGGCGGCTCTCGCCGAGAACGAGATCGCATGGCTCGGCCACGCCTGCTTCGCCATGCGTCTCGGAGGCAAGCTGGTTCTCACCGATCCCTACCTTGACGAGCATGCCGGGCCGTTCGGGTTCGGGCCAAAACGGTTCCTGCCGCCCGCCGTAACAGCGGAGGACCTGCCCCGGCTCGACCTGATCGTGATCAGCCACAACCACTACGATCACATCGATACCGCCGCGCTCAAGGCCTATCGCTGGCGTGCGGAAACCCCGGTGGTCTGTCCGCTCGGCGTCGGACCGCTGCTGCGCCGCCAAGGGTTCCGCGAAGTTACAGAACTCGATTGGTGGGACCGGCTCGAGCTCGACACGGTAAAGGTCACCGCCCTCCCCGCAGTTCATTTCTCCGGGCGCGGACCGTTCGATCGCGACAAGACGCTATGGGCGAGCATGGCGATCGCTTCGCTGGATCGGAAAGTCTGGTTTGGTGGCGACACCGGATATGGCGAAGTGTTCCGCGAAATCGGCCAGCGCGCCGGTCCGTTCGATCTCGCACTGGTCGGGATAGGGGCCTACGAGCCGCGGATCATTATGGAAGCGAGCCATGCCACGCCCGAAGAAGGCGTGATGATCGCCCGCGATATTGGCGCCAAGGCTGCGATCGGGATGCACTGGGGCAGCATCATGCTCACCCCCGAAGATCCGTTCGAAGCCCCAATCCGATTTCGTCAAGCGGCGCTGGAACAGCAGTTTGGCGAGGCCAACGCCTGGATCATGCAGGTCGGCGAGGTTCGCCAGTTCTAGACCTCAGGCGACCTTTACCGCCCCACCCCACTCGATCCACCCCGCCCACCGCGGGGCCTTGGGCGCATAGCGCGCGCCGAACTGGTTGACCGCGAATGGCGCATTGCCGGCCACTGAACTGCTCACTGGCCGGGTCAGGTGACAGCCACCCGCAAGACGTTTCCACACCGGCTCGATCCGATCCTGCCACTTGGCCACGGCAGCATCGGGAGCGCGGCCATGTTCGGCAAAGAGGAGGCGTCCGCCGGGGCGAAGGATCCGATGCATCTCGCGCAAGGTCTGCGCCGGGTCATCGACCGAGCACAGGGTAAAGGTGCACACCACGCAGTCAAAGCTGGCATCGCCGAAAGGAATCGCTTCGCCCACACCCTGGCGGATATCGGCCTGCCTCGCTTCAGCCGCCGCTGCTGCCCGGGCAAACTCCAGCCCTTTCACGGATGGGTCCATGCCCGAATAGCTGGAGATGCGTGCCGGGTCATAAAAGGCCTGGTTGATCCCGCCGCCGCAGCCGATCTCGAACACGTCGCCGCTGGCGAGCGGGACAACCTTGTCGCGCACCTGCATGATCGCCGGTGACGAGCAGGCGCAGCGGATCAGCCGCGGGACGACTTTTTCGTTGTACCAATTGCCCAGCCCCATTGTTCGCCCTCCCCCAGTTCAGGCAGTCTGGCACGCGCGGCTGCAACAATCCAGATCAGTGCTGCGCGAGCCAGAGTTCCAGTGTTTTGCGGTCGTAAAGGCTGCGATTCTCTGCCTTCCTGAGCTGCGGAACCAGGTCGCGATCGAATGCGTTCAGCCAGGCAGTCAGGGCCTTGGATTCCAGCGGCTGGGTAGAAAGCCGGCGTGAGGTGGTGCCTAAACGGGCCCGTAGGCCATCATTTTGCGGCCCTGCAAAGCGCTCACTGATAAGTCCGAGGCGATATCGCGCACCTTTGGCCGCAACTTTGGCGCCCTCGAGGTCACCTCGCGCAGCAAGCAGCGATGCGGCAGTGATGCTGGTGCGGACCAGATCGAGATCGCTGGCGAGCGTCAGGGGTTCGGCCTCGCGTCCCGCACAGGTCCGAACAGCCCGGACATAGGTGGCAAGCCCGGACAGTTCCGCATTGCTTGGTTCGCGCCCGGAAAACTCTTCAACGATCAATCCGCGAATGAACGCCTCCAGCGCGCCCGAGGCTTTGTCGCGGCTGACCTTGCCCGGCTGGGCCAGGTCGGGGATCCGGCGCGGATCGAATTTGCCGTCGGCCCGCGCCAGGCTGAAGAAACTGGAGCTGACATCTGCAGTGCCGGGTTCAGCGGAGATTCTGGCGAGGTAGAACGCCCGATTGCGCCGCCCGTTCGCGTGGCAGCTCGCGCAGCTGACAGCAGCGCGCTCGGCCTGTCCGCCAAGCAGATTCGGTGCGGTGAATAGTGCTCGACCGATCATTACGTCAGCAATTGGCGCTTCGGGATCGAGGCACGTCGCAGGTTGCAGCAACAGCACCTCTCGCTCCATCCCCGGCGCGGTCCAGGTCAGTGCGGTGAGCTTTTCATTGTGTCCCGCAGGTGCCGCCGCCAGCGAGGCGACAAGCGCGCCGAGCGCAATCAGGACGCGGATAAACCGGCCTCCGAAATCTGTTCACGCAGCTCATCGACTTGCCTGCAACCAAACGTGCAGAGCCGTTCGAGCCTTGCGAGGTGAGCAAGGGCCCCCTTGCGATCGCCGCGCTGCAACTTCAGCTCGCCGTAATATTCCAGCGCGCCGCGATGGTTAGGCGCTGCGGCCAGCGCTTCTTCGTACCAGGCGGCAGCCTGGTCGTACTTGCCCAGCTTGCGGCTTGCGTAGCCGAGATATGTCAGCAAGTCGGGGTGCGGACCGGCGCTCCACAGCGAAGCCTGTAACAGCGCGATCGCCGGTTCGTAGCGCCCCTCGTTGATCAACGAGACCGCTTCGACATAGGTTGCATCGACTGAGGCAAGCGGCTGAAGTTCCCGCCCCGGACCGAGAGCTTGTGGCTTGGTGCCTGCCATCGCGGCATCGACCGCGCCAAGGGCGGTGTCAATCTGCGCGGCTTCGGCGCAAGTGCCCGCGCAAGCAGCCTTGCGTGCTGACAAGGCGTCATGTTGCGCAGCAGCCTTCGCGGCATCCCCTTGCTGGAGATAGCTCAGCGCCAGATCGCGTTGTGCGTCGATCAGGTTCGGATCGGCCTTGAGGGCCGCCTCGAGCGGTTTGATCGCGTGCTTGTAATCGCCCTGGCCGATATAGCTCGCCCCCAGCAGGTACTGAGCCGGAGCGTGAGTAGGGACAACCGAAACCACGTGCCGGAAGGCGCTGACTGCCTTTTTGAAGTCCTTCGCCTGATAGGCCTCGATGCCTTTCTGGTATTCAACGACCGGATCATATTCGGGCGCGCTGCTGCTGGGCATTTCCGCGCCGCCACCGCCCCCGCCACCGCTGGATAACGCCGGGGCTGATGAGGCCAGGATTACAGCTGACAAGATCGGAGCAAGTAACGGCTTCAATTGGATGCGCATGGGACACCTCCGGCCCGCAAGGATCCCTCTAACAGTGCGATCCTTGAGCAATCTGGATTGGAGGACTGTACACCTTATGCATGCCGAGCGAAAGATACCGGGTTTTGCTGATCTGCGGGGTGCCATTCGAGCCGTAGTCGGCCGTTCAAGCCAGCAATAAGAATGTATTTGTTACCAGTCTCACGGCGTTCTATTATCGCGCCACCATGTCTCCGATCCGCTCCGATCTTGCTGTTCTGAATGCTCTGACCGCCAAGCAGCGGGAAGTTCTCATGCATGTCTCGGAAGGACTGACCAGCAAGGAAATTGCAAGAAAACTAGGCATATCGGAGAGCGCGGTTAACCAGAGGATCGAAACCATCCGCCAACGCCTGGGGGGCATGCCGCGGTCCCAGATCGCGCGCCTGCACCGTCGTCAAAGCACCGTCGTAATGACGATCCCGACCAGTAATTCTCTTACAGGTAATCCAATTGCGCTTCAGTCCGCGCCCGGAGTCGATCAAGCCAGCGCTGTGGAGGGGGTCGTTGACCTCGCAACGCCTCAAGCGTTGCAGGATGGCGACGTGTTGCAACCCTCCACAATTTCCCAACGACTCGATATGGTACTTTCCGGTCCACACGGCGCGTGGGTCCGGATAGGGGCGATCGTTGCGCTGGCCTTCGCCGTGGCAGCGACGGCACTCCTCGTCCTCAGTGTTATGCAGACACTCGATGCGCTGGTAGGGCGATGAACGTCGCTTGCTGGCAAATCGCAGCCGGAACCTTCGGTGTCTGGCCATTGGCGCTGATTGCTCCGCTTTACCTGTATGCCCAGCTTCGGGGGGACAGCAGCGCACGTGCCTACGCCGGTGCGCTGGCTATCGCAGCCTTGCTCGGTTGGCTGCCTGCAGCTGCGCCGTCCGACCCTCTGTGGATAGACCGGAACCTCCTCAGCCTCGATGCGCTGCTCCTTGGTGTGCAGATCGTAATATGTCTGCGCAGCCCAAGGCTTTATCCGATCGCAATCGCTGCGGCCCAACTGCTGGCTGTCCTGGTCGAATGCTTTGCTGCAGCAAAACTGGCGGAACACCAAGCCGCAGCTGCTTACCTGCTGACGGGCCTGGCATTACTGCAGCTTGTCATCTTTGTTTGTGGTCTGATTGCGCACCGCAGCCGCCGTCCCTTTTGGCGGGTGCGCGGTCGCCCGGAAAAACCGTCTTCGGACCTTGCCCCGCGCGCGAACGGCGCTAGATAGGGCCGCGACAGCGGCCTGACACGCCGCCAGCAAGGCAGGACCCAGATGGCGACCTTTACCCTTCCCGCAAACAGCAAGATCCGGCGCGACGGCACTGCGCACAAGGTGTCTGGCGCGGCCCGGGTCAAACGTTTCACCGTCTACCGCTACGATCCTGACAGCGGCGATAACCCGCACTACGACTCTTTCGAGATCGACCTCGACAATTGCGGGCCGATGGTGCTCGACGCACTGATCAAGATGAAGTCGGAAATGGACCCGACGCTCACCTTCCGCCGTTCGTGCCGCGAAGGGATCTGCGGCTCGTGCGCGATGAACATGAACGGCCGCAATGGCCTTGCCTGCACCACCGCGATCGAAGACTTGCCGGGCGAGATCAAGATAACCCCGCTGCCGCACATGGAAGTGATCAAGGACCTGGTTCCCGATTTCACGCACTTCTATGCGCAGTACGCTTCGATCCGGCCGTGGCTGCAGACTGTTACCCCCACGCCTTCGGGCAAGGAACGCCTGCAGAGTCCCGAGCAGCGCGAAAAGCTTGATGGGCTTTACGAATGCATCCTGTGCGCCTGCTGCTCCACCGCATGCCCCAGCTATTGGTGGAACAGCGACAAGTTCCTTGGCCCAGCGATCCTGTTACAGGCTTACCGCTGGCTGGCTGACAGCCGCGACGAGATGACCGGCGAACGGCTCGAAGAGCTGGAAGACCCGTTCCGGCTCTATCGCTGCCACACGATCATGAACTGCGCCAACGTCTGCCCCAAGGGCCTGAGCCCGGCGCGCGCGATCGCCGAGATCAAGAAGATGCAGGCGGCCAAACACGTCTGATGTCGGACGGCGTTTCATGAGCGACGATAGGGGTTTCAGAAGCGAGCCCGATCCGGACAATCCCGGCTGGCACAGCTGGCAGCTGAACGACCCCACGCGCTTCAACAGCTGGATGTTCCCCAAGCTGCTGGTCCGCCGCGACGAGGACGGCAAGGCCCGGCTGCGGATGTTCCCTGAGCATCGCCACACCAACCTTGGCAACAACATCCACGGCGGCACGGTCATGGCGCTGGTCGACATCGCGCTGTTCGCCTGTTCGCGGCAACTTGGCATCATTGAGGCCGGAACCGCAGTCACGCTTGACCTCAACGTGCAGTTCATCGGGGCCGGCAAGCCCGATGTGCCGTGCGATGCGGTGACCGAGCTGCTCAAGGAAACCCGCCGGCTGGTGTTCCTGCGCGGGATTGTCGAGCAGGAACCGGGCGGAATCATCGCCGCCTTTTCGGGAACGATCCGCAAGCCGACCGCGCCGCGATGACCAGCGTCATCTCCGCGTACGAGACGCTGGTTGCAGCGGGAGAACTGCAGCCGGACCCGGCCCAGCGCACCGCTGCAGAGCGCTTGGCGCGGATGCAAACCGAGCTGGAAGCCATCCCGTCGCGCGGATCGGTGTTGTGGCGCCTGGCCGGACGCAAACCCGACGCGGTGCGCGGGCTCTACCTTTGGGGCGGCGTCGGGCGCGGCAAATCGATGCTGATGGACCTGTTCCATCGCTGCCTGGCGATCCCCGAGAAGCGCCGGGTCCACTTCCACGCCTTCATGCTCGAGGTCCATGCGCGGCTGCGCGAAGCCCGCAAGAGCGAGAGCGGCGACCCTATCCCACAAGTCGCCGCAGCGATCGCCGAAGGCCTGCGTGTGCTGGCGTTCGACGAGATGGTAGTGAACAATTCGGCCGACGCGCAGATCATGAGCCGGCTGTTCACCCAGCTAGTGATCGAACACCGCCTGTGCATCGTTACGACATCGAACCGCGCGCCTTCCGAACTTTACAAGGACGGCCTGAACCGCGAACACTTCCTGCCGTTTATCGCGCTAGTCGAGCGCGAGCTTGATGTGCTGCCACTCAATGGCCCGGTTGATTACCGGTTGGAGCGGCTCGCCGGGATTGACAGCTGGCATGCGCCACTGGGCGATGCAGCCACCGCACAAGTGCGCGAGGCATTCTTCCGCCTGACCGACTATCCCCCCGAAGACAGCGCTAACGTGCCTTCGGCCGATCTTGATCTGGGCGGCGGCCGGGTGCTGCCTGTTCCCAAGAGCCTCAAAGGCGTGGCGGTATTCAGTTTCAAACGGCTGTGCGGCGAAGCGCGCGGCGCGGCTGACTACCTGGCGATCGCGCAGGCCTATCACACCGTGATTCTGGTCGGAGTACCGCGCATGGGCCCGGAAAATCGCAACGAAGCCGCGCGGTTTGTCACACTGATCGACGCGCTTTACGAGAACAAGGTCAAGCTCTTCGTGACCGCTGCGGCAGAGCCTGAAGAGCTCTACACTGCCGGCGACGGCGCCTTCGAATTCGAACGCACGGTGAGCCGCCTTGCCGAAATGCAGAGCGCTGACTACTTCGCCGCGGGCCACGGCGAGGCCTGACACCCTCGTAGCTGTTAGCCGCGGAACGCGCGCGCAATCGATGAACGGTCAACCGGGAACGGCGAACCGACCGATGTGACAGTTTGTTCACTTTGTGATAATGTAACATTCGGCTATTGGCCCGCCTCGACAGTCGTTTTACGAGTGAGAAACCCTTTCCGTGCGTTACCTGCTTCTCTGCACCACCCTGCTTGCCTCACCTGCCTTCGCCCAGGCGCCGGACGATGACGCTGCCAAGTCGACCGACATTGTCGTCACCGCCCAGCGCCTCAATGCCGCACGCGAAAAGATCGATCCGTCGATTGGCGCGCAAGCCTCGACGTTTGCGCATACCGATCTCGAGATCCAGCCCGGCGGGATCGATCGCGGGCTTGCCGGCGTGCTGCTGCAGGCACCGGGCGTGTCGATGGACAACGACGGCGACGGTGAAATCCATATTCGCAACGAACACGGCAACGTGCTTTACCGACTCAACGGGATCAACATTCCCGAGGCGTTCCACGGGTTCGGCTCGCTGGTCGATCCGCGCGTGGCCGAATCGGTGGAGGTGTTGACCGGCGCCCTCCCCGCACAATACGGCTTCCGCACCACCGGCGTGGTCAACCTGACCACCCGCAAGGAATCGTTCGATGCCGATGGCGATGTGGGCATTTATGGCGGCAGCAATGGCGTCATCACGCCGAGCTTCACCCTGCGCGGCCCGATCGGGCGGCTCAACTACTTCGTATCGGGCAGCTACCAGCTGACCGATCAGGGCCTGGCCAACCCCGAACCGACGCGAAGCGCGATCCATGATCAGTCGAAAACCTGGCGCGGGTTCGGCTACCTTTCATACATTCTGGGCGATAACGACCGCATCACGGTGTTCGGCGGAACTGCGCTGGCCAAGGTGCAGTTGCCCAATCAGACCGGGATCAACCCTGACTACCATCTCAACGGCCGTACCACCTTCGATTCCGCAACGCTCGATCAGAGCCAGCAGCAGGATGCCTGGTTCGGGGTCACCTCGTGGCAGCACTCGACCGACAGGTTCAACCTGCAGGTTTCGGCCTTCACCCGCTACGCCAAGGCCCGTTTCCTACCCGATCCGCAGGGCGGCACCCTGATGTTCAACGGCACCGAGTCCGATCTGACCCAAACCAGTCAGGCGCTCGGCCTGCAGGTCGATGGTTCGCTCAAGCTCGGCGACGCGCATACCTTGCGCGCGGGCCTGTTCTATCAGCAGGACCGCAGCCGCTCGAACAGCATCAACCGGGTGTTTCCAGGCGTTCTGAATCCCGCGACACATGTGATCGATCAAACCAGCGATGTGCCGATCGTGGTGCCCGTAAGCGAGCGTCTGACCGGCCGCGATTGGGCCGCCTATGTACAGGACGAATGGAAGCTGGGCGAAACCGTCACGGTGAATGCCGGATTGCGCTACGACCATACCGACAGCCAGATCAGCGAAAGCCAACTCAGCCCGCGCATCGGGCTGGTCTGGACGCCTGATAGCGCGACCACTGTCCACCTCGGATACGCCCGCTATTTCACGCCGCCGCCGCTGGTTCTGATCGGCCAGGGCACACTTGCGGCCTTCAACGGTACCACCGGCGCACCATCGGGCGCTACTTCGGGCCCGATCCGCGCACAGCGGGAAAACCTGTTCGATGTGGGCATGCAGCACCAGTTCGGCGGCCGCCTGACGCTGGGTATCGACATTTACTACAAGCTCGCCACCAACCTTCTCGATGATGCCGAGCTCAGCACGCTGCGCATCTCATCGCCATTCAATTACGCCAAGGCGCACAATTGGGGAGTCGAGCTCAGCGCCAGCTACGCCAAGGGGCCACTTCACGTTTATGGCAACCTCGCTCGCGGCGAGCAGAAGGCCACGAACATCGTGTCGAACCAGTTCCTGTTCGATACCGATGAGGTCGACTACATCCGAAACCACTACATCTTCACCGATCACTCGCAGAAATGGACCGCGTCGGGCGGCATTCAGCTCGACCTGAACGACGGGATCGGTAAGCTGCGCCCGGCGTTCGACTTTATCTACGGCAGCGGCCTGCGCGCGGGGGATCCGGTGGGTAATGTCCCCAACGGCGGAACCCAGCAAAGCTATGTGGTCGCCAACTTCGGGCTGGCTCAGGTGATCGGTAGCGAAGAGCACGGCTGGACCTTGCGCTTCGATGTAATCAACCTGCTCGACAAGGTTTACCTTGAGGCCGACGGATCGGGCGTGGGCGCCGGACAGCCCGTCTACGGTCCGAGGCGCGGGTTCTTCGTGGGCTTGCGCAAGTCGTTCTAGTCGGCTTGCATCCTGTCACGGGCACACCATATTGCAGGTAATTCCGGCGATAACACCCCGCCGATGTGGATAGTCCCATGATCGAAGTCCGTCCCTTTGCCAGCCTCGGCCATGCCGATCACGGCTGGCTCAATGCCGTCCATCACTTCAGCTTTGCCAATTACCACGATCCCGCCCGGATGGGCTGGGGCGCGTTGCGCGTGTGGAATGACGATACCATTGCGGCACAGAGCGGCTTTCCGCCCCACCCCCACCGCGACATGGAAATCGTTACCTTCGTGCGCAGCGGCGCGATCACCCATCAGGATAACCTGGGCAACAAGGGCCGTACCGGCGCTGGTGACGTTCAGGTCATGAGCGCCGGAACCGGCATCGCCCACGCCGAATACAATCTCGAGGATGAGCCCACCACCCTGTTCCAGATCTGGATTGAGACCGACCGCCAAGGCGATGCGCCCCGTTGGGGCCAGCGCGAATTCCCGCGCGGGGAGCGAGCCGGTCGCTGGAATGTCGTTGCCAGTGACGCGCCCGAGGCTGACGATGCTTTGCTGATCCGGTCCAATGCCAAGGTTCTTGCAGCGACTCTCAAGGCGGGGGAAACGATCAGTCTGCCGCTGGATCCCGAGCGTCATCAGTACCTGGTCGCGGTCGGCGGAGAGATTGAAGCCAACGGCCACCGCGCTGCTCCGCGCGATGGGGTTGCTATTACCGGTGAAGCCAGCCTCGCGGTTACCGCGCTCAATGATACCGAACTTATCCTGGTGGATAGCCGCTAAGGCCAGTCGGGTGCATGAGCCGGATTAGGGCTAACGAAAAATTACCATATTTCGCCTAGTCCGGCGACATGACCAACGGGACCATGCCCCGCTGCCCCAATCAGCCTGATCTGCGTGACGCGCGGAACGGGCTGATTTTGCATGCCATTTTCCCTGTGACTGCAAGCCTCGGGGGCAGCTGCTGATGTGGCCTTTCAAGCGCAAATCGAAGCAAAAAAAGCGCCCGACGCGCCTGCGGATTTTTGTCTGGGCGCTGATCATTTGCGGGATTGCAACCGGCTTACAATTGTTCTTGCCGCTCGAAGACATCTATCGCGGTGGACGGAGCCATTTGCGGGCCCAGCCGGCCGACGGCAAAGTCGTGGTGGTGACCATCGATGATGGCACGATCCGCCAACTTGGATCGGTCAATTATTCTCGCGAGAATGACGCTAAAGTCGTAAGCAATCTTCTAAAGGCAGGGGCAAATAGGGTTTATTTCGATAGAGCCTTTGCCGACCCGGTTGACCAGACCGGCGATAATATGTTCGCCGCGACTCTCGCTAAGCATCGTGGACAAGTGTTTCTGGGTACGATCCTATCTGAAAATCCGAACACTGGCGCCTTGGAACTTATCACACCGACGAAACCGATTGCAGATTCTGCAGAACTTCGCTCGCTTTCTTCGATTATTACGCCATTCTATCTTTCGGTCGAAGTGTTTTATTCTGCCGATATTCATGGAAAGCAAGTTCCAGGGATCGGCCCCGACATTGCTGGCGTCCATGGCAACATAGACGAGAAATTCAGACCAGACTGGTCGATCCAAACAAGCACCATCCCAACTCTCAGTTACATTAACGCGCGCGACGGCAAATTTTCAAACGCCGCTGTAGCTGGAAAAGATATCATCATTGGCAAAACAACACTGACATCCAGCGACTGGATTCAGGTGGTTGGACAGGGTTGGTTTCCTGGCGTGTTTGCCCATGCAGTCGCCGCGCAAACACTGCGTCACGGTCACCCACGCGATATTGGCGGCTGGCCCGCATTGGGCTTCGCCGCCGGCCTTTCAGCGCTTTTCCTCCGCGCGCGTTCACGGAAGCAGGCTGGGCTCGTGCTTTTTGCTGCCACAATTGCAGGACTGTCCGTTCCGTTCCTACTCGACTCCTTGCTTGTCACGGCGGACTTCCTGCCAGCTTACCTGCTCTTTGGTATCGTGGCGGTGCGTGCAACCTCGCATCGTGACGTACTCGAGGCCAGTCGACGCAATGCAGGTACGCTGATGCCCAATCTTTCCGCGCTTCGCGAGGAACCACTGGCAGGGAGGCGTCCAGTCATTGCGATGCGAATCCGCAACTACGCTGCAATCCGGGCCAGCTTTGCCGAGTCGGTTGAGGACGAGCTGATGTCGGAAATCGCTCGCAGGCTCGATCTTCCGGGTCAGGTAAACACCTATTACCAAGCCGAAGATGTGCTCTATTGGCTGGCTCCTGAGCTTTCTGAAGTTGAGCTTCGGGGGCATGTCGAAGGTCTCGCGAGGCTGATAGAAAGCCATTTTGTCATCCGCGAACGCACGCTCGATATCCAGATGGCCTTCGGTATAGACATGGATTTCTCTCGGACGGTTGCGAACCGGATCGGTCGCGCTCTACTCGCAGCCGATATTGCTGCGGGCAACCATGAACTGGTCATGTTCAACACCAGCAACAACGACGAGGACAGCGCCTGGGAGCTCTCATTAATGAGCGAGCTGGATGCGGCAATCGACAATGGCGACATCTGGATTGCCTATCAGCCCCAGTTTAACCTGCGCGACAACCTTATCTCTGGCGCCGAAGCGCTGGTGCGCTGGCAGCACCCGACGCGCGGCGCGATTTCGCCCGAGGCCTTCATTCTGCCAGCCGAAGCACATAACCGCATAAGCAAGCTCACTTTCCATATCCTTGAGCAGGCTACTCGCTCCGTCCGCGCGCTAGTTGCCGAAAATCCTCGTTTTCGGCTTAGCGTCAACCTCTCGGCCAACCTGTTGCAGCAAGAGCATCTGCCTTTCAAAATCTCACAGGTGCTGGCGCGAACCGGCTTCGCGGCGTCCAATCTAACGCTTGAAGTAACCGAATCCGCTCCGTTCAAAGAGCACGAACTGGTGAAAAAGAACCTGGCTGGAATTGCCGCCTTGGGGATCGATCTGTCGATCGACGACTACGGCACGGGCAATGCCACCTTGGAATATCTGCGTTCGGTTCCTTGTCAGGAAATCAAGATCGATCGACGGTTTGTCGTCGGGCTCGTCGATAACAGTAGCGACATGATGCTCGTCGAATCGACTATCGTTCTCGCTCATGGACTTGGCAGGCGTGTGATTGCCGAAGGTATCGAAGATCCCGAAACGCTTTCACTGCTGCGCGCGATCGGCTGCGATATTGTCCAGGGTTATTACTTGGCAAAGCCAATGCAACTCGATGCGCTGCGCGATCTATTGGCACGGGAAGTGACCATTCAGGCCGCGTGAGACGGCACTGCAACCCCTACTTATTGTAGTGGGGACTCCAACCGAATCAGGACTCGATAGCTCGCTGATAAAGCGGGCAATCTTCCCAAAAGGCATAGCCTTGGCGTAGGACCAAAGGCGCGTGAAACGTTGCCTCTCTCCACTAACTATCTGAATCAAAATCGTTTAGGTTAATGCGCGCTTCGCCGAAATGGTTAATTTCAAGCTATTGCATTTGGTTACTTTTTCGCTAAATTATGTGTGATCGAACTCCATTCGAGTCCGGCGCAGACAGGAGGCGACTATGTGGTCCATTTGGCAAGGTTTGATGCATTCGCTCGGCGAACGCTAATCGCTCCAGACGAGTTTCAGAGGGCCCCGGCGCAAGCTGGGGCCTTTTTCGTTTGTAGCTTGATAGGTCTGCCGCTCAGGCGGCCAGGATGACCAGGGATCGATCTAGCATCAGCAGCTGCCACAATAGCCGCCCATGATCAGCGCGCCCGGCGATATGATCGTCGGCGACCTTTCCCAGCGCCTTGGCATCGAACCACCCGGTCCGCGCCAGCGCCGCGCTTGATCCGATCGCCCGGGCGCTCGACGCCAATGGTCCGCGGAACCAGTTCGCGATCGGCAGGACAAAACCTTGCTTGGGCCGGTAGAGCACCTCTTGCGGGAGATAGCGCTCCATCGTCTTCTTGAGCAGCCACTTGCCCTCACCGCGGCGGGTGCGCAGGCCTTCGGGCAAGGCAGCGGCAAATTCGATCAAACGGTGGTCAAGCAACGGCTCACGCGCTTCGAGGCTGACCGCCATGCTGGTGCGGTCGACCTTGGTCAGGATATCGCCGGGGAGCCAGAACTTGAGGTCGGCATACTGGGCGCGGTCGAGGCCGGAGCGGGCCTGGGCGCTGTGCATCATCGCCTCGAATGGTTGCTCCGCGCGGTAATCGCCACGCAGCTTCAGGAATTCAGGTGAATAGAGCCCCTGGCGCAATTCCGGCGGCAGGATCGAGACCGCCCGCGCGTAACCCGCCTCGCTGGTGCCGGCGAGGCTTAGCAAGGTGGTCTTGGCGCGCAGCGGACGTGGGGCCCAGTCGGCCTTCGGGTAGATCGCGCCCAAACCGCCGAGCATTGGCGCGCGTAATGCCTCAGGCACAAGCGAGCGCACCCTGTCTTCGCCGTGTTGGAACTTGTGACGGCGGTATCCAGCAAAGGCTTCATCCGCACCGTCGCCCGACAGCGCCACGGTAACGGTTTCGCGAGCCAGCTGGCAGACCCGCCAGGTTGGCAGCGCAGAGGCATCGGCAAACGGCTCGTCGAACATCGCGGCGAGCGTATCGACGTGTTCGAAATCATCCGGTGACACCTGCCGGGCGTGGTGTTCGGTGCCAAACCGGGTGGCGACGGTCTGGGCATAGGCCGTCTCGTCCAGCGCGGCGACGTCGAACCCGATTGTGCAGGTCTTGACCGGCGAATTGCTCGCCTCGGCCATCAGCGCGACAACCGCCGAACTATCCACGCCGCCCGACAGAAACGCCCCAAGCGGTACGTCAGCCACCATCCGCGAAGTGACCGCCTGGCGCATCAGGTGAAGCAGTTCGGCCTCAAGGTCGCTCGCCCTGCCCTTGCGGCGTTCCGCGAACGAGACGTCCCAGTATTGCCGCGGTTCGGGCAGCGGCGCACCGTGGCGCAGCAGCAGCGTGTGCCCGGCGGGTAGCTTATGCACCCCGGCCAAGATCGAACGGTGATCGGGGACATAACCCCAGGTCATGTAGTCCTCAACCGCCAACGGATCGATCTCGCGGCGGAGCAATGGATTGGCGAGCAGACCCTTGAGCTCGGAGGCAAAGGCCACACTGCCGTCGCTGAGCCGCGCATAGAACAGCGGCTTCACCCCAAGGCGATCACGCGCCAGGAACAGCGTCCGTTCGCCCAGATCATAGATCGCAAAAGCGAACATGCCGTGGAGGCGGGTGACACACTCCGGACCCCACTTCTGCCAGGCGGCCAGGATCACCTCGCTATCGCCATCGGTGTGGAATTGCGCGCCGCTGCCGCGCAATTCCTCGCGCAGTTCGCGGTAATTGTAGATCTCGCCGTTAAAGACGAGCGTCGCGCGGCCGTCGGCCGAGGCCATCGGCTGGGGCGAACCGGCTAGGTCGATGATCGACAGCCGCAGGTGGCCGAGGCCCACCCCCGGCGCGGTCCACACCCCCTGCCCGTCAGGACCGCGATGCGCCATCGCGGCGCACATCCGCTCGATCCGCGCGGGATCGACCGGCTTCGGCGTCTCGAGGTGATATATCCCGGTTATCCCGCACATAGGGCGCGCTTAGCGGGCTTGGGCAATGCGGTCCATCCATTGACCGGGGTCGCCGATCGCAGCGATGAAGCTCGTCACCTCGGCTGTCGCATCGCGCTCCGGGCGTTGCTCGGCAGAGAGGATCAGTTGCACGGTCGCCCGGGGCCGCAGCGCCAGACGGTCGGCGATGTTGGCGATCTTCAGTCGCGCATTGCTCCCTGTCAGCATCGCGCCTGAGCGGTACCAGGTGAAGGCAATGCGCTCTTGTTTGCCAGCAAAGGTCAGCCGATCCGAACGCGCTGCGAGCATCGAGGGGCCGGGACTGGTCCACGCCCATCCGCTGTCCGGAATCAGCGCGCCCTGCCCGAAACCTCCGGCCTCGTGCCCCTCACCCTGGCTCGCATAGAGCGCAAAGAACACGTCGACCTCATTGCCGGAGCCGTCGCGGTAGCGGCCAAGCAAGCGGTGATCGGCACCTTGTGCGCGTGGTTGCCAGGGCGCTTGCGGCGCATATGAAACCTGCGTCCAGCCAGGCACTTCGGGCAGGAACAGCTGACGCGGCATTGGCGCGGCGAGCCGGTCGGCGGCATTGGCCCAGGCAATTCCGCCCAACGTCAGAACCGCCGTGCCGAGCAGAGCCAGTGGCAAACTGATGCCGAACCTCTCGGCGCGGGCCACAACCGTCGAGGCTTGCAATCGCGGCAGGTCAACGAACGGATCATCGATGCCGCGATCGAAGAAGCGCCACGAAATGCCGAGCACTGCTGCGATCACCAGCGCGAAAAACACCCAGCCATAGATCAGGTGATCGATCCCGCCCGCGCGCTCCACCCCGACATATTGCGCAGCATAGATCGTGCCCCAGGCGCGCACGCCATTGGCGAGGATCGGAACGACAAGGCACAGCGCAAAGAAGGCAAAACGTCGCCGCCAGCTGGCAAAGCAGACGTTGCCGACCAGCACCCCCAATGCGATCATCGCGATCAGGAATTTGACGCCGGAACAAGCCTCGGCAACCTCGAACAGCCCGGCGGGGGTATCGATGAAGACACCGTTGATGCTCGCCTTGATCTGGCTGGCGTGGACCAGCGCAACGGTCATCTTGGCGGTGATCGTCTGCAATGGCGGGACCAGTTCGTCGCCGAACGGCACAAGGAAGGCCATGTAGGCAAATGGAAACAGCAAGGCTGCGAAGACGCGAGGGCCGAGAATCAGCGCGGCGCTTGCCGGCAGCATCGCGACCGCTCCGGCCTGCCTTAGCAGGTCGAAGCCAGAAAAGGCACCGAGTACCCAGACAAAGATTGCTCCAGCCAACGCCAGCAGACCGCCGCTCCACGCGCGCGGCTCCAGCACTGCCAAGACATCGCGGCGCTGCCAGACCAGCCAGACGATAATCGCCGGGATCAGCAGGATATGATTGTAAGTCGAACTGTTCCACCACTGGTCGAACATCGCCAGCCAGTCGCTGGCAAAAGCCGCGATCAGGCCGAGCCAGCCTGCGCCCAGCACCGCCAGCGCGCGGCGCCAGGGCGTGGAAAGTAGCGCTAAGCGGGGAACCGCCACCAGAAAATCAGGCGGCATCGCGCGCGGCCGCTTCGGCAAGGCCCAGCATTTCGGCGAGCGGGGCCAGGGTTGCCGGCCAGCTCAGGCTATCGATCACGAAGCGCCGTGCTGCCGAAGCGATCGATTTACGCCGCGGCCAGTCCCCGATCAGATCGATCACGCACTTTGCCAGTGCTTCATCGCTCTCCGCCACGGCATAGTGCTTGCCGTCGGTTCCCCCGATCCCGGTCGCCGCTTCGGGCGTAAGAACCACTGGCAGCTCCATCGCCATCGCTTCGAGCACCTTGTTCTGAACCCCGCGCGCGAGCTCCAAGGGGACCAGTGCGAGGTCGGCGGCGGCAAGATAGCAGCGCATGTCATCGACGGCGCCGTTGATGAAGACATTATCCTTGCCGTGAAATGCCTTGATCGCCTCGGGAGGATTGCGCCCGACGACGTGGAAGCTGGCTTCTGGGCATGCCATCCGGATCAACGGCAACAAGCGCTCGATCACCCGGCGCGCGGCCGCGACATTAGGCGCATAATCCATTTGCCCGGTGAAAATCAGCCGGGGCGATGACGCAGCGAGCATCGCCGGTGCAGGCTCGCTGCCAGCGGGATCGAATAGCGCGGCATCAATCCCGTTGCGCAGCGCACGGACATCGCATTCGATCCGGTCCTGCGGAAGCAGACGGGCGCGAAACAGCGCCGCCTCCTCGTTCGATACGAACAAGCTGACGTCGGACCTCCGCGCCAAACGGGCTTCCTCGGCTGCGAGCAGCCGGCCCTCGCGCGCGTCGATCCACGATCGCAGCCCCCTGCCCGCCTCTGCGTAAGCTTCGAACTTGGCCGAATCGACATCGACGAAATCGAACAGGACCCGGCCCTTGAAACCTGCCGGAATGTACTGCCCCATTTGCCCGGAGAAGGCGTAGATCGTTCCGATCGGCCGTTCAGCGAGGACGCGGCGAACGTAGTCGGCGAGTGCCGGATCGTGGAAAGCAGTCAAGCTGACTGGCTTTCCGCTGGCCAGAGCCTCGATCCCGGCGCGCGACAGTGGCTTGCGGCGCTCGATCAGGCAGTGGCTTGTGGCAAGCGCGGCCAGTTCGCCTTCGTGTGCCATATCGGCAGCGTCGTCGGCGAAAGTCGCGACATGGACCGGTGCCAGATCAGCGAGATGGCGCAAGATGTGATGCGAGCGGATCTTGTCGCCGCGATCGGGCGGAAACGGGATGCGATGCGACAGGAACAGGATCTCGCCGCTCATCCCAGACCCCGCGCAATGAAAGGCCCGATCAGGTTCGCGACCGGAAGCGGCAAGCGCTTCCACAACTCGATCCGCGCGGAATGCTTGTCGCTGGTCGGGTCCGCATCGCGTGTAGCGGCGCCGGTCGCGGTCCAATGCGCGTAAGACAGCGGCTCGGGTTCGAACCCCCAGTTGCGCTTGAAATCATAGGGGCCGCTATTGGTCTTTGATCGGCCGAAATCGAAACTGGTACAGCCGCGCCGCCGGGCGTGGAGCATCAGTTCATAGTACATCCGGTCATTGGCGCGCAACTTGCGCGCGGCAAAGGTGCCGCCGCCCCAATAGGGCATCACCGCGCCGCCGTGGTACAACGACAGCACGCTCGCGACGGGTGTTTCGCCATGCCACACGGTCAGGATGTCAGCATCTTCGCCAAAGGCATCGAGCACCTTGCTGAACAGGCTGGCGGGAAACACCGGCGTACCTAGGTTGCGCACACTTTCAGCATAGACAGCGTAATGCGCGCGGCGATCCTTGGCCGAGGCACCGACGGTCACGGTCAGGTCACCTGTGAGGCCCTTGCGGACCTCCGCCCGCTGCTTGCGTGGGATCGCGGTCAATTGCGCTTCGTCATCAGCGGCCAGTGGCAGGACGAACCCGCAATGCGAATCGCATTTGATCGACCAACCTTGGCGCCGTTGCGGCAAAACGCCGCCGCGCAGTTCGATGGTCGGGCAATTTAGACGCTGCGCCAGTTCCTCAGCCGCACGTAACATCGGCGCTGCGGGCATGCCTTCACCGGTGAGCAGACCGCCCCCCACGGCAAATCCGCTCGAAGCCAGCATGCGGCCGAAGATCGGCGAATGAATTTCCGTGAGCGGCAGATAGGCGGCAATCTCCCCGCCGCGCTCGGCAAGAAGCGCGTGGGCGCGGTTGCCAGTTCCTTGGGCGCTGGCGAGCAGCCAGGCCGGACGGTGAAATGGCGTGCCCTCAGGGTGCTCCGCAACGAATCGCTCGATCCGCGCGCATTCACCCGGGTCGGCCAAGTCCGCCACGCTCACGCACGGCGCTGCGGGCCTGAACGGCGCGTTCATGCCGCCAGATCCACCGCGCGCGCCATTTCGCGGTGCGCCAGCACGTCCATCCGGCCCCACTCGAACTCGCGCACCAATTGCTCGAGCTTCTCGGCCATAACGCCGAGGTTGGTGTAGTGCCGCAAGCGCGAGCGCAGCGCGGCCCCGCTCACTCGAGGCTGTTCGGGATCGATTTCCCACGGGTGGAAATAGAACACCGCCGGCCGCTGGTCGCGGGTGTTGACCTGGCGGATCGCCCAGCGCGAGAAGCCGTACGGCAGGACGCGGAAAAACCCGCCCCCGCCTGCGGCAAGCCGCCGTCCGGCGAAGTGCGCGGTGGTTACCGGAATTTCGACCAGGTCGCTCCACGGCAGCGGCTTGAACGCAAAGCGCGGTGCCTCGCGCCAGCCATAGTGATCGTGAGCGATCGGGGCGACGCTTGAGCTGTAGGTGAAGCCCTGTTCGGCCAGCACCATGTAGGCCCACGGGGTGCGGCTATCGATCGAAAAGCTTGGTGCGCGATACCCGGTAATCTCGACGCCGGCGGCGTCTTCAATGGTCTTGCGGGCGCGCTCAAGATCGGCGGCAAACAATTTGCTGTCGAGCCGGAACACGCGTTCGTGGTCCCACCCGTGGCTCGCCACTTCGTGCCCAGCATCGACGATCTGGCGCATCAGCGGCCCGTGACGTTGCGCCACCCAGCCCAGCGTGAAGAAGGTTGCCTTGACCTCGGCCTTGGCGAACATGTCGAGGATCGCAGCGCAGTTGCGCTCAACCCGGTCCGACAACCCGTCCCAGTGGCTGCGATCGATCACGCCTTCGAAGGCGCCGACCTGGAACCAGTCCTCGACGTCAACTGACAGACCATTGACCACCCGGTCAGTCATATGCCCGGCGCCTTCCGTTAGTTCAGGCCGCAGCGCGGCTGGCGTCGTCGGCCTCGATCCACTCGATCAGCATGGTCAGCGTGTGGCGAATGGTGCGTTCCTGCTCGAGCATCTTGGCCTCGAAGCCCGTGAGCTTGGCCTCGATCGCCGACAGCGCTGCGCCGTGCGCCGGATCGGCGGCAGCGGCAGGTGCCGCTTCCTGCGTATTGGCCAGTTCGATCACTGCCTGCTGCAATTCTGCAATCTGCGCGTCGCGCTCGGCCAGCATCGCCTGAAGCTGGGTCAGCGCGACTGCATCAACCGGCAGCGGGGCCGCAACGGGCACAGAAACCGGGTCTGCGATTGGTTCAACCTGCGCTGCGGGGCGGCTCAGCGGCATCGTCCCATCCAGTTCGAGCTCTTCGAGCACTTGGCTGAGCATCGCCCCGTCGATCCGGCTACGCTGGTCAACCGCACCAAGCATCATCAGCCGGTTGCAGATCTGGTTGATCCGGCGTGGCACGCCGCCCGATGCTTCGAACAGTTCGGTGAACACGCGCTGGTCGAACTTGGGATTGCCGCTCCAGCCCACGCACTTCAGGCGGTGTTCGATGTACGGCTGGACTTCAGCGAGTTCCATCGCCTCAAGGTGATGCGCCGCGATCACGCGCTGGCGCAGCTGTTCGAGCTGCGGGTGCTCCTGGATCGTATCGCGGAACTCGGGCTGGCCGAGCAGCAGCGTCTGGATCAACGGATGCGCACCAAGCTGGAAGTTCGACAGCATGCGCAGTTCTTCGAGCGCTTCGAGTTCGAGATTCTGGCTTTCGTCTACCACCAAGAGGCAGCGCCGACCTGCGCGGGCTTCGTCGTGCAGGAAAGCCTCGATCGCGCCAAGCGCGCTGGCCTTGTCATGCCCGTCGACGATCAGGCCGAACGCCTGCGCGACCACGTGAACCAGTTCCTCACCATCGAGCTTGCTGGTGACGATCTGCGCCGCGGTCAGCCGCGCCGGGTCGATCGTCGCCATCAGGTGCGCGACCAGCGTCGACTTACCTGCGCCGACTTCGCCGGTGATCACCACGAAACCTTCGCCCTGGGCCAGGCCGTACGAGAGGTACGACAGCGCCTTGCGGTGCGTCAGGCTCTCAAAATAGAAGGTTGGATCGGGCGTGAGCTGGAAGGGGCGCCCGGTCAGCCCGTAGAAGTCGTTGAACATCGTAGTATCCCTTTCCAGGCTCAGAACGAGTATCGCAGGCCGACCAGACCGCTTGCAGTCCAGATGTCCTGGAGCGCATCGCGGTTGACGCCGTTGATGCCCACTGCGGCGGTTGCGGTAAGGTTGCCGGTGAGCGTGCGGTAATAGGCAGCGGTTGCGCCGATCGAGCTGCTGTCGCCAGCAAGAGCGTCTCCGCTTTGGTACCAGTTTGCCCACACATTGGTGCCGAAGCTGGAGTTCCGATCGATCCGCCCGTTGAGATAGGCGGCAACCCAGTAGTTCTCGTCAATCACCCCGTTGGCCAGTGCGAGCACGGTGCCCGGCGCGGCGATGAAGGTGTGGCGATCATAGCCTGCGCCCACGCCGTACTGCAGGTTGTTGCCCTGGATCCCCAGGCTGGCCATCACCCCGCGGCCGCGGAAGGTGGCCGAACGGACCGAACCGAGCGCGCCGTTAAGGCACCCGCCGCCGCTGTTACCCTGCGCGGTGGTGGTTCCCGCGACGCAGGTGCTGAGCCCGCCGGTAAGCGGATTGCGCAACCCGTCGAACTGGGTCGGCAGATCGGCCAGCGCCTGGTTGAGGCGCCCGCCAAAGCCCGAAATCCCGTCATAGACCGAGACATTGAGCGTAGTGCGCGAATTGGGCGCATAGGCGAAGTTGCCGAAATAGGTGGTCGAACCATAGCGGCGGCCGACATGTGCTTCGAGCGCTGTGCGGCGGCTTGGCCGCCACATCACGCCGGCATCCCAGATCAGCCCTTCGGCTTCGTAAGAGATCTGGCGCGGCTGGCTCTTGTCGGTGACGTAGCGGCCGTTGGCGGCCAGCACCGGCAGTCCGGTCAAGGTATCGATCACCGCATCGCGCTGCGACACCTGAACCTTTTCGTAGCCGACCCCGCCGACCAGCGCGAGATCGCTGCCGAGCGGCAGCAGTGCATCGGCGCGGACGTGCTTGTCATTGATACGCTGATCGAGATTGGATACATCTTCGTGGTTCCAGCCGCCGCCCACGCCCAATCCGATCGGGAGCACGGTGCCGGCCTTGGTGCCGAAGTGCAGCACGGCGTTGTGCACGGTGCCTTCGTCAAAGAGATCGATCGGGGTCTGGCCCGGGCCGACCGGTAGCACGTTCGGCGTGGTGACGCGGGTGTAACCGAAGCGGTAATGCCCCTCGATATCGATGTCGCCCATCTGCGCCTTGAGCGAAGGGCCGATATAGGCGCCGTAAACCTGCGCCGAGCTGTTCCCGAATTCGAGCCCCGGCGTGGTTGCGCCGTTGTTCTCAACGCTCATCCGCGCCGCCATCGCCCCGCCCTCGATGAACAGGGTGCGCGGGATCAGGCCGGCGCTGGCGCGGGCAACGCCGCTCACCACGTCGCTGTCGCTGATCTTGTTGCTGCCGTAGCCGAACCGGCGCTCGTAACGCACCGCTACCCCGGCCTGGGCGTTGCGGCCATTGAGATTGGCTTCAACGCCGGCCGCAACAGTCGAATAGGTCAGGGTTTCGTTGCCGGGTGAGAGTTCGGCGGTAACTACCTGCTGCGCCTCGATATACGGGGTCACGCGGACGCGCCCGGTGTGGCTCGATATACCGGGTAGCACGGTCCCACCATCGCTATCGTCGGCGGCCTGATCGGTGTCATCCGAGCCGGAGTCAGACGCCTTGCCCGGGCCCGATCCGCCAAGATCGCCATAGGACATGGTCTGCGCCTGTGCGGCCCAGGGCATGCCGAGCGCGATTAGCGCGGCAGCAGTCATCGAGGTAAGGAAATGCGGCTTCATGATCAGCCTCCGTATCCGTAGTAAGAGCCGAAGCGGCGACCGCTCGGGCTGAAGTGGACGGCATTCAGAATGAGTTGGATGTTCGGGCAGGCCGAGAGCAGCCTGACGGCGTCTTCAAGGCTGCTTTGCGCAGTCTTGTCGCAGCGCGCGACGACCACGGCTTGGCCGACATATTTGGCCAGTGCGGCGGCGGGGGATGCGGCAAGCGCCGGCGGTGAATCGAAGATTACAAATCGCTGCGGCGCGCCTTCGATCAAGCGATCAAGCACGGTGCGGGTGCGCGAGCTGGTCAGGTACTCGGTATCGGAGGTGGTCGCGCTGCCTGCCGGCAGGACCCATAGCCCCGGGATATCGGTACCGACGACGCAGTCCGCCGCATCGATCTCGGGATTGGCCAGAGCATCCATCAGCCCTGGGCCACCCGGCAAGCCGAGCATCGAGAGAACCGAAGGCTTGGCAAAGTCGGCATCGACCAGCAGCACTTCGCATTCCTTCTCGGCCGCGATCGCCAGCGCGAGATTGACCGAGGTGAAGCTCTTGCCCTCACCCGGATGCGGTGAGCAGATCAGCACCCGCTGCGCCGCCGGACCCATGCCTTGCTGGGCAAGCTGGTCGGCGTTGAGCAGCAACTGCCGCTTCACGATGCGGAATTCCTCGAGCACCGCGGTGACGGTGCTTTCCGGAACGATCAGACCCTGATCGCGCAGATGCTGGCGATTGACGGTGTGGCGTTCACCCTTGAACACCACCGGATCGGGGCGCTTGGCCACGGCCTTGGAAGGCTTGGCGGGAGCGGGTTCGAGAACCTCGCCCACCACAACCTCTGGCGCAGTTTGTGGTGCTGATTCCGCCACAGCGGCAGCCGGCGCTTCCGCGACCGGAGCCACCACGGCCTCTTCAACCACCTCGTCGGCGCGGCGATAGCGGCGGCGCGTGCTCGGCGGCGGAACCAGGTTCTCGGGGATCGGCGCCGAAGTCAGCTGGACGAGGTCGTAATTGCGCACCACGCGCTCGATCAGCGTCGCAGCCCTCTTGGGCGTCTGATCCGCGTCGCCTTCGGGCAGAGGAATTTTGCTGTGCTTGGTCATATGTTCCTCAGGCCACCATGCCGCGCTGGATGAATTCGATGGTCAGCA
>JBJTLY010000268.1:0-7207 GCA_046063275.1 Novosphingobium sp. | reverse complement strand
ATGATGGAATACCACAACTCCCGCCCCGCCCGGATCATCGGGCCGAGCCGCGAAGTGCTGACGCGCGAGAGCCTGCCGCCGGCTGATACGACCCGCTGGGTCGCCAGCCGTAAGGCCCAGGTTGTCGCCGCCGTGCAGACCGGGCTGATGACCATCGAAGAGGTCATGAAGCGCTACCGCCTCAGCCTCGAGGAATTCTACTCGTGGCAGCGCGCGATGGACCGTGCCGGGGTTTCCGGCCTGCGGGTGGCCTGGTCGCAGGAAGACCGCGCCCAGCGTCGTCGCAGCCGCGAATCGGTCAGCACCCGTCTGCGCGATCTCGTCGCAGTCTGACACCATGCGCAGGGGCGGTGTCGATTGGCTCGGCATCGTCCCGCGCGCTTGACCCGGCGGCGACTACCCGGCAAGTCGGTTGCACACAGCAACCCTATTGGGCCGGGAGATACCGCATGCAACGTCGCCGTCTGGGCAAGAGTTCGATTGTCGTTTCCGATATCTGCATGGGGACGATGACCTTCGGCAGCCAGACCGACGAGGCCGAGGCGCTGCGCATCCTCGATCGAAGCTTCGATGCTGGAATCGACTTCTACGACACCGCCGAGGGTTATCCGGTGCCGCCCGATGCCAAATGGGTCGGCCGCACCGAGGAGATCGTCGGCAAGTGGCTCAAGACCAAGCCGCGTGAGGCGATCATTCTGGCGACCAAGGTTTCCGGACCCAGCCACGTGTGGTTCCGCTCGCCGCTGCGCAGCGGGATGACTTCGCTCGACCGGCGCAACATCATCACCGCGGTCGAAGCCAGTCTGACCAAGCTCGGCACTGACTACATCGATCTGTACCAGACGCATTGGCCCGACCACGATCTCCCTTATGAGGAGACGATGGAAGTGCTCGACGATCTGGTCCGCGAAGGCAAAGTCCGGGTGCTCGGCTGTTCGAACGAAACCAGCTGGGGCTTGATGAAGAGCATCGCCGCCTCCGAAGCGGTGGGCGGCGCGCGCTATCACACGATTCAGAACAATTTCAGCCTCAACAATCGCCGCTTCGAAGACGAACTGGCGCAGGTCTGCCGCCAGGAAGGGGTCAGCTTGATCCCCTACTCACCGATCGGCGGTGGGGTGCTGTCGGGCAAGTACAACGACGGCGCCCGGCCCGAAGGCGCGCGCTTCACCCGCTATCTCGGGATGGAAGGCCGCCAGGCCGCGATGGGCCGGCGCTTCGTCAACGAGAAGTCGCTCGCCTCAACCGCGCGCTTTGCTGAGATCGCCAAGGAAGCAGGAATGAGCCCGGTGACTTTGGCGGTGGCTTGGTCGAAGCAGCACGACTTCGTCGCCTCGACTATCGTCGGCGCGTCGCGGGAGGATCAGGTCGATGAAATCTTCGCCGCGATCGATCTCGTGCTCAGCGATGAGACGATGAAGGCGATCGACAAGGTTTCGAAGGAAATCATGTACCCGATGGGGTAGGGCTGGCGCATGAGCGCGCTGCCCATCCATGCCGTACTGCCAAATCTGCTTGCTGCGTTGCGGTTGCGCACCTCAGCCGTGCTCATCGCGCCGCCGGGTGCGGGTAAGACGACGGCAGTTGCCCCGGCTTTGCTTGGCGAGCCCTGGTGCACCGGGACTGTGATCGTCTTGTCTCCCCGCCGCGTGGCGGCGCGCGCTGCAGCGGAACGGATGGCGGAGCTGCTGGGTGAAGCTGCGGGCGAAACCATCGGATACCTGACCCGGCTCGACAGCAAGCGCAGCGCGAGGACCCGCGTCTTGGTGATGACCGAGGCGATCTTCGTTTCGACAATTCTCAAGGACCCTGAACTGGTCGGGGTTTCGGCGGTGCTGTTCGACGAGGCACACGAACGCCACCTCGACAGCGACCTTGGTCTCGCATTGGCGATTGAGAGCGCGCAGGTGCTGCGCGAGGACCTGCGTCTGGTGGTGATGTCGGCAACGATCGACGGCGCGCGCTTTGCCGCACTGCTCGGCGATGCTCCGGTTATCGAAAGCGAAGGCAAGTCCCACCCGCTGATGATCCGCTGGCTGGGATCGCGGCCCGAACTGCGGATTGAGGACGCAGTAACCTCAGCCATTCTGACGGCTTGGCGCGAGGAGCAGGGCGACGTTCTGGCCTTTCTCCCTGGCGTGGGTGAGATCGAACGCACCCGCGAGCGGTTGGCCGAGAAACTCCCGCAAGCGCTGGTCCTGCCGCTCCACGGGCAGATCGAACCGGCGAGCCAGCGCGCGGCGATCAAGCGCGATCCCGAGGAGCGTCGACGCATCGTTCTGGCAACTGCAATTGCCGAGACTTCACTCACGCTCGATGGGGTTTCCGTTGTGGTCGATGCCGGGCTCTCGCGGCGGGCTGAGTTCGACAAGGCCGCCGGCGTCACGCGGCTGGTCACGCACCGCGCTTCACAAGCCGCCGCGGCGCAGCGCGCGGGGCGTGCAGCGCGGCAAGGTCCAGGAGTGGCTTACCGCATGTGGGAGGAAGCCGCGCACCCCGGGCGTGCAGCATTCGATCCACCCGAGATGCTCACTTCGGACCTCGCTCCGCTGCTGCTCAGCCTGGCGCAATGGGGTGCAGCAAATCCTGCCGGACTGGCCTGGATCGACCCGCCACCGGGCGCAGCATTGGCTGCAGCAACGCAGTCATTACAGATGCTTGGCGCGCTCGATGAGCAAGGCGGGATCACTGTGCACGGGCGCAGCATGGCGGCATTGCCGATGGCGCCGCCACTAGCGCACATGCTGATCTATGCTGCGCAGCATGGCGCGGTTTCTACTGCAGCAAAATTGGCGCTGCTGCTGCAGGAACGCGGACTTGGCGGGCGGGGTGAGGACCTTGCGGCGCGGCTCGAACGGTGGAACCGTGACCGTTCCGGCCGGGCTGATGCGTCGCGCAAATTGGCCGGACGGTGGGCAAGACTGGTTGGCGGGAAAACTGCTTCCCCCGTGCCGCCACTCGGCGTGCTGCTCGCAGAAGCCTATCCCGACAACATCGCCCGCCGCCGCACACCCAGCGGTGAGGAATGGCTGACCGCAGGCGGGCGGGGCCTGCGGCTCGATCCTTTGTCATCGCTTGCCCGCGCGGAATGGCTCGCGGTTGGTGAGGCGCAGGGCGAGGCCAAGGGCGCGCGGATCACCGGCGCCATTGCGCTGGATGAGGCCGAAGTCACCAAGTGGCTCGGCCACCGGATGGAGCGCCGCAGCACACTTCGCTGGGTGACAGACGAGCGCCGGGTTGAGGCGCTGCTCGAAACCCGGCTCGGAGCCATCACCCTGTCACGCGGGTCCGACCCGCAGCCTGACGAGAGCGCGGTGCGCGCGTTCATCCTCAGGCAGGTTGCTGATCAGGGGTTGGAGCTCTTGCCACTGTCGCCGGCCAACAAAGCACTGCTTACCCGTGCGCGGTTCGCCAGTATTGCTGCGCTTGGCGAGGAAGCCCTGATCGAGAGCTTGGGCGAATGGCTCGGCCTGCTGCTCACCCGGCGGCTCGACGATCTGAGTCCGCAGAAGCTTCACGATGCCCTGCTTGCCCGGCTGGACTACGTGGGGCGCCAGCAACTCGACGCACTCGCCCCAGCGCAATTTACCAGTCCTGCGGGCACCAGCCATGCGATCGATTACGCCGATCCCGGCGGGCCTTCGGTCGAACTGCGGGTGCAGGCCCTGTTCGGGCTCGACAGACACCCCGGCTTTGGCCGACCCTCGCAGCCACTGTTGCTCAAGCTCTCCGATCCCGGCGGCAAGCCGCTCCAGACCACGCGCGACCTGCCCGGCTTCTGGCGCGGATCGTGGCGCGATGTGCAGCGCGACATGAAGGGCCGCTATCCCAAGCATCGCTGGCCCGACACGCCATGGACCGAGGCACCGAGCCTGAAAACCAAGAACGCATTCAATGCTTCGACAGGCTCAGCATGAGCGGGACTTGATTTCGCCGCCAATTCGCGACAGTGCAGCCACCATGTCAGCACGCATCTTCCAGCGCCCCAAGAACGCCATGCAATCGGGCAAGGCCCTGCTTGACGATTGGATCCTCGAATTCGCCCCGGCGGAAGCCAAGCGGCCCGATCCCTTGATGGGCTGGGCCGGTTCGGGCGACATGCAGGCGCAGGTGCAGCTTAAGTTCAAGAGCGCCGACGCTGCCAAAGCCTATGCGGACAAATATGGCATCGCCGCCGAAATTCATGCGACACCGCCGCGCCGCCTCAAGCTGCAGGCCTACGCCGACAATTTTCGCTGATTGAGTGAAGCGGGCCAGCGTAGCTGGCTTGGGTCGCGCTGTGAGACAGCCCGCCGACCCGCTTCAAGGCCATTCCGGAAGGGTTCAGGCCTGCCGACCGCCACGATAAGAAGTCGGTCGGCGCATCCCCTTTAGCTTCGCTATCCCCCATGGACTTGCGTAAACGCGACACTGCCGCCATATGCGCCGCCGGGAGTCGGTCGGACGTTTGCGCCCGCCAACCTGGTCAGGTCCGGAAGGAAGCAGCCACAACGGGTTGCGGCGGGTCGGCCGGCTCCTTCCGGACTTTCGGAATTTACCACATTCTGGGCTGCAAAAGCCGATCTTCTGCGCTTCCGGTGCTCACGACCCAGATGGTCGCTGCGCGCCGGTTCTCAAATCTCGACTTTTTCGCTCCAGACTGAGGCAAATTCCGAAAGCCCGGGTAAAGCCCTTCGACAAACGAGAGGGCTGGGCTTAACCTGCGATCAGATGAACGATTCCCCCGAACCCTTTGCCGACGAACCCGAAGACGACACGCCTTCCGCCGAGGAACTTGAGGCGGCAGGGCAGGAATCGATGTTTGGTGCGCCGGAGGCAAAGCCTGCGCCGGTATCCGCACCAGTGGCGGCAGCCCCTGCGACATCGGCCCAACCCTACCGCGTCCTCGCCCGCAAATACCGGCCGCAGACCTTTTCCGAGCTGCTCGGGCAGGATGCGATGGTCCAGACGCTGGGCAATGCGATCAAGCGTGACCGATTGGCGCATGCTTTCCTGATGACCGGGGTGCGCGGGGTGGGGAAGACCTCCACCGCGCGGCTGATCGCCAAGGCATTGAACTGCATCGGTCGCGACGGCCAGGGCGGGCCGACGATCGATCCGTGCGGGGTGTGTGAGCCTTGCGTCGCCATCGCCGAATGCCGCCATATCGACGTGATCGAGATGGACGCGGCGAGCCATACCGGCGTCGACGACGTGCGTGAGATCATCGAGGCGGTGCGCTATTCCGCGGTCTCGGCGCGCTACAAGATCTACATCATCGACGAAGTTCACATGCTCAGCCGCAACGCGTTCAACGCGCTGCTGAAGACGCTCGAAGAGCCGCCGCCGCATGTGAAGTTCCTCTTCGCCACAACCGAGGTCGACAAACTGCCGGTCACCGTGCTCAGCCGCTGCCAGCGCTTCGATCTCAGGCGCCTGTCGGCCGAACTGCTGGCCCAGAACTTCGCGATGATCTGCCGCGCCGAGGGGGTCGAGGCCGAGCCCGAGGCACTGGCGATGATTGCCAACGCAGCAGAGGGATCGGCGCGCGACGGGCAGTCGATCCTCGACCAGGCGATCGCGCATGCCGATCTGGGCGGTCAGCAGGGTGTGACCGCCGAACAGGTTCGCGACATGCTCGGCCTTGCGGACAAAGGCGCGCAGCGGCGCTTGTTCGGGGCCTTGCTGGCGGGCGAAGGCGCGACTCTGCTTGAGCTGGTGGATCAGCAGTTTTCACTTGGGGTCGAGCCGCTCGCGCTGATGCGTTCGGCGCTGGAATTGACGCACCGGATCACCGTCTGCCAGCTTGGCAAAAGCGCCGCCGCTGCGGCCTCGACCGAGGAGCGCGAGGCGATCGAGGGCTGGGCGCAGAGCCTTTCGGCGGGGCAGCTTCACCGCCTGTGGCAATTGCTGCTCAAGGGTCATGACGAGGTGCGCGGTGCGCCCGACCCGCTGATTGCGGCCAAGATGGCGCTGCTGCGCGTGCAGCATGCGAGCGAACTGCCCGATCCGGGATCGCTGGCGAAGCATCTGGAAGAACTCGCGGCGCGCGGGCCAGTTGCTCCCCAAACCACCGGCGCGCCCGCAGCTGCCGAGGCGCCTGCCATGGCCGGTCTGGATTGGGCTGCGCTGATCAATACCGTTGAGCAATCCGGCCAGCTTCGTCTGGCTCAGGTGATGCACGATTGGGTACGGGTCGCTTCGCTGGAACTTGGCGAACTGACTTATGCGCTCGCGCCGGGTTATCCGGGCGATCCCAGCTCAGAACTGCGCGATGCGCTGCTGCGCGCCACCGGCGAACGTTGGCAAGTCACCCGGATCGAGGGCGAGGCCGCGCCGGCGCTGCGCGAGACTGCGGAAGCTGCGGCTGAGGCCGCGCGTGAAGCGCTGCTGCGCGATCCGTTGGTCGAAGCGGCATTGGCTGCTTTCCCCAATGCTGAACTTTTGGATGCCGAACCGCGCGTGGCGCACGGCTCGAACTGGAGGAACTGACGTGAAGTCGATGGAAGAGATGCTCAAGGCCGCGCAGGAAGCCGCCGCGACCATCGAAAAGCAGATGACCGAGATGCAGGGCAAGCTTGACGGGATCGAGGTTGAGGGCGCTGCAGGCGGCGGGCTGGTCAAGATCCGCTGCTCGGCAAAAGGCCGGGTGCTCGGCGTTGCCATCGATGACAGCCTGCTGGTGCCGAGCGACAAGGGCATCCTTGAAGACCTGATCGCCGCAGCCTTCAACGATGCGCGGGCCAAGGCCGATGCAGTCTCAGGCGCGGAAATGGCACGGATGCAGCAGGGCATGGGGCTTCCACCGGGGTTCAAGCTGCCGGGGATGTAATGCGTCGGTAGGCTGCAATCGGTCGTTGGTCGAACAGCAAGTGTAATAGCACCGCAACACACTGAAAAGGGTCGCGCCTAACAGAGTCACCAATTGGGGGAATTGTCATGCGTCACCTGTTTCTGCCGCTCGCCGCTGTGCTGCTTTCGACCAGCGGGCTTAGCCAGGTTCCCAAGGACCAGCTCGACAAGCCCCCGGCAAATGCCAGGCATTTCACCATCCAGTCGACCGGCGGCAAGCATGGTGACGAATGGGTCTGGCAATTGCCCGACGGCACCCGCAAGGCGCGTTTCAGCATGAACCTGCGCGGGCAGGTGTGGGAAGAGGACTACACCGGCAAGCCCGGCGGGGATGGTATGCCGGCAAGCGTTACGATACGCGGCGTTTCGCCGCAGG
>JBJTLY010000267.1:0-3663 GCA_046063275.1 Novosphingobium sp. | reverse complement strand
ACGCTGTCAGCCTTCATGTCACGAGTTCCTTGTTGCGATATTGCGGGGCGAATGTCTTGGCGCGCTTGAGCTCGGGGAACAGGCCGGCCCAGATCGCGGTGACAATGATAGCTCCGGCGCCGCCCAACGCAACCGCCCCGACAGGCCCCAGAAACGCTGCGGCGAGCCCGGATTGCATCTCGCCGAGTTCGTTTGAAGCCGATATGGCGAGGCCCGAAATCGAAGAGACTCGGCCGCGCATTTCATCAGGTGTGTTGAGCTGGACCAGCGTATTGCGCACGAACACCGAAATGGCGTCAGCCGCGCCGAGCACTGCGAGCATGGCGAGCGAGAGCATGAAGCTGGTCGACAGGCCGAAGATCAACGTGGCCAGACCGTAGACAGCCACGGCCCACAGCATCTTCGAGCCGACATTGCGGGCCAACGGCTTGATGCCCAGGAACATCGCCACCAGCACCGCGCCGAGTGAAGGTGCTGCGCGCATGATCCCCAGTCCCTCGTCGCCCACGTGCAGCACGTCATAGGCGAAGGCCGGAAGCATGGCGGTCGCCCCGCCGAGCAGGACCGCGAACAGATCGAGCGTGACGCAGCCGAGCAGGAAGCGCTCGCGCCAGAAGTATTTGGCGCCATCGCCCATCTGCTTGAGCGGTGGCTCCTTGGCGGCGGCGGGCGGCGCGCGGTGATTGATCGCGAGCAGGGCGGCCACTGCAAGCGTTAGTGCACCGGCGGAGAACCAATAGGGCAACGCGTGATCGCGGGCGAGCAGGAACCCTCCGAGCGCAGGCCCGATAACCGCGGCTGACTGCCAGGCAACCGAGCTTATCGCGATCGCCTTGGGCAGCAGTTCGGCAGGGACGACATTGGGAACAATCGCGCTCAACGCGGGGCCGATGAACACCCGCGCCGAGCCATAGAGCGCCGCAATCGTGAACAGCAGCGGCAGGCTCAGCACGTCCTTGGCATTGGCCAGCGCCAGCGCCAAAGCGAGGAGCAGGTCGAGCCCGGTCGCCGCCGCAGCGACGTAGCGCCGGTCCATCCTGTCCGCAACCAAGCCAGCGAGCGGGGTCAGCAACAGGAAGGGGACGAATTGGGTAAGGCCGAGTACGCCGAGCATGAACGAGGCTTGCTGTTCGTCCATGCCATAGGCGGTTCGGGCGATCTGATAGGTCTGCGCGCCGATCACCACCACCATCGCGGTGGTCCCGGCGACCGAGATGAACCGCGCCAGCCAGATCAGGCGATAGTCACGGACTTGCAGGGGATGTGTGGGATCGCTCACCCGGCAGCAATGGCAGCGCAGCAGGCGCTTGCCAAGGCAGGTGTTGCTTTGAGCGCCTAAACGGCGGCTTTAGCGTGAGCGGCGCAGGCGCGGGTTGGGCTGCAACGCGTCGATCATCCGCATGAAGTCTTCCAAACGGACGATGCGTTCGAACTGGAAGCCCGCGCGGCCTTCGGCAACCCAGATCAGGTGCGCTTCGATCCGGCCGATTTCGGGCAGGCGGATGACCACGCGTTCACCGCGGGTCAGCTCAAGGTCACCTTCGACCATGAAGCCATGCGCCGAGACGTTGACGACGTGCATATGCACGTCGCCCAAGCGGCGATGTTCGCCGATGACATTGTAATCGACCGGATGCCGCGCCGCGCGGCGCAGATCGGTTACCGTCAGTTGAGCTCCTGCGCCCATGCCTGCAATGCCTCCACAAGGATCGAATTTGCACAATGGAGGCGAAAGGCAAACATTGCGTAAATGACGGCAAATATTTGCCGCAGCGCAGGTTCAGGCCGGCCGGATTACGCCGTGCTTCTTTTTGCCTGCAGACAGCCGGTATTCCTCGCCGCCCGCGATATGCGCGGCTTCATCGGTGATTGCCTCCCCATCGAGCCGTGCGCCGCCGCCGGCGATCAGGCGCTTGGCTTCGCCCCGGCTGGCCGCGAATCCGATGGCAACGAGGGCGTCGATCACGCTCATTCCCTCGCCCGGCAGGTCCAGCACCGGCAAGTCCGCGCCGACGCCGCCGCCGGCAAAGGTCGCCGCTGCGGTCTGCGCTGCCGCTTCCGCCGCAGCTCCGCCCCGGCACAGCTTGGTCACTTCGTTGGCGAGCACGACCTTGGCTGCATTGATCTCTCCGCCATCGAGCCTTTCGAGGCGGGCGATCTCGTCAAGCGGCAAGTCGGTGAACAGCCGCAGGAATCGGCCAACATCGCGGTCATCGGCGTTGCGCCAGTACTGCCAGAAATCGTAGGCCGGAAGCTGCTCTTCGTTGAGCCACACCGCACCGGCGGCGGTCTTGCCCATCTTGGCACCGTCCGCAGTAGTCAGCAACGGGGTGGTGAGCCCAAACACCTCCTTGCCCTCCATCCGCCGGGTAAGTTCGATCCCGTTGACGATATTGCCCCACTGATCGCTCCCGCCCATCTGCAGGCGGCAGTCATGCTGCAGCGCCAGCTCGCGGAAGTCGTAGGCCTGGAGGATCATGTAGTTGAATTCGAGGAAGGTCAGCGGCTGTTCGCGATCGAGCCGCAGCTTGACCGAATCGAAGGTCAGCATGCGGTTGATCGTGAAGTGCGGACCAACATCGCGCAGCAGATCGACATAGCCGAGCTTGCTCAGCCATTCGTCATTGTTGACCATTACCGCGTCGCTCGGTCCGTCGCCGAAGGTCAGATAACGTTCGAACACCCGGCGGATCGAGGCGATGTTGGCGTCGATCGTCTCACCGGTCAGCAGCTTGCGGCTTTCATCCTTGCCCGATGGATCGCCGACCTTGGTGGTTCCCCCGCCCATCAGCACGATCGGCTTATGCCCGGCCTGCTGGAGCCGGCGCAGCATCATGATCTGCACCAGGCTGCCGACGTGGAGCGACGGCGCGGTGGCATCGAAACCGATATATCCCGGCACGACCTGCTTGTTCGCCAGGGCATCGAGCCCCGCCGCATCGGTAAGCTGGTGAATGTAGCCGCGCTCGTCTAGCAAGCGGAGCAGGGATGAGGTGTAGGTCATGGCTGCCTTCCAGGTTGCCGGCGCGCCTAGCAAGGGGGAGTGGTTCTTGCAAACGCACAGTCTGACCCCGCATCAGGCCTTCGCCGCGGCGCGGGCCCGCAAGGTCACCGCGCGCTGGGGCCGGGTGAAGAACGGCAAGGTAATGCTGCGCTTCCGGGTCGATGGCGCCGATGATCTGATCGTGCCGGCAGAAAAGCAGGCGGCCCGCGCCGACGATCTGTGGATGACGACCTGTTTCGAGCTGTTCCTTGCCTATGCCGATGGCGGCTATCGCGAATTCAATTTTTCGCCCTCGGGCGAGTGGGCAGCCTATTCGTTCAGCGGCTACCGCAACCGCACCGGCAATTTCGATCCGGTCCAGACCCCCGAGATCGCGATCGATAAAGGCAATTCGGTGTTCACTCTCACGGTGTTCATCGACGAAGCCGAATTGCAGGACGCGAAGCATGCCGCGCTCACCGCGGTGATCGAGGAAGGCAAGGGTCGCAAATCCTATTGGGCGGCGCGGCACAGCAAGTTGCAGCCGGATTTCCACGAGCCCACTTGCTTCGTAGTGCCCGTGCCTTAAGCAAGCGCCATGTTTCTGAACGGTATCGATCGGCTGCTTGCCGAACCTGAACTGCGCAAGCCGCTCGAAGGAAAACGCGTCGCACTGGTCG
>JBJTLY010000266.1:0-3179 GCA_046063275.1 Novosphingobium sp. | reverse complement strand
GGTGCTGGTGGTGGGTGGATCTCCCACCGAACCCGCGCGGGCTGCGGCGGCGCGTGCATTGGGTGAATGGAGCTTCTCCGCATGGGACAATCACGCATTGCTCGCGCCAGGAATGGTGATTGGGGTCGCGAAGGTTCAGGGCGGTGATGCACGCAGCGTCCGGCTCGGCGTGCCGCGTAGCTTCAGCTTGGCCGTGCCGCATGGTGAAGCGGTGCGGGTCAGCGGCACCATCCATTACGACGGGCCGCTGCACGCGCCACTGACCAAGGGGCAGCGGGTCGCGCGACTTGTCATTCATCTCGAAGGCCAACCTGATCACGAACTGCCTCTGGTCACGCTCGATGCGGTTGGTGCTGCCGGACCAATCGACAGGATCGTCAGCGGCCTGCTAGGGCTGTTTGCATGACGCGCGGAAAGTTCATTGCCTTTGAAGGCGGGGAGGGGGCGGGGAAGAGCACCCAGGCACGCCTGCTCGCCGACGCACTGGCCGCGCGCGGGATCGAATGCGTGGTCACCCGCGAGCCCGGTGGTACGCCAGGGGCCGAGGCGATCCGCGCGCTTTTGCTCGGCACTGCGGGTGAGGGCTGGCATCCGCGCGCGGAGGCGCTGCTCTTTGCCGCGGCCCGTTCGGACCATGTCGAGCGGCTTGTTCTTCCAGCATTGGCGGCAGGGAAATGGGTGATCTGTGACCGCTTCGTCGATTCGAGCCGGGCTTACCAAGGCGGCGCGGGCGGACTGGGCGATGCTGACGTCATGGCGCTGCACCGCGTCGGCAGTCAGGGACTGCTGCCCGATCTCACCGTGCTGATCGAGGTTTCGCCTGACGTAGCCGCTGCGCGCGCTGATGCCCGCGACAGCGGTGCGTCCGATCGGATCGGCGGCCGCGATGCCGCCTATCACGCCCGCGTGGCGAGTGCGTTTGCCGCGCTGGCCGATGCCGAACCGCAGCGCTTCGCCCGGATCGACGGCGACGGCGACACTGATCAAGTCCACCGAGCAGTGCTCTCCGCACTCCCTCCCTTGCTAGCTTCGGCATGAGCGAACTTGTCGGTCATGACGAGGCCTGGCGCGAATGGAACGCCGCGCTTGGTTCGGCGCGGATGCATCACGCGTGGATCCTCACCGGGCTCAAGGGCCTCGGCAAGGGCCAATTCGCCCGCGCAGCGGCGGCGGCGCTGGTCGCCGAACCCGGCATGGCGCAACCGCCGGTCGAGATGCATCCCGATATCCTGATTCCCGAGCACCCGCCCGAGAACAAGGAGGAAGCGAAGAAGCGCGAGGATGGACTGCCGTACCGCCGCAAACGCTCGATCCCGATCGACGAGGTGCGCACGCTGCAACGTCGGCTCACCACACGGCCGACGCTGGGCAGTCGCCGCGTGGTAATCATCGATCCGGCCGACGATCTGGAAAAGAGCGCCGCCAACGCCCTGCTCAAAAGCCTCGAAGAACCGCCCCAAGGTACCTTCTTCCTGCTTGTCACGCACCGGCTCGGAAGACTGCTGCCCACGCTGCGCTCGCGCTGCCGGGTGCTGCGCTTCAATCCGCTGAGCGATGAGCAGATCGCAGGCATTCTCGCCTCGTCAGCCCCGCAGGCCGATGCGGCAACGCGGGCCGCTGCCCTCGCTGCGGCCGAGGGTTCACCCGGCGCGGCGCTCGATTTCGTCGATCAGGACCTCGGCAAGCTCCACACGCTGATGTTGCGCCTGATTGCCGAGGGCGACGAACACTTCGCGCTGCGCGGCGCGCTCACCGAGGAAATTGGCATGCGCCCCGATCGTGAGCGCCAGCAGGCTGCGGTCGATTTGGCCCGCGCGGTGGTCGCGGCCCAGCTTGGCCGAGACCCGCAGCGCGATGCGGCGGTGATCGATGCGCACGGCGAACTGGTCCGCTTTGCCGCGCAGCTGCCTTCGTACAATTTCGATTCGGGATTGGTCGCGATGGAACTGGGGGCCTTGCTGGCCGGGCTGGCCATGCCTAGAGAAGCCGCTTGAAACATAGAGAAAGCTAGTTCCCGGCCATGGCCGAACCCTTCTATATTACCACGGCAATAGCCTATCCCAACGGACGCCCGCACATCGGCCATGCCTATGAAGCAGTGGCAGCTGATGCCATCGCGCGGTTCCAGCGGATGCAGGGCCGCGACGTGCGGTTCACCACCGGGACCGACGAGCATGGCCTGAAGATGGTCCAGACCGCGCGCGACAAGGGCGTGACGGTTCAGGCGCTTTGCGATGAAATGTCCGGATATTTCATGGACATGTGCGCGAAACTGAACATCTCGTATGACCGTTTCGTGCGCACCACGGAACCTGCCCATCACGCGGCCAGCGTCGCGATCTGGGAGGCGATGAAGGCCAACGACGACCTCTATCTCGACCGCTACGAAGGCTGGTATTCGGTCCGCGACGAGGCGTTTTACGAGGAAAAGGAGCTCACCGAAGGGGAAGGGGGCGTCAAGCTCTCGCCGCAAGGCACTCCGGTCGAATGGACCGTGGAGGAAAGCTGGTTCTTCCGCCTGTCAAAGTATGCGCAGCCGCTGCTCGACCTCTACGCCGCCAATCCGAATTTCATCCGACCGGACAGCCGCCGCAACGAGGTGCTGAAATTCGTCGAAGGCGGCCTGCGCGATCTCAGCGTGTCACGCACCAGCTTCGATTGGGGCGTGAAGGTGCCGGGATCGCCCGATCACGTCATGTACGTCTGGGTCGATGCGCTGACCGCGTACATGACCGCGCTTGGTTATCCCGACAAGGAAGGCGTTTGGGGCACTTACTGGCCCGCCGACATCCATCTGATCGGCAAGGACATCGTCCGCTTCCACACTGTTTATTGGCCCGCTTTCCTGATGTCGGCCAAGCTGCCGCTGCCGAAGCAGGTGTTCGGGCATGGCTTCCTGCTCGCTCGCGGCGGTGAGAAGATGTCGAAGTCGCTCGGTAACGTGGTCGATCCGCTCGAACTGGCGGACCGCTTCGGGGTCGATGCTCTGCGCTATTTCTTCCTGCGCGAAGTGAGCTTTGGGCAGGATGGCAGTTGGAGTGAGGAAGCGATCGTAACGCGTTGTAATGCTGAGCTTGCGAATAGTTTTGGTAATTTGGCGCAGCGGGTGTTGAGCCTCATTGTCAAGAATTGTGGTGGTTACCTCCCTGCCATTCTTGGGCATACTGATGAAGATAATG
>JBJTLY010000019.1:0-8276 GCA_046063275.1 Novosphingobium sp. | reverse complement strand
TGTGCGCAGGCTGCCGTCGCGCAGCACCACGTCGCAATCGACCAGCACGTCCTTGACCTCGCCGCCATAGGCCCCGCCATTCATCCGCACGAAGCCGCCGACCGTGCCGGGGATCGAGCGGAGAAATTCGAGGCCCGCAATGCCAGTGTCGCGCGCGGTCGAGGAAACCAGAATGCCCGAGGCGCCCGCGCCGCAGTCGAGCGTCAGGTCGGCGCTCTTGCTGACCTTGGCAAAGGCCTTGCCCAGCCGCACGACCACGCCGGGCACCCCGCCATCGCGCACGATCAGGTTGCTGCCGAGGCCCAGCGCCATCACCGGCACTGCAGGATCGAGATCGCGCAGGAATTGCTGCAGATCGTCCAGATCCTTGGGCTCGAACAGCCATTCCGCCGTTCCGCCGGATTTGAACCAGACCAGCGGGCCCAGCGGCGCATTGGGTGTGAGCTTGCCAGTGACCCGCGGTAGCGTGTCGGCCATCATGCCGCCCTCCGCGCTGCAACCGCGTCAGCCAGCCCCGCCGCCCACTTGGTGATGTCGCCCGCGCCGAGGCAGACCACCATGTCGCCGGGTTCGATCACCTCCGCGAGCACCTCGGCCAATTCTTCCGGTCCGGCGATAACCTGCGCCGAGCGATGCCCGCGCGCCTTCATGCCCTTGACCATCGCGTCCGAGCTGATGCCTTCGATCGGCTGCTCACCCGCAGGATAGACCGGGGCGGCAAACACCATGTCGGCATCGTTGAACGCGCTTTCAAAGTCTTCAAGGTGATCGCGCAGGCGAGTGAAACGGTGCGGCTGGACCACCGCGATCACGCGGCCGGTCTGCACGCCCTCACGCGCGGCGGCGAGCACCGCGCGGATTTCGACCGGGTGGTGGCCGTAATCGTCGATGATTGTCGCACCGCCGACTTCGCCGACCTTGGTGAAGCGGCGTTTGACCCCGTGGAACTTGGCGAAGCCGGTCTGGATCACCGCGTCAGCGCAGCCCATTTCGCTCGCCACCGCTACCGCAGCGAGTGCGTTCTGCACGTTGTGCCGTCCGGGCATCGGCAGATCGATCCCTGAAATCCGGCGCTGGCTGCCGTCGCGCTGGCGGATCACCGCGTCGAACTTGTTGCCGCCGGGATAGGGCGTGACATTCTCGCCGCGCACGTCGGCCTGCGCCGAGAAACCGTAGGTCACCACGCGGCGGTCGCGCACTTTGGGGATCACAGCCTGCACTTCGGGGTGATCGATGCACAGTACCGCGCAGCCGTAGAATGGGACATTCTCGATGAATTCGACGAAGGCCTTCTTGACCGCGTCGAAGTCGCCGTAGTGATCGAGATGTTCGGGATCGATGTTGGTGACCACCGCGATGGTCCCGTCGAGCCGCAGGAACGAGCCGTCGCTCTCGTCGGCCTCGACCACCATCCATTCGGATGCGCCAAGCCGCGCGTTCGAGCCGTAGCTGTTTATGATCCCACCATTGATCACGGTCGGATCGACCCCGCCTGCGTCGAGTAGCGCGGCGACCATCGAGGTGGTGGTGGTCTTGCCGTGGGTTCCCGCGACCGCGACGGTGCGCTTCAATCGCATCAGCTCGGCAAGCATTTCGGCGCGGCGCACCACCGGCACGCGCGCTTCGAGCGCGGCGGCGACTTCGGGGTTGCTCCGCTTGACCGCAGTGGACGTGACCACCACCGCCGCATCACCCAAATTCTCGGCGGCGTGGCCGATCATCACTTTGATCCCGCGCTTGCGCAGGCCTTCGACGACGTAGCCCTCGGCAATGTCGCTGCCCTGAACTTTATAGCCCAGGTTGTGCATCACCTCGGCAATGCCCGACATGCCGATCCCGCCGATGCCGACGAAGTGGATCGTGCCGATTTCGGTGCCGACGCCTTTCACAAGGTCCTCTCCATTTTGCGAAGCCAAATGGGGAGGTGGCTCGCCGCAGGCGAGACGGAGGGGGAATGGCGCAAGGGCAGAAGCCCCTCCGACATTTGCTCGCGCAAATGCCACCTCCCCGTTTGTGGCATTCGCCAAAAACGGAGAGGGCCTGAAAAGCTGATCGTCGTCATGCGGGCACCTCAGCGCCGCTGGCGGACATCTCGCGCGCGACCTGGATCACGTCCATCATCGGCACTCCGCCGAAGCTTTCGACCAGGTCAGCGAGGTCGCTGGCGGCATTGGGATAGCCGCAATTCCATGCCGCGTGCGCTGCCGTGGCGAGCGTTTCGGGGTTCATCGCGATTGCCTGGATCTGCTTGGCGAGCTCGACCGCAGTGAACCGGTCCTGCCGGATCATGCGGGCCCCGCCAAGCGCGGTGACCTCGCGGGTATTGGCGGCCTGGTGATCGTCGGTGGCGATGGGCAGCGGCACGAGGATCGCCGGGCGGCCTACCGCGGTCAGTTTGGCAATGGTCGAAGCCCCGGCCCGGCCGATGAACAGGTGCGAATCCGCCAGCCGGCTCGCCATGTCTTCGAAATAGGTGCCGAGCTCTGCGGGGATCTCGTGCCCGGCATAGCGCGCGCGCACCGCCTCGATATCCTCGGCACGGCACTGCTGGGTGACCTGGAGACGGCTGCGCAAGGCGGGAGGCAACATGGCGAGGCCATCGGGCACAACGGCGGACAGCACGCTCGCCCCCTGGCTGCCACCGGTGACGAGCACGCGCAGCAGGCCTTCTTCGATGAAGGCCGGGAACGGCAGGTCGCGCAGCGCCAGCACCTCGGCGCGGACCGGATTGCCGACGAGGTGGACCTTGTGCGCCAGCTTGGGCGAGAGCCGGTCGACATCGCGGTACGAAGTGGCGATCGCATCGACGCGCTTCGCCAGCAGCCGGTTGACCCGGCCGAGCACTGCGTTCTGCTCGTGGATCACGCTTGGCACCTTGGCGCTCGATGCGGCCCACAGCGCCGGGAACGCCGGATAGCCGCCGAACCCGATTACTGCGCTGGGCTGGAAACTTTCGAACAGGCGCAGCGCCATGCGCTTGCCTTCCAGCACCGCCTCAAGCGCCTGTGGCCACTTCAAGGGGTTCTTGCCAAAGCGGCCGGCGGGGAGGACGTGGCTGACTAGCGTGGCGGGCTTTCCCGGCAGGCGGCTGCCGCGATCGTCGGTGATCAGGGCGACGTGGTGCCCGCGCGCCTCCAGCTCCACCGCCAGTGCGAAGGCCGGAATCAGGTGCCCACCGGTGCCGCCCGCGGCGAGGACGTAATGACGTGAAACGCTGCTCATCGACGCTGCTCCCGCGGCGCTGCACCCAATTGACGCAACGAAAACCGCTCGCGCTTGATAAACGGATTGCGCCGGGTGATGGCAAGCAGGAAGCCCACCCCAAGGCAGATCGCGATGGTCGATGATCCGCCGTAGGAGATCAGCGGCAGGGTCATGCCCTTCGAGGGGAACAGCTGCAGGTTGACGAGGATGTTGATGAACGCCTGCCCGCCAAGCTGCGCGGTCAGGCCAGCCGCAGCGAGCGTGGTGAACAGGTCTTCCTCATCGAGCAGCCGGACCAGCACCCGCATCACCAGCGCGAGGTACAGGATCACGATCACCGCGCAGGCGATAAGCCCAAATTCCTCACCGATCACCGAGAAGATATAGTCGGTATGCGCCTCGGGCAGGCCAAGTTTGCGGGTGCCGAGCCACAGCCCGGTCCCGGTCCAGCCGCCACCGAGCAAAGTGCGCTGGGCAATGTCGACCTGATCGTAGGCGGTGCCGCCGCCAAGGAAGCTGTCGATGCGGTTCCGCGCGTTGTCGTAGAACATGTAGGCCAGGACCACCCCTGTGACGACCGCGCCGATGGCGATGCCGACACGCTTCACCGAGATGCCCGACATCAGCACCATCACGAACCACACCCCGCCGAACAGCATGGTCGAGCCGAAGTCCGGTTGCGCCATCAGCAGCACCGCGATCAGGCCCATCAACGCAGTGCTGAGTTCGACCGCCGGCAGGCCGGGATCACGCACCTTCCATGACAGGATCCAGGCGAGGATGATTGCGAAGGCCGGTTTGAGAAATTCCGAAGGCTGGAGCGACATGCCAAGGTTGAGCCAGCGGCGCGCGCCGTTGACGCTGAAACCCATCACCGGGACCAGCATCAGCCCGACCAGCATCGCGAAACCGAGCAGGATCCCTGCGCGCCGTGCGGTTTCGCGCGGCAGCATCGAAGCGCCAAACATCGCGATCAGGCCGACGAACTGCCAGCGCAAGTGGATGTAAAAGAAGTGCAGCTCATCGAGCTTGACCTTGGCGGTTGACAGCCGCCGCGCCGAGGCCGGGCTCGATGCCGCAACCGCAGCCGTGCCGATTGCCATCAGCACCAGCACGATCAGCAGCAGGCCGCGATCAATCTCGCGCCACCAGATCGCGAAGTCGCTGCGGCGGCGGGCCTTGCGGGCGGGCGTAGCGGTGTTACCAGCCAAGCCGCCGCGCGGGACGAGGGGCGGGTTCGAGGCCATCAGTTCTTCGCTCCCGCTGGTTCAGGCGTGGACAGCGCCTCGACAATCTGCCGGAAGGCGTCACCGCGGGCTTCGTAATCGCGGAACTGGTCAAAGCTGGCGCAGGCGGGGGAGAGCAGCACGACGTCACCCGGCACGGCAACGTCCATTGCCTGGCGGATCGCCTCGCACATCATCTCGCTGCGGGTCACCGGAACCTGGCCTTCGAGCAGATCGGCAAACAGCGGACCCGCTTCACCGATAGTATAGGCGGCGGCGACGTTCTTCACGAAGGGCATGCATTCGCCCAGGTTATCGTCCTTGGGCAGCCCGCCGACGATCCAGTGGATGCGGCGGCGTGGATTGGGCGGGAATGCGGCGAGCGCGGGCGCGGCCGAGGCCGGATTGGTCGCCTTGCTGTCGTTGATGAACATCACGCCATTGACGTCGGCCACCCGCTCCATCCGATGCGGCAGACCGCGGAAGCTCGCCAGCGCGGGTCCCCACTGTGCGCGCGTCAATCCCAATGCTTCGGCAATCGCCACCGCGACAGCGGCGTTCTGAAGGTTGTGCGGCCCTTGCAGCGAAGGCCAGTCGGCTTGCAGGCCAACGAGGTCGTGACCATCGACAATCCGCACCTTGCCGCCATCGCGCAGCTGGCTTTCGCGTCCGGCAATGGCCTGGGTCTTGGCATCAGACATACCGAATACGGCAAATTGGTCGCTGCGCTGCATCGCAAAAAGCCGCGCCTTCGAAGCGGCATAGCCGGCAAAGCCATCGTAGCGGTCGAGATGATCGGGTGTGAGGTTGAGCAGCGCGGCTACGTCACACTGCAGGGTGTGCGTCAGGTCGATCTGGTAACTCGACAGTTCGAGCACATAGACCCCGCCGGCATCGAGCGGGTTCTGGCTAAGAATTGGCAAGCCGATATTGCCCCCCATCCTCGTCGGCAATGCCGCGCTCTGGATGATGTGGTGGAGCAGTGCAGTGGTGGTCGACTTGCCGTTGGTCCCGGTAATCCCGACCACGCGGTGCGCCGGCAGGCTGGGGCGCGCAATCGCGAACAGTTCGATGTCGCCGATCACCGGCACCCCGTAGCTGGCGGCATGCCCGGCGATCGCGTGCTGGTTCAGCGGCACGCCCGGAGAAACCTCCACGCCATCAAAACTGGTCAGGTCGCTGATCACAGGATCAGCCAGCTCGCACCGGCCTTCCAATGCGCGGCGCGGTTCTTCCCGGCTGTCCCACGCGGTCACGCTCGCCCCGCCGGCCAGCAGGCTGTTCACCGCAGCCATCCCCGACCGCGCCAGCCCCAGCACGGCATACTTCTTTCCGGCAAAGGCGGGGGTCGTGATCATCTGAGCTTAAGCGTGGAAAGGCCGATCAGCGCGAGCACGATCGAGACGATCCAGAAGCGGATCACCACAGTCGCTTCCTGCCAGCCGAGCTGTTCGAAGTGGTGGTGGATCGGGGCCATCTTGAACACCCGCTTGCCGGTGCGCTTGTAGACCGCGACCTGGATGATCACCGACAGCGCTTCCATCACGAACAGCCCACCGACAATCGCGAGCACGATTTCGTGGTGCGAGGCGACCGCGATCGCGCCGAGCGCGCCGCCCAATGCCAGGCTGCCGGTATCGCCCATGAAAACTGCTGCAGGCGGGGCGTTGAACCACAGGAAGGCGAGGCACGCGCCCATGATCGCGGCGCAGAGGATCGCCAGTTCACCCGCGCGGGGCACGTGCGGAATGCCGAGGTAATGCGCAAAGTCGACGCGGCCGGTGAGGTAGGCGATGATCGCGAAAGCCCCGGCGGCGATCACCACCGGCATGGTGGCGAGGCCGTCAAGCCCGTCGGTGAGGTTCACCGCGTTGCCCGCGCCGACCATAACGATCGCGGCGAACGGATAGTAGAGGATGCCGAGAGGGATGTAGTGGTAGCTCAGCACCGGCACATAGAGGTTGGTGCCGACATTGCTGACGATGATCCAGCTCGCCACCCCTGCCACGGCAAATTCGGCAAGCAGCCGCATCCGCCCCGAAATCCCCGCATGGCTGCGTTTCTTGACCTTGTCGTAATCGTCAAGGAACCCGATCAGCCCGAACCCGCCGGTCACCGCGAGGCAGGCCCAGACGAAGGGATCGGACAGGTCCATCCACACCAGCATTGAGAACAGCAACGAGATGAGGATCATCAGCCCGCCCATGGTCGGCGTGCCGCGCTTGGCGAGGTGGCTCTGCGGACCGTCCTCGCGGATCGGCTGGCCCTTGCCCTGGCGCAGCCGCAGCATGTTGATGAAGCGCGGCCCGATCAGCAGCCCGAGCACCAGCGCAGTCATCAGCGCGGCACCGGCGCGGAAGGTCTGATAGCGGATGAGGTTCGCAAGGCCCTCAAAATGAAAATAGTGCGCAATCAGGTAAAGCATGCCTGATGCTATTCCTTCCCGTCCGCGAGCGCGGCGACTAGCGCACCGAGCCCGACCGAATTCGACCCCTTGATGAGGATCGCGTCGCCGCCTTCCACCCCAAGTTCCCGGAGTGCCTCAAGCGCCTCGCGGGCCGATCCGCAATGGGCGAAGGGGGCCGCGTTGCCAAGCGAAGCCGTAGCGGCTTTCCCCAGTTCATCGGCCAGAACGGTCATCTCGTCGCCAACCAGGATCAAGCGGTCGATTCCGGCATCCGTAATCGGTTCGATCAGGCCTGCATGCATGGCCGGTCCGTGCTCGCCGAGTTCCTTCATCGCGCCGAGTACGGCGATCCGGCGCGTGGCTGGCGTGCGGCCGAGCTGGGCCAAGGTAGCGCGCATCGATGCGGGGTTGGCGTTATAGCTTTCGTCGATCAGCAGCGCCTGGCCGGAGCCGTCGCCGGCAAGTGCATCGATCAGGGTCCGCGCACCGCGGCCCTTCAGGCCCTGCATCTCGGCCAGCGCCAAGCCAGCCGCACCAAGATCGCCCCCGGCCGCGCGCACTGCAGCCATCACGCACAGCGAGTTGGCGATCCAGTGTTCGCCCGGCTCGGCCACGGTGTAGCAGATGCGGCGATCGCCCAGATCGGCGGTGATCAGCGAACCGCCGCCGGGTGCGGCAACCGCATCGAGCAGGCGGACAGTGGCATGGGCTGCCCGGCCGAAGGACTCCAGCGCGACCCCTTGTCGTTCTGCTGCATCCTTCAGCCGGGCAAAATGGGGGCTGTCTGCCGGAACTATCGCGATCCCGCCGGGCTCCAGCCCCTCGAATATTTCCGCCTTGGCGTCGGCAATTGCCTCTTCGCTGCCAAGCATCTCGATATGCGCCGGGGCGATCGTGGTGATCACCGCAACGTGCGGGCGGACCTGGCGCGTCAGCGCGGCGATCTCGCCCTTGTGGTTCATGCCCATTTCAAACACGCCAAACTTGCTGCGCGCCGGCATCCGCGCGAGGCTTAGCGGCACCCCGACATGGTTGTTGTAGCTCTTGACCGAGCGGTGCGCATTGCCCCGGCTTGAGCGGTCGAGCGCGGCAAATATGGCTTCCTTTACCCCGGTCTTGCCGACCGAACCGGTGACCCCGATGATCCGCGCCGACCCGCGGTTTCGCGCGGCTTTGGCAAGAAACTCAAGCGCAATTGAGGTATCGTCAACCAGCACATGCGGCCCATCGACCGGGCGATCGACCACCACCGCGGCGGCACCGCGCGCCAGCGCCATGGGCACGAACCTGTGCCCGTCCATCGCCTCGCCCTTGAGCGCGAAAAACAGGTCACCCGGCATCACGTCGCGGCTGTCGATCTCGACCCCGGAGGCCTGGAACTGGCCGACCGCCACCCCGCGCACCGCGCGAGCGATCTCGACCGCGTCCCACAGCGCCAG
>JBJTLY010000018.1:0-8636 GCA_046063275.1 Novosphingobium sp. | reverse complement strand
CTGCAAGGGACCGAAGCGGCTCGGCGCCAGCCGATGGTGACCATGCTCGCCTGGGGGCTGGTCTTCGGCGCGCTGGGCGATGCTGCCTATGCCTGGGCGCTCCACGGCCCCCCGTTACTCGATCCGCGCCCGCAATACCTGTGGGGCATTGCCTATCTTGCGCTCGTCGGCACGGTCGCGACGTTCCCGATCTACACCGCCCTGATCCGCGACTGGGGGCCCGGCAAGGCCGCCTACAACGGTGTCGCGGTGCCGGTGGTGGCGATGGGGCTTTCGACGCTGTTCGAAGGGTATCGCTGGACCGGGCTGGCGGTGGGCGGGGCCTTGCTGGCGATGACGGGACTGTTGATCGCGCTAGGCGGCCGCAAGTAGCGCCGCCAATCCTTCGCGATAGGTCGGATAGCGAGGCGTCCACCCGAGCACCCGCTTGGCCTTGCCATTCGCGACCCGGCGGTTTTCAGCGTAAAAGGCGCGGGCCTGCGGGCTGAGATTGGCCGCTTCCAGTGACTGCAGCGGCGGCGGGGGCTGACCCAGCAGGCGGCAGGCATGCTCGATCACTGCGTTCTGGCTGCACGGCTGATCATCGGCGAGGTTGTAGGCACCCGGCGGAGCGCCGAATGCGAGCAGTGCGCCTCCGACAATATCGTCGACATGGACCCGGCTGAACACCTGGCCGGCAACGTCGATCCGCCGAGCGGCACCCTCGCGCACTCGGTCGAGCGCGGAGCGGCCGGGGCCGTAGATGCCGGGCAAGCGCAACACCCGCGCCCCGCGCGCCAGCCATTCGGCATCGGCTTCGCTGCGCGTAGTGCGGCGGCCGGTTCCCGTCGGCGCGCTTTCGTCCACCCAGGCTCCGCCGCAGTCGCCATAGACCCCGGTGGAGGACAGGTAGGTCAGCGATTTGCCAGCCAGCGCCGCGCCGTAGCGATCGAGTACCGGGTCGCCATCGGCGGCGGGCGGTACCGAAGACAGCACCTGATCGCTATCCGCCAGCGCAATGCGCACCGCACCGTCGTCATCAAAGGCGAGGGTGCCGCTGCGCCCGGTCGACAGCACCTCCCATCCACGCGCATCGGCGGCAGTGGCGATCCGCCCGGCGCTATAACCCAGACCGAAAATGAACAGGCGCGGCTTCATCGGCGGCGGCTATTGCGGCTTCAGTTCCGCCTGCGGCATCGGTGGCGGCGTGACCATCTGTGCATTCGGCACATGATCCTTCTTCCACTGCATGCTCATCCGCACCCGGTTCGCGCCCGAAGGGTGATCGAAGAACAGCATCTCCTCGATCGGTCCGGGTTCGATCTTGCGATATTCGCTGAGCTTCATCGCGACCGAGGCGAAACCGTCGGGCTCCTGCGCCACATCGAGGCCGAAGGCGTCGGCCTGGCTCTCATCGACGCGGATCAGCGTGTTGGTGAGCGGTGTGGCGATCAGACCGAACACTGAAAACAGGATTGCCAGAACCGGCATTGAGGCGGGATCGCCAATATCGCGAATTCCGCCCCATCCCGCCCCGTAACGAGCGATCAGCGCGGGCGCGAGGCGCGACAGCAGGAATAGCGCGAAAGCGGCAAGTCCACCAAAGAACGCAAGGCTCCACCACACGTGATTGAGGACGTAGTGCCCCATCTCATGCCCCATCACCGCGGCGATCTCCTGCGGGGTGCTGCGGTTCAGCAGGTTGTCGTTGAGACTGATCCGCATCGTCGGGCCGATCCCCGAGACGTTGGCCGAAATCGCCTTCGACTGCTTCGAGGCATCGAACAGGTAGATGTGCTCAGCCGGAATGTTTTTGGACCGAGCCATGGCGACGATGCGGTCGCGGATCGGCCCGGCGGGCAGTTCGGTGTACTTGTTGAACAGCGGGGAAATGTAGACCGGGCCGAGCAGAATGATGACCGCCAGAAATGCCCCGACAACCCCGGTCGCAGCAATCCACCAATTCTTCGGAAAGCGCCGGATCACCGCGTAGACCACCACGACCAGCAACGGGAAGAAGGCCAACTGCAGGCCAAGCTCTTTGCCCACGTCGATCAGCCAGGCGCCAAAGCTCTGGTTCATCAGGTCGTACTGTTTTTGCCGCACGAAGCCAGTGTAGATCGCCCACGGCAAGGTCAGGAAAAACCCGGCGAGCGAATAGCACAGCGCCGTGATCCAGGTTGGATTGGTCACCCTGCGCAGCAGAAAGCGCGCGATGCCCTTGAAACCGTCTGCCCAGGCGCGCGCCCTCTCACCCAGATTGCGGAACCGCACCGACAGACCAAAGCGCAGCAGCAGCCCGTCGATCAGCACCGAGACCAGCGTGCCCCACAGGATCAGCCAGTAACCGCCTTCGAAATAGGCGTCGCTCTTGGCGCGGGCGGGGCCTTGCAGCGTGTCGAGGTAGGCGCGGGTCGCCTGTTCGACATCGAAACCTGCGGCGTGCGCGGCGGTCGGCAGCGCGGCGAGCGCGATGACTGCGGCAAAAATCAACTTGCGGCGCATTTGGACCCCTCCGTGGTGTGCTACATTGCCAATACACTGCGCTTGGGCACGCGATGCTGTCAAGGAAAGTTTGAGCTTGGCCTTGGCGCACCCGGCACCCTACAACCCGGCCATGGATGCAACTCTGACCCCTCCCGCTGACGCTCCCCCCGCTGGCCCGCATCACCACGGACCCAAAGTGATCCGCCGTGAGGACTACCAGCCGCCCGAATGGCTGGTGCCGGAAGTTGCGCTCGATTTCGCGCTTGGGATCGAAGCGACCACGGTAACCGCCCGGCTGTCGGTGCGGCGCAACGCGTCTGCATCGGTGCTCCGGCTCAACGGCGATGGATTGACCCCGCTTCAGGTTACGGTCGATGGCTCACCCAGCAATTCGTGGCGGATGGACGGCTACGATCTGCTGGTCGAGCTCACCGGCGAGGCGCACGAGGTCGGCGTCACCACGCAGATCGACCCGACCGCCAACACCCAGCTGATGGGGTTTTACGCCTCCAACGGCATGCTCTGCACCCAGTGCGAAGCAGAAGGCTTTCGCCGCATCACCTTCTTTCCTGACCGGCCCGACGTGCTGTCGGTCTATTCGGTGCGGATGGAGGGCGACAAGGCGAAGTTCCCGGTGCTGCTCTCCAACGGCAATTGCACCGCCAAGGGTGAAGGCGGGAACGGCACCCACTGGGCCGAATGGCACGATCCCTGGCCCAAGCCGAGCTACCTGTTCGCGCTGGTCGCGGGCGATCTGGTGGCCAACCGCGATAGCTTCACCACGATGAGCGGGCGCAAGGTCGATCTGGGCATCTGGGTCCGTGAAGGCGATCAGGACCGCACCCATCACGCGATGAAGGCGCTCAAGGATTACATGCGCTGGGACGAGGAGACCTTTGGCCGCGAATACGATCTCGATCTGTTCAACATCGTCGCGGTCTCGGACTTCAATATGGGGGCGATGGAGAACAAGGGGCTGAACGTCTTCAACACCCGTTACATCCTCGCCGATCCCGAAACCGCGACCGACGGCGACTATGACGGGATCGAGGGCGTGGTCGCGCACGAATACTTCCACAACTGGTCGGGCAACCGGGTGACCTGCCGTGACTGGTTCCAGCTCTCCCTCAAGGAAGGCTTCACCGTGCTGCGCGACCAGCTGTTCAGCCAGGACATGGGCAGCGCTGCGGTAAAGCGGATTGAGGACGTGCGGATGCTGCGGGCGGCGCAGTTCCCGGAAGATTCGGGGCCCTTGGCGCACCCGATCCGGCCTGACAGCTACCAGGAGATCTCCAACTTCTACACCGCCACGGTCTACAACAAGGGCGCCGAGGTGATCCGCATGATGCGGACCATGGCGGGCGAGGCGCGATTCCGCGCCGGGACCGATCTCTATTTCGAACGCCACGATGGCGAGGCGGCAACCTGCGAAGACTTCGTCAAGGCGATGGAAGAAGGCGCCGGGCTCGACCTTGCGCAGTTCCGACTATGGTACAGTCAGGCCGGAACGCCCAAGGTCACGGCATCGCTGGCGCATGAGGATGGGGTGGCAACGCTGACGCTGACCCAGACGGTGCCCGACACGCCGGGGCAGACAGGCAAGCAACCGATGGTGGTCCCGCTGCGTCTCGCCCTGTTTGACCGTGCATCGGGCCAGCACCAGGGCGAACAGCTGGTGGTGCTTGACCGCGCCGAGATGCAATTCGCCTTCACCGGTTACGCCGCACGCCCGGTGTTGTCGCTCAATCGCGGCTTCTCCGTACCGGTACAGATCGCCAGCGATATCAGCGCCAGCGACCTCGTCTTCCTCGCCGCGCATGATGATGATCCATTCGCGCGTTATGAGGCGCTGCAGCAGCTGGTGGTGCAGCATCTCGTGGCCGAGATCAGCGGCGGCATGCTGTGCGGCGCTGAACGCGATGCCGCGCGTGAGGACATCATCCGCGCTTACAAGGCGGTGATCGAGGATCCCGCGCTCGACGACCTGATGCGAGGCGAGCTGATGATCCTGCCCGGCGAAGGCTATCTCGCCGAGCAGTTCGCCAGCGCGGATCCTGGCGCGATCCGGGCCGCCCGCGAAGGCCTCAAGGCCGACCTCGGGCGCAAGCTTGAGAGCGAGCTGCTCGCGCTCCACGCGCAGGCCGCAGCGGTGCCTTACAGCCTCAGCGCCGAAGCCCGCGGGGCGCGCAAGCTCAAGACCCAAGCGTTAGTATTGCTCGCAGCCGGAGTGCCGGGACGCGCCGCGCTGCTCGCCGCCGCGCAGTTCGACGCAGCCGACAACATGACCGACCGGCAAGGCGCGCTAATGGTGCTCTGCGGCCTCGATTCGGCAGTCCGCGATGAAAAGCTCGCGGCATTCCACCAGCGCTTTGCCGATAATGCGCTGGTGATCGACAAGTGGTTCTCGCTCCAGGCGGGATCGCTTCACCCCCAGGTCCTCGACCATGTCCGCGCGCTGGCCGGCCATCCCGATTTCACCACGAGCAACCCCAACCGGGTCCGCGCGCTGTACATGGCAATGGCGGGCAACCCCGGCGCGTTCCACGATTCGAGCGGCGCGGGCTACCGGATGATCGCCGATCTCATCCTCATGCTCGATCCGATCAACGCGCAGACTGCGGCGCGCTTCGTTGCCCCGCTTGGCCGCTGGCGGCGGATCGAACCGGGGCGGGCGGCCATGATGCGTGCCGAGCTCGAACGGATCGTCATGGCGCCGGGGCTATCCAAGGATACCTTCGAACAGGTCAGCAAAAGCCTTGGCTGACGCACCCGAAGTGTTTCGCAGTCCGGCGCTGGCAGGCGTGGCGCACGGCTTTCTCGGGCGGCGCGGCGGTCGGTCGACCGGCGTCGTCGCGGGGCTCAATGCGGGCCTGGGCACCGGCGACGACGAGCGCGCGGTGGCGGGCAACCGCATGCTGGCGGTAGGTGCCGTCCTGCCGGGCGCGCGGCTGGTCACTGCGTATCAGGTGCATTCAGCAGACTGCGTGACGGTCAGCGTGCCCTGGGCGGATGATCGGCGCCCGCAGGCTGATGCGCTGGTAACCGCGCGTCCGGGCATGGTGCTCGGGATAGTAACGGCTGACTGCGCGCCTGTGCTGTTCGCCGATCGCGCAGCCGGCGTGGTCGGCGCGGCGCACGCCGGATGGAAGGGAGCGCTGGGCGGAGTGACCGACAGCACCATCGCTGCGATGGAAGCGCTGGGCGCGCGGCGCGGCAACATCGTCGCCGCAATCGGACCGTGCATCGCCCAGGCCAGTTACGAAGTCGATCAGGGTTTCGTAACTAGGTTCTGTGCCGAGGACCCCACCAGCAAACGCTTCTTCGTGGCAGGCGCCGCAGGCCATGCGCAGTTCGACCTTGAAGGTTATGTTGCCGCCCGGCTGGAACGCGCCGGGATCGACGCGATCGACAAGCTCGGGCTTGATACCTACCCCGATCCCAAGCGGTTCTATTCGTTTCGTCGGGCCACGCATCTGAGCGAGCCTGATTATGGCCGCCAGATCTCGCTGATCGGCCTCGAATGACTGTTGCGCTGCGATCAACAGCTATCCACAAATTGGCGGTTGGCAGGCGCAGGCCCCTCGTCTATCAGGCGCGCCAATCGGGCCGTTCACCCGGCACTTGCGGGGCGCGGACGGTTCGAATAGGGGCTTTGCAAAGCAGAATTTGGTTGGGTCCGACTGGATGCGCGGGAACGGCGCAAAGAGCGGACAGACAGTAACAGGATCGGTTCGACCATGGCACAAGATGCGGGCATCGACACACCGGCCACCGAGGGTGGCGCCCATGCGGGCGAAGGTGTGCGGCGGCACGATTTCATCAACATTGCGGCAGTCAGCGCTGCTGGGGTCGGCGGGGTAACCGTCCTCTACCCGCTGATCAGCCAGATGTGGCCTTCGGCCGACGTGCTCGCCGAGGCTTCGACCGAGATCGATCTGTCGGCGATCCAGCCGGGTCAGGCGATCAAGGCGCTGTTCCGCAAGCAGCCGCTGTTCGTGCGTAACCTGACGCCGAAAGAGATTGCCGACGCCAAGGCCGTGCCGCTCAGCGAACTGCGCGATCCGCAGAGCCTTGAGGACCGCACGGTCAACGCCGACAAGAACAAGAAGGGCAAGGAAAACTGGCTCATCACCATGGGCGTCTGCACGCATCTTGGCTGTGTGCCGCTGGGTGCCGGCCCCGGTGAGGAAATGAGCCGCGGCGCGTGCGGCGGCTATTTTTGCCCGTGCCATGGATCGACCTACGATACCGCCGCGCGCATCCGCAAGGGACCTGCCCCCAAGAACCTTCAGGTGCCGCCGTACGAATTCACGTCAGACACCGTCGTCACGATCGGTTGAGGTAGACCAAAATGAGCTTCCCCTGGGCAAAGCAGTACACTCCCAGCCACCCCGCAATGGTCTGGCTTGACGAGAAACTCCCGCTTCCGCGGCTGATCTACGGCGCGGTTGGCGGCGGCTATGAAGTGCCGCGCAACCTCAATTATTTCTGGAACTTCGGCTTCATGGCCGGCCTGTGCCTGATGATCCAGATCGTCACTGGCATCGTGCTCGCCATGCATTACGCGCCGAACACCGGCATCGCCTTCGATTCGACCGAGCACATCATGCGCGACGTCAATTGGGGCTGGATGCTGCGTTACGCGCACTCGAACGGTGCGGCGATGTTCTTCGCGGTGATCTACCTCCATATCTTCCGCGGCTTCTATTATGGGTCGTACAAGGCCCCGCGCGAGATGATCTGGCTTCTGGGTGTGGTCATCTTCCTGCTGATGATGGCCACCGCCTTCATGGGCTACGTGCTGCCGTGGGGCCAGATGTCCTACTGGGCGGCGCAGGTGATCACGGGTTTCTTCACCGCCTTCCCGATGATCGGTGACACGTTCAAGGAATGGCTGCTCGGCGGCTTCGCGCCCGACAATTCGACGCTCAACCGCTTCTTCTCGCTGCACTTCCTGCTGCCCTTCGTGATCCTCGGCGTGGTGATCCTGCATATCTGGTCGCTGCACATCCCGGGTTCGTCGAACCCGACCGGGGTTGAAGTGAAGGGCGAAAGCGATACGGTGCCGTTCCATCCCTACTACACCGCCAAGGATGGCTGGACGGTCGGCCTGTTCATGGTGATCTACGGCTTGTTCGTGTTCTACATGCCCAACAGCATGGGCCATCCGGACAACTACATCCCAGCGAACCCGATGCAGACCCCGGCGCACATCGTGCCCGAATGGTATTTCTGGCCGTTCTACGCGATCTTGCGCAGCTTCACCCAGCCGCTGCTGTTCATTCCCGGCAAGCTGATGGGCGTGCTCGCGATGTTTGCCGCGATCCTGGTGTGGTTCATCATGCCCTGGCTCGACAAGTCGCCGGTCCGCTCGGCCAGTTACCGCCCGCTGTACCGCAAGTTCTTCTGGGCCTTGGTGGTTGACGTGCTGGTGCTGGGCTACTGCGGGGTCTCGCCGCCGGAACAGCCCTACATCCTGATCGCGCAGCTTGCGACGATCTATTACTTCGCCCACTTCTTCATCATCGTGCCGATCGTCTCCTCGATCGAAAAGCCCGAACCGCTGCCCTTCTCGATCACCGAATCGGTGCTCGGCCACGATGGGCAGGCTGCACTGGCGGCCAAGGCCTGAACCCGGAAAGAGCGAAAGAGCAAAGCCATGATCCGCATCTTCTCCATCCTCGCCGGGTTGTTCTTCATCCTGGGACTGCTGTGGTCGACCACCATCGACACGATCGCCTTCGCCAGCGACGGGCTGCCGACCGGCCCGGAGAAGGAGTTCCACATCGAACATCCCAAGGCGCTGTCGCTGTCGAGCGACGGGCCCTTCGGCAAGTTCGACAAGCAGCAGCTGCAGCGCGGCTATGCCGTCTACGCCAATGTCTGTTCGCAGTGCCACAGCCTGAAGCAAGTCGCCTATCGTGACCTGGCCGATCTCGGCTACAGCGAGAAGGCGATCAAGGCGATCGCGGCCAAGGCGACTATCAATGCCAAGGATCCGCTGACCGGCGAGATGAAGGATCGTCCCGGCGTGCCGGCCGATCACTTCGCTCCGGTGGTCTACGGCGGCAAGGGCGTTCCGCCGGATCTCTCGCTGATCACCAAGGCGCGTCACGGCGGGGCAGCCTACGTCTACTCGCTGATCACCGGCTATCAGCCAATGCCCGAGG
>JBJTLY010000265.1:0-7289 GCA_046063275.1 Novosphingobium sp. | reverse complement strand
GGATTGCCCGCTGCGGCGGCGAAGGGTTTGCCGTCGAGGGTCAGCGAAAGCTCGGCGGTCTCGCCGGTGACGTTGATCCCGATCGCCTGGCGCGTCGCAGGAATATCGGGGTCGAAGGCATAGACCGCGCCCGAGACCGGGTTGGCGATGCGCGGGCGGCGGGCAAAGTCGGGGGCCGAGGCGAAGGTCGCCTGCGAAGTGCCGGGCAGAAACCAGTCGCGCCTGGGCGGCTCGCGTAGCTGGGCGAAGTTCACCTGATCTGGCTGTACACTCGCCGGACGCGGTGGTTGCTTCCCGGCCTGCGTCTGGTGCAATCCGATCATCACGTCGCGCCATACCGGCGCCGCACCGCTGGTGCCCGAGATTGCGCGCATCGGATCTCCTTCGAGGTTTCCAACCCACACCGCCACGGTGAAGCGGTCCGAATAGCCGATGCACCAATTGTCGCGCATCGCCTTGCTGGTCCCGGTCTTGGCCGCCGCCCAGAACGGCAGGCGCAGCGCCGAATCGACCCCGAAAGTGCTCGCCCGCGCGCTCGCATCGGCGAGGATGTCGCCAACGATCCATGCCGCACCTGGGTCGAGGATCTGGCGCGGGGTCTCCACGGGATCCCCCGCGACCATCCGCACCGGGCTGGCCAAGCCGAGGTTTGCGAGCGTGCGATAGGCGTTGGCCTGCTGCAGCAAGGTGACTTCGGCACTGCCCAGTGCGAGGCTGAAGCCATAATACGAACCGTCGCCTTCCAGCCCATCGTAGCCAAGGTCCCACAGCCGGTCGCGGAAGTCCTGTACGCCGTCAAGCAGCAGCGCGCGCACTGCGGGCACGTTGAGCGAATTGGCCAGCGCCCGCCGCGCCGAAACCGGACCCATGAAGGCGTTGTCGTAATTGCGCGGCACATAGAGCCCCGAGGCGGTGTCGAGCTGGACCGGTGAATCGTCGAGGATCGAAGCGGCGGTCAACCACTTGCGCTCGATCAGCTGGGCATAGAGATGCGGTTTGAGCGTCGATCCGGCCTGACGCGGAGCGGATGCGCCATCGACTGAAGCGGCGGTCGAACCCAGCCCGACCCCGCCGACATAAGCGAGTACATCGCCGCTCTGGTTGTCGAGTACAACCACCGCCCCGTCGCGCACCCGGCGTGCGCCGAGCCCCTGCAGCTGGTGGCGCAGCGCATCGTTGGCGAGTGCCTGCACCCCCGGATCGAGCGTGGTCGTGACCTTCATGCCCGGCTTGGTCAGCAGGTGTGCTGCGAGATGCGGGGCCAGTGCCGGGTCAAGGCTGCGCAGCCGTCCCATGCTGGCCGCCGAATCCGCCAGTGCACCCAGCGCGGGGCAATCATTGGCCGGAAGCAGGCGGCAGGCGCGCGCTGCCAGAACCGGCGGCGGTGCAGCTGGATCGCGCAGCAGCGCGGTGAGCAAGGCAGACTCGCGCCGATCGAGCTTGTCCGGGGTCTTGCCGAACAGCGCCAGCGCTGCCGCGCCGACCCCCTGCGTCTCCCCGCGGAACGGGGCGAGGTTGAGGTAGGCCTCAAGTATCTCGCGCTTGTTCCAGCGGTGCTCGAGCGCCCAGGCAGCGCGCATCTGACGCAGCTTGTCGAGCCAGCCGCGCGCGCCGGGGCGACCGATCTCGGGCCAGAGGAAAGCGGCGGCCTGCATCGTGATGGTCGATGCACCCCGGCCCCGCGCGCCCTGCGTGCGGTTGTAGAGCGAGCCGCCGAGCGCCAGCCAATCGACCCCGCCGTGGCTTTCGAAGCGGTGGTCTTCCGCCGCCACCACATCGCGGCGCAGTTCGGGGCTGATCGACGCTAGTGGCGTCCAAGCCAGCCGCCGCATCGCGAAATCGACCCGCACCTCGTCGAGCAGGCCGCCGTTGCGATCGTAGAGCCAGGCCTCGCTCGACTTCCAGTTGCCGGTGAGGTCGGCGAACGCGGGCACCTCGGGCGGCGCGGTGCGCCAGTCGAGCACGGCGCCCGCCAGCACCAGCACCGCCGCAAGCGCCAGCAGAACCCGATTGCGCCGCGACTGCGGGAGGTAGTTTACGAACCCCACACCGTCACCGGAGCAATCGGGAAAGCCCCACGAATTTCGGGTGCGTACATCGCCTCGACCCGAGCCGCGGGCAGCGCGAAGCTGCCCGCGGTGTTGAGCCGCAGCGTGTATTCGATCACCGTCGTCCCGCGTGGCAACCAATCGAAGAACGCCTGCCAGGTGCCGCGGCTGCTCTGGGTATAGGCCGGCCAGGCACCTTCGCTCTTCTCACCCGCCTGCAGCTGTTGCGATTGGCCGCCCAGCGCGGACATGACGACTGCGCCCGGCGGCAGCGGATCGCTGAGCGCGACCCAGGTCCGTTCGGCGCTGGCCTCGATGGTCAGGCGGACGCGCACCACGTCACCCTGCGACAGTTTGCCCGGCTGCTTGCCCTGCACCACCGTCATTTCGCGGGTGAGCTTGTACCCGGCGTTGAGCGGCTGGGTCAGCGGCACCGCAGCATGCACCGCGACCGTTGCCCACGGCCCCGCCCCGCCGCTCTGCGTCAGGGTCAGCGGACCATCGATCAGCGGGAGCTGCACCGGCGCGCTCTGCGTCGCGCGCGGCCAGGCGAGATCAAAGAACCCGCTGCCCAGTGCGACATGGGTGGTCCCTGCGATCGCGGTCGCGGGATACTTCGCCGCGAACCGCCGCGAGATCACCGCGCCCCAGGCGTTGGCCGGGGTCGTATCCCAGTGCCCATGCACCTGCCGCGCTCCCGCACCGACCATCATCCTGGGCACGTCGGTGGACCAGGCGCTCTTGTTCATCACCGCATCGAGCGCCTTCAAGGCCATCTCGTCACGGCTGGTCATCATCCACCACGGGGTGTTGTTGGCATCGGACAGATCGAAGCGCGTGCCTTCGTAGACCAGTCGCTTGCGCAACTCGCCCTCGGCCGCCGCCTTGAGCATTGCCGCGCGGGGCGCTCCCGGCAGCCGGTCAAGCGCGACGATCCAGTCAGCGAGCGCCGAGGTCGGTATATCGGCCGGGACCATGTCGATCTTGGCGACAAGCGCGGGCCGGGCCGCACCGGCGCGGGCGAGCGCACTTAGCGCCGCAATCCGGACCAGCCGCTCGTCTGCCTCGAAATGACGGCTGCGTTCGATGCGGCCTTCGACCACGCCTTGCAGCGCGGCGATCATCTTGGCCTTGGGCCCATCGGGCAGTGGCAGACCCGCCGCGCTGGTCATCGCTAGGACATAGGCGGTGAGTTCGCTGGACCCCGAAAGCTGCGCGTCGGGCCAATAACGAACCAGTCCGTCACTATCGAGGTAGGTCGGCAAGGCCGCAGCGAGCGCGGTCCACGACGCCGTATCATTGGCGACCACGATCTTCGAAAGCCTCTGTTCGAAACAATCGTAAGGATAGGCGATCATGTAATCACGCACCCCGCCCAAGGGCGCGGCGAGCGTTTCGCTGAAGTCGACCGTGACATATCCACCGGGCAGCGCGCCCTGCGGCGCGGCAATCGTCGGCGCAGGATCGCCGACCCGGAGCAATGTTGCCGCCCAGGTTTCCACCGGGATCGCGGGAATGATCTCCTGCGTTGCGGTAAGACTATCGGTGGCCTTGCCGTCGCTTGACCGCGCCTTGACAGTCCATTTGAGCACTCCTGGTGCGGGCGGAGCATCAATACTCCACCGCAGCTGCCCGGCCCCGCCCGCAGGCAGCTCGAGGCTCAGTGGCTTGACCTTGGCCAGCGCCGGTTCGAGCTGCGGTTCGGCCACGATCTTCATCTTCTTGTCCGAGGCGTTGCGCACGGTGAATACCGCATCATAGTGATCGCCGATGCGGACGATCGCCGGGAGGCCCGAATAGAGCGACAGGTCCTGCGCGGTGCGGATCTCGGTCTCGCCGGTGCCGAATAGCTGTGAACCGTCGGTCGCCACCGCGACCAGCTTGAAGCTCGACAGCGAGTCCGACAGCGGCACCGGCACCTTCGCCTCTCCGTTGCCGTCCAGCGTGACATGGCCCTGCCACAGCAGCACCGGCTTGAAGTTCTCACGGTTGACCGCTGAGGCATCGCCGCCACCACCGCCGCCGGCCGCGACCGCCTTCTTGCCGTAATGCCGCTTGCCGACGACCTGCATTTGCGCGGTGGATGTCGCGACCTCCAGATTGCGTTCACCCATCATCGCGCCGAGCAGATCCCAGCTCTTGTTGGGCATCAGTGTAAGCAGCGCTTCGTCCACCGCGACAAAAGCCACATCAGCGCTGGTCGCGGGCTTGCCATCGGGTTGCTTGACCGAGACAGTGACATTGGCGGTTTCGCGCACGGCGTATTTGGGCCGCTCGGGCTTCACAGTCACGCCAAGCTGATGCCCTTCCCAGCCAACCTTGATCTGCGTCATCCCGATCCGGTAGCTCGGCTTGCCGAGATCGACCGTTGCGGTGGGGCTCGCGGCGTCCTGGCTGAAGAACGGCAGATTGAGATTGCGCGCCATATCGGACAGCCACAGGCTGCCGCCCTTGACCCTGCCGCGCACCGCCATGACCGAGACATAGACGTTGGGCGCATAGCTGCCCGGGAGCTTGACCTCGACCACCGGATCAGCCCCGGAAAGCTCGGTGACGAAGCTGGAGAGCACGCCCTCGCGCTCGACGGTGACCAGCGCCTGCGCCGCGCGGAACGGCATGCGCACCTGGAAGCGCGCGGTATCGCCTGCCTTGTATTCGGTCTTCTCGGGGATCAGGTCCATCCGGTCGCCGTTGTCACCGCCGAACCACCAGTCGTCCTTGCCGGCGAGCCAGACCGACTGCGTAGCGATGCTTTCGCGGCCTTGGTCGTCTTTGGCGCGGGCGACCATGGTGACCTCGCCCGAAATGCCAGGAGCGAGCTTGCAGCTGGCGCGGCCAGACTTGTCGGTGCGGGCAAGGCAGCCGCCGGGCAGTTTGGTCACCCGTTCCTGATTGTCATAGGCATAGAATCCGCCGATCAACCGCCGCCGCGCGGTAAGGATCTCACGCGAATAGAGCTCGATCTGCACCGTGCGCCCGGACATCGGCTGGCCATCGAGCCCGACCACCACCGTCTGCAACCGCAAGTCATCGCCGCGCATCATCCAACCGTCGGTCTTGATCCCGACCTGCAGCGCGGCAGGGTAGAGCGTCAGGCGGCGGCCCGCAGTCATCGTCTCGCCGTTGGCATCGGCGTAATCCATCTCGAGGCTCAGCGAGACCGGCTGGGTGATTGCCTGCCCCACAGGGAGGTCGATTTTCGCGGTCCCGTCTGCGCCAAGCGTGGCGGGCAGTGTCTCGGCAAAGGGCAATGTCGGCTCGGGCAGCTGCTGGTAGCTGTCGAGCGGCCGGGTGCCTTCAGTCAGCGGCTCGCCGCCAAAGGTAAATCCGTCCCAGCCCTTGGGGTCGGGCGCGTAGCTGTTGTAATCGGTCCGCAGCGTTACCGGCAGTCCGCCTGCGCCGCCGCCCGAGAGATAGCCGACGAACAGCGACAGCGGCACCGATCCGGGCTGGACCAGCGCCTCTTTCGGGCCGGTGATCGTCGCGCGCATGTTAGGCAGCTTGTACTCGTCAACCCGCACTGACTGGCCGGTGTAGATCGTCTTGTCGCCGACTTCGATCGTCAGGTCATAGTCACCTAGCGGCGCGCCCTGCGGCACCGCCCATTCGCCTTCACTGGTTCCGGCTGCATTGATCGTCACCGGCTGCGAGAATTCGGTGTCGGTGCCCTCATGCTTGAACACCAGCTTGCCGGTCAGCCCCTTGGGATAGGCAAAGCCAGAACCGACCGGATGGCGCATCACCTGCTTGAAATGCACGGTCTCGCCGACCCGGACCAGTTCGCGATCGAACACCGTGTGAACGATGTCGCTATCCTCGTTACTGCCGAACGACATCTCGAAATCGTAAGGCGAAATGCCTTCGTTCCAGTTCGACAGGGTGAAGCTCATGTCTCCATTGGCGCGCGCCGAGACCATCAGCGGCGGTTCGTCATCCTCGCCGCAGCCGCCGCCGAGATTGGGTTCGGGGAGGATCCCGTTGACCTTGAGCAGCCCACTGGCGTCGGTCTTGCCCGAGGCGATCAGCTTGCCGTTGCACGAATTGCTGATCCGCACGTCCGCCCCGGCCACCGGCGCGGCATCAGCCAGCGAGGTGACCCAGACCAGCGAGCTTTCCCGGCCCCATTTGAAGTGCACCGCCATGTCGGTGACCAGGGCTCCGGTTGCGACATAGCGTGCACCGGCCGCCCGAGCAGCGCCGCGCCGAGCGCCGGGCTGGCCAGCTCGACCACGTGGAAGCCCTTGGCAGCAAGCGGAATGCCGACAACTTCGAAATCCTTGCGCTTGCCCGGCAGGCCCAGTTGCATCGCGCGGCCGCCGGGCATCAGCAGTGGCTTGTCGCGGGTGTGGTTGATCGAGGTGCTGGTGCCGTCCTTGTGCTCGATGGTCGTATATTCGCGGTTTTCGGCCTTATCGAGGCGGCGCACCCAGGCCGCGATCTGCGCGTCGTCGTCGGGCACGCGCTGGCTCTGTCCGGCGATTGACACGGCCTTCCCGGCAAGACTGGGTTCGACCGCACGCACGGTGACCGGCAGGCTCGCGCCTTCGCTCGCCTCGATGATCCCGAAGGCAGCGGCGAACTTGACCAGCGGCGGAGCCGGGGCAAAACGCACCGGCAAAGGATAACGCGTGGCATTGGCCAGCGGACGGCCCGACAGGTCCCTGATCCCGCTGGGCAGAACGACCTGCGCAGTGCTGTCCGCCGGGAAGCCTCCGCCGAAGTTGAGATCGGCCACCTGCGCCTTGTTCTTGTCGTCATCGTCAAGCGTCGGTTTGCGCTCGGTCCCGTCGGCGAACTTCAGCCGTACTGCCAGCGCCACCGCGCGATCGACTGGGGCGGTGAAGCGAACATAGGCCGGGGTGATCGGGTTGCACGCGGCGCGGCCATTGACCCGGCCGCATTCGAACTGGGCGCTGAATGCCTCGCGCACGGTGTAGTCGAAGCGCTGGTCGCGCCCGGCGGGCTTGCCGGTGACGCTAACGATCGTCCCCGGCCAGACCAGCGACATGTCGTGCTTGGGCGGCAGCGGGCGGCGGCATTTGAGCGCAAGGACGTTGCGCAGCGCTGCGCGGCGCGCGGTTGGCTCCTTGGGAAGGTCGGTGCTCCAATCCGCGCCCGCAGCCATAGCGCCCGCCGCCGCTTCTGATGCCGCAGCAGCGGCCGCATCGCTCGCGTTCTGCTCTCCAATAGCTCCGGCATCGCTCAGAAACGACCTGCGACGATAGTCGTTCTCGCCAAGCC
>JBJTLY010000264.1:0-11898 GCA_046063275.1 Novosphingobium sp. | reverse complement strand
CTCGGCCGGATCATGAACGTGATCGGTGAGCCGATCGACGAGCAGGGCCCGGTCGGCGCGGCCAAGAGCAACCCGATCCACGCCGAAGCCCCCGCTTTTGTCGATCAGTCGACCGAAGCCGCGATCCTCGTCACCGGCATCAAGGTCATCGACCTGCTCGCGCCTTATGCGCGCGGCGGCAAGATCGGCCTGTTCGGCGGTGCCGGTGTGGGCAAGACCGTGCTGATCCAGGAACTGATCAACAACATCGCCAAGGGCCACGGCGGGGTTTCGGTGTTTGCGGGCGTGGGTGAACGCACCCGCGAAGGCAACGACCTTTACCACGAATTCCTCGACGCCGGGGTTATCGCCAAGGACAAGGACGGCAACCCGACCCCGGACGGTTCGAAGGTGGCGCTGGTGTTCGGCCAGATGAACGAACCCCCGGGCGCGCGTGCCCGTGTGGCGCTGTCGGGCCTGACCATGGCCGAATACTTCCGCGACGAAGAAGGCCAGGACGTGCTGTTCTTCGTCGACAACATCTTCCGCTTCACCCAAGCCGGTTCGGAAGTGTCGGCGCTTCTGGGCCGTATTCCTTCGGCGGTGGGCTACCAGCCGACCCTCGCGACCGACATGGGCGCGCTACAGGAACGCATCACCTCGACCAACAAGGGTTCGATCACCTCGGTGCAGGCGATTTACGTTCCCGCGGACGATCTTACCGACCCTGCGCCGGCCGCCTCGTTCGCCCACTTGGACGCGACCACCACGCTCAACCGCGCGATCTCGGAACTCGGCATCTATCCGGCGGTCGACCCGCTCGATTCGACCAGCCGCGTGCTCACCCCGGCGGTCGTTGGCCAGGAGCACTACGACACCGCCCGCCGCGTCCAGGAAACGCTGCAGAAGTACAAGTCGCTGCAGGACATCATCGCGATCCTCGGCATGGACGAACTGTCGGAAGAGGATAAGCTCACCGTCGCCCGCGCCCGCAAGATCCAGCGCTTCCTCTCGCAGCCGTTCCACGTTGCCGAGGTCTTCACCAACATCCCGGGCAAGTTCGTCCAGGTCGAAGACACCGTGAAGAGCTTCAAGGCAGTTGTGGACGGCGAATACGACCACCTGCCCGAGAACGCCTTCTACATGGTTGGCGGGATCGACGAGGCGGTCGAAAAGGCCAAGAAGCTGGCTGAAGAGGCGTAAGGAAGTTCCCCTCCCGCTTGCGGGAGGGGCTAGGGGTGGGCCAGTCCTGCCTCGTCACAGACCCACCCCCGACCCCTCCCGCAAGCGGGAGGGGGGAGAACTCAGATGCTGCACTTCGAACTCGTCACTCCGGCCCGCCTCGTCCGTTCGGAAGAGGTTTACATGGTCACCGTGCCCGGCACCGAGGGAGACTTCGGCGTTCTCGAAGGCCATGCCCCGGTCATGTCGACGATCCGCGACGGCGCGCTGCAGGTCTTCAAGACCGAAGGCGCGGCGCCCGAGCTGGTGAACATCCAGGGCGGTTTCGCCGAAGTGAACGAAAAGGGCCTGACCGTGCTGGCGGAGAGCGTCGAGGGCTAGACCTTTCCCGCTTTGGCAACGAATTGGGGCGGTCCTGACGGGCCGCCCTTTTTCATTCCGCCGGAATTGCAGTACGGCGCCGGGCCAGAACGCGCTCGGGCAAGTCCAGCATCCAGCGCACCAGTGGCTTCAAGCGGTGCTTTTGCAACTCGCTGACCTGCGCCACGGCAAGCACGATCCCCCAAGTTGCCGCGAAGACGCTCCAAGAACCGAGCAACGGCACGCCCAGCGTGATCAGCATGGCCCCTGCCAGCAGCATCGCCGGCTGGTGCAGCAGGTACAGCGTGAAGCTCCGCGCGGTCAGCCATTTGACCGTTCGTGCGATGGGCTGCAGGGCGCGTTCGAGCCAAGGCCCCAAAGCGGCAGCACCGATGAAGTGCGCAGCCATCGACAGTCCCAGCAGCGTATCGGTCAGCACGTAGCGCGACCAGCTCAGGCCGATGCGCCAGTTGTCCTGCCCCATCACGCTGGCGAGCCACTGGCCTGCGACACGGGTCAATTCCAGGCTATCCACGAGATAGAGCACCAGCGCCGGTTGCAGGAACAGGATCAGACCTAGCGCTGGCGCAACGCCATGGTTCCGTGTCCAACGATAGACCCCCCAGCCCAGCGCCCAGATCGGAAACAGCAGCAGGATCTTGTATCCGGCGATCAGGCAGGCCAGCGCGGTCAAGGCAATCCGCGCCCAGCCCCGGAAATAGAACAGCCCGGCGAAGATAATGGAGGACCAGGACGCGTAGGAGATCGACCAGTAGGGCGTGTTCGAGAACATCTGCGCCGAGACGGTCCAGCTCTCATTGAGGAACAGCGAACCGAGAACGAGGCGCACCAGTGCCGAGCCGTCAGTAATGAGCCCATCGTATAACTGGGGCTGCAATGCCTGCCCGATCCGGTCGAACAGCAGCGTCGCCAGCAGGCACGGCACCGCGACCGAATAGATCCGCGTCAGACGGCTGGTCAGGTAAGACTTGGGCGTTTTCTCACGCGTCTCCGCGGCAAAGGCGATGACGAAGCCCGAAAGGACGAAAAACACCACCACCGCCTCGTGCCCGAAGGCATTCCACGCGGCGCGGTGTCCACCCAGCAGTGCAAAGCCATTGATGTGGAACAGCACAACCTCGGTGGCCGCGAGCAGACGCAGCAGTTCCAGGTACAGCGACAGCCCGGGCGAAAGCGCGCCAGATGGCCGTTGCTCAGTGGTGGACGCGGCTTGCCCCATGTGCGCAAGTGTAGCGCCCACAGGTAAAGAATTCAGGCGTTTGCCGGAACGCTTCCATTGTCGGGTTTCTCTTGGGTCTCCGCCGCCACGTTGCCGATGGCAGCTGCACCCATGCGGATCCCAGCGAAGATGTTGCCCAAACCTAACTTTCCTTTGGTCATCAGCTCCGACAGAAAGAAGGTTGCGCCAGGGTGCCCCTTTTCGATTGCCCGATCGAGGAGCGGCCGAATTTCTCGAGCAGTGCGCCGCATTTGGGATCGGTTGTATTGGTATCGTGCGAGACGATAAGCGGCGGTTGCCAAGCCAGCATTGACGCCGGATTGAAGCAATTTGTCACACGCTTCACGATCTCCAGTTCGATCCAGCAATCGCGCATATTCCAATGCGGACGTCCAAGACCCAGCGTCCAACCCTTCGCCATACCAATGCAATGCCTGATCAAGGTTGCAATCCACCCCTGTGCCTGCCTCAAGGCAAAGGGCTAGATGGAACATCGCCGTCATCGACCCGGCGTTGGCAAGTTCGAGATAACTAGCATAAGCCGCCGGTGGATCGGTTGCGAGCAATTCCCTTGCCTCGTCTAGGCGACGTTGGTTGGCTTCCGATTCATCGTAGAAATCGTGGGAATAGCCTGTTTCTGAATACTCCCAATCACTCGAAGCACGCCAAAAGGCTGCGTAATTCGCCTCGCATTCCGGGCAAATACGCTTACGAGCCCACCCACAGAAATTACATTCCGATATGAGTTCTTCTCCAAACAAGGCTAATTGATCACGCAATCTCTACCACGTCAGGGGTCGAGCGAAAACAATCGCTCACCAGAACTGCAATTTTTAAAGTTGGACCTCGCCTCGCACGCAAGTGACGCAGGTGCCGCCGACATGGATGTCCGTCCCGTCGATGCGGATATCGATCCACCCGTCGCGGCCAAGCTGGCGGCCTTGGCTGGCGCGATAGGTGCTGCCATCACCGATCTGGCCAGCCGCCAGCCGGTACGCCGCAACCGCGCCGTTTCCGCTGCCGCAAACCGGGTCTTCCGGAATCCCGTCCCCCGGCGCAAAGCTGCGCACCACCACGCGGTCGCCTGCCGTCGCGTAAAGCGTCGCGCCGGTCAGGCCATATTGCTCGTAATATGCGGTCAGCCGCGCCGGATCGTGCTGGAGGTTTTCCAGCGCATCGATTTCGGCCAGTTCGACGATCAGCCAGACCGGACCTACATCGACAGCCTTGGCCTGGCCCTGAATCGCCGCGCCGCCGATCCATGCCACCGCTTCCGCCGGATCGGGCGCGTCGGCCACCGCATAGCGCGGCAGACGGAACGACAGCGCCCCATCCGCCAAGGTCAATTCGACCAGCCCGACTGCGCACTGCTGGACCAGCTTGCCCTGCTTGGGCGCCGCGATTCCCGCCTCGATCACCGCGTGCGCGGTGCCCAGCGTGGGATGTCCGGCAAAGGGCAGCTCGGCCTTGGGGGTGAATATCCGCACGCAATAGTCGGCTGCAGGATCGCTCGGCGGCAGGACGAAGGTCGTCTCCGAAAGGTTGGTCCAATTGGCGAAAGCCTGCATTTCGGCGTCGCTCAAACCATCGCCATCGAGCACCACCGCAACCGGGTTGCCCTTGTAGGGAACCGCAGTGAACACATCGACCTGACTGAATTTACGCTCCCGCAACGCCCTACTCCACCTGATCGCGCGGTGGCACCACCGGGCGATAGTTCCACCGCATCACCTCGCTGCCGTCGAGCTTCGAGATCTCCGCTATCAGCAATTTTCCCTGCCGCGAATAACGGATGCGTTGCGGATAATCGTGCGCCGGATTGGCAAACTCGATCGCCTCGGCGCTGATCAGCACCAGCGGAAAGGTTACCGGCGGCTGGCCGTCGACCTGTGTGACATAGGCCAACGAGCCATCCTTGCGGGTTACAATCCGGGTAACTTCAACACTTTTCAGCTCAGGCCCGAAGCCGCTGCGGCCGATCCCGACCATGACCCCGCCGCGCGGGTCGGTCCACAGCTCATCAGCCCAATTTGCGCCATCTTCCATCGCCCAGGTGCCAGCGAGCCAGGCCGGCAGCGTAGGCTGCGCTACGGTCTGCGCGCCCAGAGGTGCAGCTAGCAGCAGGGCGAGCGGCAGGAGTTTCTTCATCACACTCGAGCTAAGTCCATTCGCATGAACCCGCGCTGTAACCGCAGCAAGCCCAGCTGGGAAGGCTTCGAGATCGCTCGGCGCATTAGGAAATCCTCAAAGTTTAGGGGTTATTCACCATAGGAATAAGTCGGAGGGTAGGCATGCAGCCGCATGTTAATCTCTCAATTTCAGAGGTTTGGTCACGATGAGTGCATTCGGTCGACGCAATGGTGCAGGCGGTATGGCACCGGGCGCGCGCCCGCAATTTGGTGTCGCCCGACCGATGAAGGGCGGCTCGGACGGGGCAAAATCGTCTGGTCAGGCTCCGCTTGGCGGCGATCAGTTCCCGCCGCTGCCCGGTGAAGACACTGCGGCGCCGCTGCCGCCGATGGACATGGGCATGCCCGCACAGAAGGCGGACGCGATGACGCGTCTGGCTGACCGGGTGAACGGCATCCACGAAAATCAGTACCAGGCCGAAGGCTTCGAAGCCTCGGTTCACAAGATCAAGGAGCAGGTGCTGCCGCGCCTGCTCGAACGCGTCGATCCCGAAGCAGCAGCGACGCTGTCGAAGGACGAGCTCTCCGAAGAATTCCGCCCGATCATCATCGAAGTGCTGGCCGAGCTCAAGGTCACGCTCAACCGCCGCGAACAGTTCGCGCTGGAAAAGGTGCTGATCGACGAACTGCTCGGCTTCGGGCCGCTCGAAGAGCTGCTCAACGATCCCGATATCTCGGATATCATGGTCAACGGGCCTGATCAGACCTACATCGAAAAGAAGGGCCGGCTGACGCTGGCTCCGATCCGCTTCCGCGACGAACAGCATCTGTTCCAGATCGCCCAGCGCATCGTCAACCAGGTCGGCCGCCGCGTTGACCAGACCACCCCGCTGGCCGACGCCCGTCTCAAGGACGGCAGCCGCGGCAACGTCATCGTGCCTCCGCTTTCGCTGCGCGGCACCGCGATCTCGATTCGTAAGTTTTCCGAAAAGCCGATCACGATCGACATGCTCAAGGACTTCGGTTCGATGAGCGAGAAGATGGCGACTGCGCTGAAGATCGCGGGTGCCTGCCGGATGAACGTGGTCATCTCGGGCGGTACCGGTTCGGGCAAGACGACCATGCTCAACGCCCTGTCGAAGATGATCGACCCGGGTGAGCGCGTGCTGACGATCGAAGATGCCGCCGAACTCCGCCTGCAGCAGCCACACTGGCTGCCGCTCGAAACGCGTCCGCCGAACCTTGAAGGCCAGGGCGCGATCACCATCGGTGACCTCGTCAAGAACGCGCTGCGTATGCGTCCTGACCGGATCATCCTCGGCGAAATCCGCGGCGCGGAATGCTTCGACCTGCTCGCCGCGATGAACACCGGCCACGACGGTTCGATGTGTACGCTTCACGCCAACAGCCCGCGCGAATGCCTTGGTCGTATGGAAAACATGATCCTGATGGGCGACATCAAGATCCCCAAGGAAGCCATCAGCCGCCAGATCGCCGAATCGGTCGACCTGATCGTCCAGGTCAAGCGCCTGCGCGATGGTTCGCGCCGCACCACCGAGATCACCGAGGTGATCGGGATGGAAGGCGATGTGATCGTCACCCAGTCGCTGTTCAAGTTCGAGTATCTCGACGAAAGCGACGACGGCAAGATCATCGGCGAATTCCGTCCGGCCGGCCTGCGCCCCTACACGCTTGAGAAGGCGCGTCAGTTCGGGTTCGATCAGGCCTATCTTGAGGCTTGCCTCTAGGTAAGGCGTCTTGACGGAAGGGTTAGCTGAGCCAGCCCTTCTTGTCGGCGTCGCCGGCAAACCAGACCGAGAAGGCACCCACTGCGGCGATGAACAGCGGGAACGGCAGGACTTGCATCGCGCCCTTGTGCGCGATCAGGTCAGTCGCTGCGAAGGCGTAGCCGAACATAACGATTACGGCCGCCAGCGAAATCCAGAACAGCGCCGTGGCGAATCGCTTGCGCGCGAGCAGCGCCAGTCCGGCGGCCAGTCCGCCGAACGTCGCGATGGCGTAGACCCAATTGTACCAGGAAGGCAGCGCGGCGTAGTAACGCAATGACCAATCATCAACCGGCCCCATTGCCGCAGCACCAAGCTTGAACTGCTGGAAACAGGCATAGCAGCCCATCGCCTCCCATAGCACCAAAGCGACTGCAATGATCCAGAACCAGGCAGATGGTTTGACGGTGGAAGACATGGCTTGCTCACTCCCAACGCTGTGGACGAACCGATCAGCTTAACGTCAGCCGATATAGCATGACGCATAAAACTGGCAATTTCTGCTTACGAAGCCAGCCACACCTTCAATGCCGCACCGAGCAGGAACAGTGCGGCGAAGCTCGACCAGAATGAGATGTCGCGCCACGGCAGCAGCGGCACGGCGTCGGGATCGCTGCGCTCCTTGCGGCGCTTTTCGGCGCGCCAGCCCCAGATCGCCAGCATCAAGGCGATCAGGCCCGGGAGCAGCAGATAGCGCACCCAGTCTTCGTCCCACGCATCCTTGATCGCCGCTTGCCAGTCCATCTTCGCGCGTTAGAGCCGGGGCATGACTCAAGTCCAGCCCGCAGCGCCGGTGCAGCGGCCGATCTACGCGCTGGCATTGCGGCTGATGGCAGTCGCGGTGCTTTCGACGCTGGTGATGCTGGTCAAGTACACCGCGGCATCCGGGGTGCGGTTCCCTGAAATCCTGTTCTGGCGGCAAGTGCCGACGGTGTTCCTGATCGGTGGCTGGCTGGCGGCGCGCGGCGAGTTGACACGGCTCAAGACCAAGCGCCTGCCGGTCCATGCCCGCCGCGCGATGCTCGGGCTGACCGGCATGTTCTTTACCTTCGGAGCGCCAGTGCTGCTGCCTTTGGCGGTTTCGACCACGCTAGGCTTCACCACCCCGATCTTTGCGGTGATCCTCTCGGCGCTGTTGCTCAAGGAAGCGGTCGGCCCGGTGCGCTGGCTCGCAGTAGCGCTGGGCTTTGCCGGGGTGATCATTATCGCCCAGCCGGGCCAGACGGTCATTCCGGCGTTCGGCGGCTTCGTTGGGCTTGGCGCAGGGTTCATGGTCGCGCTGATCTCGATCCAGGTGCGCGACTTGGGGCGAACCGACGAATCGCTCTCGATCGTGTTCTGGTTCGCGGCCCTGTCCGCGCCGTTGCTGCTCGCCGCGCTGCCGTTTTTCTACACCCCGCACAGCGCTTGGCAGTGGTTCCTGTTGATCTTGGGCGGGGTGCTCGGCTGCATCGGCCAGCTGCTGCTCACCGCATCGCTGCGCTACGGCCAGGTCGCCAGCGTGGTGGTGATGGACTACACCGCACTGGTCTGGGCGACACTGTGGGGCTGGTCGATTTTCGGCGAGCTGCCGCATGCCGCGACCTGGCTGGGAGCTCCGGCGATCATCGGCGCGGGCGCGATCATCGCCTGGCGCGAACAGCTTCTCCACCGCCGCGCCCCGCCGGCAGCGGCCAGCAGTGGCGAATGAACGGCAGGCCGACTTCGTCCAGCAACCATCCGGGGCAACGGCGCGTTAAACAGGCGAAGGCAGGATCGCTGCCGCGAAGCCATTGGAGAATACGATGCTCAGGAAAGCCTTGATCGCGCTGGTCGCCACTACGCTCGCGTTCAGCGCTGCGGCATGCAACACCGTCAAGGGCGTGGGCAAGGATATCCAGTCAGTCGGCGAAGCCGGCGACCGCGCGATTCATTAAGCCTTGGCCGCGCTCCGCGCGCGGCGTTCGCGCAGGATCAGCCAACTGAGCAGCCCGACCGGGCCCGCCATGAACGTCGCGAACAGCACCGGCAGCTGGATCAAGCGGCCAAAATGCTTGTTGTCGGCATCGCTGGCGATCCACATCCCGGTGAACAGGTCGAAGGCGAGGTAGTGCGTCCAGCCAATCACCACACCGCCGTCGCTGGCGAACAGCGCACGAACTCCGGCAATCGAGCCGAAGCCAGGCTGCCCTGCCCCCGGCATGCGCACCGGATCGACTGCGCCCGAAAGGAACAATGCGAAGCACACCGTGTACGTGAGGCACAGCAGCGCCACGCCCAGGTACATGATCAGGCTACGCACCGCGGGTTTGCGCGGCGCAGCAGCGAGCAGGATCCAGCCGGCGATCGCCAGCAGGTTGGTGGCTGAGAAAAGAGCGTTCCACATGGCTCAGGAAAAGACCTCAGGGTGCGGCGGGACTTCTTTGGATCGTTGCCACAGTGTCCAGCGCATCGCTACGACCATGGCAAGGGCAAAACCGAGCAGACCTTCGGTGACCCAGAGCGTCGTCGCAGTCAGATGCCCACTGGTGTCCGCTCCACCTGCACCGAGTTCGTATGATAATCCGCGTCGCGCAATCATGATCCCGACCAGGAACAGCAAAGCCAGCGGCGACTGCCTGATCAGGAGATTTCCAGTGGCTGGATCGCGTTCGAGATGCATCCACTTGCCGCGCAGCAGTCCGGCCCCCAGCCCCAAGGCCGCGCCAACCATTATGATCGCCCAACCAGTCGTATCGGGTGGAGACGCAAGCAGGAAAGTGGCAGCCACAAGCGTGATCAACGCCGGGGCAATCCACAGCCGTCCCGCATTGAACGGCCGCGGCTTGTTGAGATTGCGGAACCGTAGCGCGAAGACGATCAGGATGATCGCGATCGGCAGGACCGTCTGCAGCGTCTTCGGATCCATTGCCCCTGCCCCCTATGCGGCTGCGTCGCCCTTCCACGCCAGCACCGGTTTCCGGGCGGCCTGAGTCTCGTCGAGACGGCGGCGCGGCGCAAAGTGCGGCGCGCTCTTGAGGCTGGTATCACTCGCCTTGGCACGGCTTGCAAGGCTGCGCAGTGAGTTGATGAAGCGGTCGAGCCCGGCCTTGCTCTCGGTCTCGGTAGGCTCGATCAGCATCGCGCCGTGGACCACCAGCGGGAAGTAGACCGTCATCGGGTGGAAGCCTTCGTCGATCAGCCCCTTCGCAATGTCGAGCGTGGAGAAGCCATCGGGCAGGTTGTCATCGCTGAACAACGCTTCGTGCATGCACGGCCCCGCCCCGCCGAACGGCGCATCAAGCTCGCCCTCAAGGCTGCGCAGCACGTAGTTGGCGTTGAGCACCGCGTCCTCGGCGACCTGGCGCAGTCCATCGGCGCCGTGGCTGAGTATATAGGTCAGCGCGCGGGTGAACATGCCCATCTGGCCGTGAAATGCGGCCATGCGGCCGAAGCTGTGTGGCTGGCGCTCACCAGCGGTTTCTTCCTCGACCAGCGTCAGGTGACCATCCTCGAACAGTTCGGTGAACGGAATCGGGCCATAGGGGCACAGCGCCTTCGACAGCACCACCGGCCCCGAACCCGGCCCGCCGCCACCGTGGGGGGTCGAAAAGGTCTTGTGCAGGTTGATGTGCATCGCATCGACGCCAAGATCGCCCGGGCGGACCTTGCCGACGATCGCGTTGAAGTTCGCCCCGTCGCAATAGACGTAGCCGCCCGCGGCGTGGACCGCGTCGGAGATCGCCTTCATGTCGCGCTCGAACAGCCCGCAAGTGTTGGGATTGGTGATCATCACCCCGGCAACATCCGGCCCGAGCCGCGCCTTCAGGGCCTCGAGATCGACCCGGCCGTCGGCATTGGCGGGGATGTTTTCGATCGAGAAACCGGCAAAGGCCGCGGTGGCGGGGTTGGTGCCATGCGCCGATTCAGGCACGAGCATCACCGTGCGGTCTTCACCGCGCGCTGTGATCGCGGCCTTGATGCACAGCACGCCGCACAGTTCGCCATGCGCGCCGGCCTTGGGGGTCATCGCGACGCCGTGCATGCCGGTCAGCGTGATCAGCCAATGCGCTAGCTCGTTGATGACCTTGAGCCCGCCCTGCACCGTCTGGACGGGCTGGAGTGGATGGATGTCGGCGAACCCGGGCATCCGCGCGACCTTCTCGTTGAGCCGCGGGTTGTGCTTCATCGTGCACGAACCGAGCGGGAACGGCCCCAAATCGATCGCGTAGTTCTGGCGCGACAAGCGCGTGTAGTGGCGAACGGTCTCGGGCTCGGTCAGGCCGGGCAGCGCGGGCGGCGCGGCGCGGAGCTTGCCGGCGAGACTGCCGAGCGGCTCAAGTTCAGGCTCGTCGATATCGACCCCGGTCGAATCGAAGCGGCCGAGCTCAAAGATCAGCGCTTCCTCAAGCATCAGCGCGCGGTCGCCGCTGTTGGTCGGGTGCGGGGCGTCTTCGTGGTCGGGGTGCTGCGCGGGGCCCATTTCGGGGCGCCAGCCGGCGGTGTTGACGGCGCTCATGCCAGCACTCCTTCCAGGGCTGCGGCGAAGGCCTCGATGTCCTCGGCCGTGGTGCATTCAGTGGCGGTGACGAGCAGACCGTTGGCGAGGTGGTCGCCACCTGGGAACAGTCGCCCAAGCGACACCCCACCTAGAATCCGCTGGTCGGCCAGCTCGCGCACCACCTCGCGCGCGTCGCGCGGCAGGATCAGCGTGAACTCGTTGAAGTAACTGGTGTTGAGCAGCGAGACCCTCTGCACTTGCGCCAGCCGCCGCGCCGACTGCTGCGCCTTGGCGTGGTTGACGCGTGCCAACCGGGCGAGACCAGTGCCGCCGAGCAAGGTCATGTGAACACTGAAAGCCAGCGCACAAAGCCCTGCATTGGTGCAGATATTGCTGGTCGCCTTCTCGCGCCGAATGTGCTGCTCGCGGGTGCTGAGCGTGAGTACAAAGCCGCGCTTGCCCTCGGCATCGACCGTCTCGCCGCAGAGCCGCCCCGGCATCTGCCGCACAAACTTTTCGCGGCACCCGAACAGCCCAAGGTATGGCCCGCCGAACTGCAGCCCCACGCCCAGCGACTGTCCTTCGCCCACCACGATATCGGCGCCCAGATGGCCCGGCGCTTCGAGCAGGCCCAGGGCGACCGGTTCGGTCACCACGGCAACCAGCAGCGCCCCCACGCCGTGAGCCGCCTCGGCAATTGCGGCCAGATCGGGGATGCGCCCGAGGATGTCGGGATATTGCACCACCACGCAGGACGTTTCG
>JBJTLY010000263.1:0-10984 GCA_046063275.1 Novosphingobium sp. | reverse complement strand
AGGACGAACTGCTGATGGACAATGCCGCCATCGACGTCGAACGCGCCAAGCTGTGGGAAGCGATGGGCAATCTTGAGCAGATGATCCACATCTCCAAGGCGCTTGACCAGAAGCTGGAGGAAGCCGCGAACGATCTGGATGCCAGCGATCCCGCCAAGGCCAAGGCGATCCGCGAATCTGCGCTGTTCTATGTCCGTCAGCGCACCCAGGACCTGCTCACGCAAATGGCGGTGTCGGTGCAGGGCTACCTCGCGCTCGACCTGGTCAAGAAGAACAACGTCGAACTGGTCAAGGGCGTCGACCGCGCCAGCACTACCACGGTCGGCGCGCTGCGCACCGCAGTCACCGTCGCCCAGGCGATGACCAACCAGCGGCTGGTGCTCGAACAGGTGACCGCGCTCAACACCACCACCGCCGGGATCATCGATTCGACCAGCACCTTGCTGCGCGACCAGACCGGCAAGATCCACGAGCAGGCGGCAAGTTCGACCATCCCCGTCGAGGTGCTGCAGCGCGCGTTCCAGAACATCTACGACACGATGGACAACATCGACACCTTCAAGGTGAAGGCGCTCGAAAGCATGAAGCAGACGGTCACCACGCTGTCGGCAGAGGTCGAGAAGTCGCGCGGCTATATTGCCCGGGCCGAAGGGTCGAACCAGGCCCAGCTGGCGCACGATGCGCCCAGCGTGCTCAGCCTGGAGGGCTAAGTGGCGAACGAAGCCCGCGATTCTGAAGTCATCATCCGCGAGGCCCGAAGCTCGCTGGTCAACAACCGCGACTACGGCGGGCGGCGGCAGCCGGTACCGCAAGGCGCGCGGCAGATCAGGCGCGGGCATTTCGGGCGCAAGCTGCGCAATATCGCGCTCGCAGTGGTCGGCATCTGGCTCGGCCTCTCGATCCTCGGTTCGATCATCAGCGGGATCGGCTTTACCGGCCTCGCGGTCGGTGCACTGGCAACGGTTGCGGCGGTGTGGCTGTTCGGCAGCTACCCCAAGTTCAAGACACCGACCCGCGCCGACATCAATCCCGCTTCGACCGACGTGAAGGCACTGGTTGGGCGCACCGAGCTGTGGCTCGAAAGCCAGCGCCGCGCGCTGCCGCCACCGGCGGTCAAGCTGGTCGACACGATCTCGCTCCAGCTCGATGCGCTGGGTGAACAACTGGTCGGGCTCGACCAGACCAGTCCGACCGCGAGCGAAGTGCGCAAACTGGTCGGCGAGCACCTGCCCGACATGATCGATGGCTACCGCAAGATCCCCGATCACCTGCGCCACGAGGAACGCGCCGGGACCACCCCGGCCAAGCAGTTCATGGACGGGTTGACCACGATCAGCCACGAGATCGACAGCGTCACCCGCCAGCTGGCCGCGGGCGCGCTTGATAACCTCGCGATCCAGACCCGCTATCTCGAATACAAATACGGCGATGCGGCCGACGAAAAGGCGCCGGTCTGATGCGCGTTCCCATTCCCCACAGCCTCGGCAAGGAAGAGGCCTTGCGGCGGCTCCACGCCCGCAGCGGCGAGATTGGCAAGATGCTGCCCAGCGGCGCTCAGGTTCTGGTCAGCTGGCCGCGCGAGGACCGCATGGCGCTCGCCGTCAGCGCGATGGGCAGCCAGCTTAACGCCGCAGTCGACGTCGCTGAAACCGAGGTCGTGATTGAGCTGGATTTGCCCGGCGCGCTCAAGTTCTTCGAACCCATGATCCGCGGTGCGATCGAGCAAAACGGGCGCAAGCTGCTGAAGTAGCTTAAAGTTTTCGGTCGAGTTCGAGATATTCGCGCGGGATCTTGAGCTGCTGCGCCGAAATTCGCGTCTCGCGCATGAACAGCAGCAACGCGTACATCAGCAGCACAATCGCGACGACGAAGGTCGATGCGGCGGCGAGCTGAAGATCGGCGGCGAGCAGTTGCTGGACGAAGAGCAGGGCGACCGTAACCCCGATCGCCAGCCCGCTCGACACCAGCATCGAAACCGCCCGGGTGATCAGCCGGATCCGCTGGTCGATCATGCGGATCTCGGCGACGACCACGTCGTGCTCGGGACCCTCGGTTGCCGTGTGCACATTCTGCAAGTGCCGCGAACGGTCGACCACCCGGCCAAGCCGGCTTGACAGCAGGTTGAGGATGTTGCCGATCGCCACCAGCACGAAAACCGGGGCGAGCGCGAGCTGGATGGTTTGAGCGATCATGGCATGTCAGTATGAGCGGGCGAGCAACTGTGGCAAGCGCGGAACGCATTGCGGGCTGAAGGATTTGAAGACCATGATCACAAAACGCACCAAATTCGCCGCTTCCCTGCTGCTCGTCTCGGCCCTTGTTGTCGCTGGCTGCACCAGTGTCCTCAGCAAGCACGCCGTCGGCAATACTGCTGTGCCGCAGCCGGCCAAGCCGGTCGAACTCACCCGCTACCTCGGCCATTGGTACGAACTGGCGCGATATGAGCAGGGCTTCCAGAAGGACTGCGACGGGGTCACCGCCGACTACGCGCTGCGCGACGATGGCAAGATCAGCGTGATCAACACCTGCCGCAAGCCCGACGGATCGATCAAGCGCGCCGAGGGCAAAGCCAAGGTCGTCGATACCGCGACCGGGGCCAAGCTCAAGGTCAGCTTCTTCGGGCCCTTCTATGGCGATTACTGGGTGCTCGATCATGCCGACGACTATTCGTGGTCGATCGTCGGCGAGGGCTCGGGCCGCTACCTCTGGCTGCTGTCGCGCGATCCGAACCCGGGCCAGGCCAAGCTCGACATGCTGATCGGGCGCGCCCGTCAGCTGGGTTATGACACCTCGATGCTGCGGATCACCAAACAGCCGTAAGCGCTACTTCCCGCTGGTCAGCAGCGCATCCACGACGCTCGGATCGGCGAGGGTCGAGGTATCACCCAGGTTGGAAACATCGCCCTCGGCGATCTTGCGCAGGATGCGGCGCATGATCTTGCCGCTGCGGGTCTTGGGCAGCGCCGGGGCGAAGTGGATCACGTCGGGGGTGGCGATCGGGCCGATTTCCTTGCGGACCCACTGCACCAGCTCCTTGCGCATTGCGTCAGTAGGATCCTCGCCCGCGTTGAGCGTAACGTAGGCGTAGATGCCCTGCCCCTTGATGTCGTGCGGGAAGCCCACCACCGCTGATTCCGCCACCTTGGCGTGCGCGACCAGTGCCGATTCCACCTCGGCGGTGCCCATGCGGTGGCCCGAAACGTTGATCACGTCATCGACCCGGCCGGTGATCCAGTAGTAGCCGTCCGCGTCGCGCTTGCAGCCGTCGCCGGTGAAGTACTTGCCCTTGTAGGTGGTGAAATAGGTCTGGAAGAACCGTTCGTGATCGCCCCACACGGTGCGCATCTGGCCGGGCCAGCTTTGCGTGATGCACAGGTTGCCCTCGGTCGCCCCTTCGAGCACCGCGCCTTCGCCATCGACGATCTGCGGCACCACCCCGAACATCGGGAAGCTCGCCGCGCCGGGCTTGAGCGCATGCGCGCCGGGCAGCGGGGTCATCATGCAGGCCCCGGTTTCGGTCTGCCAATAGGTGTCGACGATCGGGCAGCGCCCGTCACCGACCACCCGCCAGTACCATTCCCACGCCTCGGGATTGATCGGTTCGCCGACCGAGCCGAGCAGGCGCAAAGACTTGCGGCTGGTCGCCGTGACCCAGTCGTCACCCTCGCGCATCAAGGCACGCAAGGCAGTCGGTGCGCCGTAGAAAATCTCGACGCTGTGGCGGTCGACGATTTCCCAGAAGCGGCTGTGCGTGGGGTAATTGGGCACCCCTTCGAACATCACCGTGGTCGCACCATTGGCGAGCGGGCCGTAAACCACGTAGCTGTGCCCGGTGACCCAGCCGACATCGGCGGCGCACCAGTAGATTTCACCGGGGCGGTAATCGAACACGTAATGGTGCGTCATCGCCGCCCAGGTCAGGTAGCCGCCGGTGGTGTGGAGCACGCCCTTGGGTTTGCCGGTGCTGCCGCTGGTGTAGAGGATGAACAACGGGTCTTCCGCGCCCATTTCCTCGGGCGGACAGTCGAGCGAGACGGCTTCGCGCTGTTCATGCCACCAATGGTCGCGGCCATCGACCACGGGCACGTCGTTGCCGACATGGCGCACCACCAGCACCGCATCCACTGACGGGCACTGCTCAAGCGCCGCATCGACGTTGGCCTTCAAGGGCACCAGCTTGCCCCCGCGCATTCCCGCGTCTGCCGTAATCACCAGGTTGGAATCGCAGTCCTGGATCCGCCCCGCCAGTGCCTCGGGACTGAACCCGCCGAACACGATCGAGTGGATCGCGCCGATCCGGGTGCAGGCGAGCATAGCCATTGCCGCTTCGGGGATCATCGGCAGGTAGATCGTCACCCGGTCGCCGCGTTTGGCACCAAGCGCCTTGAGCGCATTGGCCATGCGGCACACTTCGCCGTGGAGTTCACGGTAGGTCAGCTTGCGCTGCTGCGCGGCATCGTCGCCTTCCCAAATGATCGCCACCTGATCGCCGCGCTCCGCTAGGTGTCGGTCAAGGCAATTGGCCGAAACGTTGAGCGTGCCATCGGTAAACCATTCGATGCCGAAGTCGACCTCGTCGAACGAGCACCTGTTGAGCTTCGACCAAGGCTTGATCCAGTCAAGCCGCGCGCTTTCCTCGCGCCAGAACGCTTCGGGCTCATTCAGCGCCCGCGCATACTTCTCGGCATAGCTGTCCGCAGTCACATAGGCGCGCGCGGCCCATTCGGGCGGGACGGGGTGCGTGGTGGCCATGCGGGGAATCTCCGGTTCAGACTGCTTTGCTTGCGTTATGGACACGCCGCCTGCCGCGTCAATAATCGCGATGCTACTTGCCAGGATAGAACCAGGTCTGCTTCCAGCCGTAGACCGAAACCACCGGCTTGCCATTGCCATCCGTGGCGGGCTTGAAGCGGAAGCGTTTGAGCGCGAGCTGGCAAGTGATCGCATTGGCCTGCGCATCCTTGCTCGGCCGCGCGACCCGACACCCGGTGGGGCTGCCATCGGTGCCTACGGTGATCGCGATGATCACGTAATCGTTGATCCTGAGATCGCGGGTGGGAATCGGATAGTCACGCGCCGAATTGATATCGCCGGCGATCTTGACTGCCTTGCTCACCGCGCCGCCGCCGGTGCCATTGCCGCCGCCGCCATTGCCCGGCCCATTGCCCGGTCCCCCCGCGCCGGTGCCGGTGCCCGCCTGGCTGGCACCCGAGGTGTTGGCATCGCCCTTGCCCGGATTGAGCGGCGCGGGTGCCTGCTTGATCGGCTTGTTGACCGGGGGCTTCACCGCCTCGCGCGGGACCGCCTTCTTGCCCTTTTCGCCGCTCTGACCGGCAGGTTCGGGCGCTTTGGGCGGCGGTGGCGGCATAGGCGGGGTGGTTACCGTGACCGAGAAGGTGTTGAGTACGCTTTCCACAACTCTGGCCGCAAAATCGGGGGTGAATACGCGGATTATCCCGGCGGCGATCAACACCATGATCAGGCTCACCAGGATTGCCACGCCCAGCTTGGTCCGGCGCGGCGGTGACAGGTCAAGGTCTTTGTCGGCGGCCGGTTCGTGATCCATCGGTTTCCGCTATGCCATCGCGCCTTGTGTGCTGCAATCGTGTGTTGGCCATCCACAGCCGCTCACGCCTCGCAGGTTTGCAACTGCCAAGGCGCGGGCTAGGAAAAGCGCGATGGTTCGCGCCCCGCTCCTTGCCGAATTGACCCGCCGCCGCGCGCTGCAGGGCTTGGGCACCGCCGCCCTCGCGGTTTCGCTCGGCTCGCTCACCGCCTGCGGGGAAAGCGAGGACCTCAACTTCGCCAACTGGGAAAGCTACCTCGGCGAAACCACGCTTGACGATTTCCGCGAGGCGACCGGCATCGACGTGTCGCTCAGCATCATTTCGAGCGAGGACGAGCTGTTCAAGCAGCTGCGCACCGGGACCAGCGTGCCCGATCTGCTGGTCGCGTCAAACCGGATGGTCGAGCGGCTGGTCGACGCGCACCTGCTCGCCCCAATCAGCCACGCGCGCATTCCGAACTTGCGCAATATCGATCCGCGCTTTGCCGATCCGCTTTACGACAAGGGGCTGACCTGGTCGGTGCCGTACACCTGGCAGGTCTACGGCATCGGCTATCGCCGTTCCAAAGTGCCGGCCCCGCCGAAGGGTTGGCAGGACCTGTTCGACAATCCTGCCTTCGCGGGGCGCTTTGCCCTGCCGAGCGACGCACCTGAACTGTTCGGAATCGTCGCGCGGACGCTCGGCAAGGGGCCCGATGCGATTGACGAAGAAGACGTGCCGATTCTCGCCAAGCTCCTCGAAACGCAGCTGCCGCGGGTGAAAGCCTTTCACAACGACGATGGGCAGGACCTGCTGCTCAACAAGACTGTCGATCTGGTCGCCGAGTTCAACGGCGATATTGCGCAGGTCATGCTCGAGGATGACGATCTGGGCTTTGTCATGCCGATCGAAGGCAGTGAGCTGACCTGCGATGGCCTGTGCATCCCAGCGCATGCTGACCGCCCCGGTAACGCCCACCGCTTCATCGATTATCTGCTACAGAGCCAGGCCGGGATGCGCGTGCTGCACACGATCCTTTATCCCACCCCGAACCTGGCCGCAAAGGCGCTGATGCCGCTCGACTATCAGACCAGCGGAGTGCTGTTTCCGCCCGCCGATCTGATCGCCAAGAGCCGCTTCGCGCGCTGGAACCCGCCGCTCGACGCGGCGATCAAGGCCGCTGCGCAGCCGCTTACCAGTCGCGGTACAGTCCCGGATACACCGCCTTCAGCTTCTTGATGCGCGGCACGTCCCAGCGCTGGATGTAGGGGTGCGTCGGGTTCTTCTTCATGAAGTCCTGATGATAGCCCTCAGCCGGATAGAACCCGCCAGCTTCGATGCGCGTGGCAACCCGGCCTTTGAGCGGTGCGCGGCTGTTGAGGTTCTTGATATAGGCAGCGACGTAGGCCTTCTGGCCTGCCGACTGCGGGAATACCGCGCTGCGATAGCTCGGGCCGGTGTCAGGATATTGGCCGTTCACCTGGGTCGGATCGTGCGCCACGACGAAATAGACGTTGAGGATATCGCCGAGTGAGATCTTGCCCGGATCGAAGGTGACCTTGATCGCTTCGGCGTGCCCAGTACGCTCGGTGCTGACCTGGTCATAGGTCGCGTCGCTGGCGCTGCCGCCGGCATATCCGGACATTACGCTGGTTACGCCCTTCACGTGTTCGAAGGTGCCTTCCATCCCCCAGAAGCATCCGCCGGCCAGCACGATGGTTTCGCTGCGCGCGGGCGCGGCCGGGGCGCTCATCGGTGCGGCCAGGGTGAGCACGGCAGCGGCGGTAAGGATCGACTTCTTCAACATCGCAAAACTCCTTCACCCCCAGATACGCTCAGGTTCCGCAAAAGGTTACGTGGCGCGGCGATCCTTCGGGCGGAATTGCGGCGAACCGTTCCCACCCCGGCTGCTCGGCGAAGGGCGCGATGACCACTGCAAGCATGGCGGTGAAGGGCGCTAGGTCTCCCGCTTCTGCCGCAGCCAACGTCTCATCCAGCCGCCGGTTGCGCGCGATATAGAGCGGATTGACCCGGTCCATCGCAGCGCGGCGGGCGGACATATCGGCGGGTTCCTCAGCCAGACGCGCCTGCCAGGCAGCGAACCATGGCTGGAGCTTTTCGGGCTCGAGCACCTGCTCGGCAAGGGCACCGAACCCCTGCACAAGCGAGGCACCCAGCGCGCGGAAGGTCATGGTAAAATCGGCCTGCTGACCCTCAAGCAGCCGGAACAGATCGCCGATCAACTCTTCATCGCCATCGTGCTCTGCAGCAAGTCCCAGCTTGGCGCGCATTTCATGAAGCCAGTAACCGCGATAACGGATCGGCCAGTCCTCCAGCAGAATCCGCGCGGCTTCGGTGTCGGCCTCGTTCACCGCGGCGATCGCTTCGATCAGTGCCGAGGCGAGCCGGTAAAGGTTCCAGCGGCACACCTCGGGCTGCTGCCCATAGGCATAGCGGCCATGCGCATCGATCGAGCTGAACACCTGCCCGTCGGCATAGGTGTCAAGGAAGGCGCAGGGGCCATAGTCGATCGTTTCGCCCGAAATGGTCACGTTGTCGGTGTTCATCACCCCGTGGACGAAGCCCAGCGCCATCCACTTGGCGATCAGCCTCGCCTGCGCGTCGGCGACTGCTTCGAGCAAAGCCAGCGGCCGGTTGGGTGCGCCGAGCCGCGCCGGATAGTGCCGTTCGAGCGCGTAATCGCACAGCCGCTCCACCCCTTCCCGCCCCTGGTGCGCGGCGGCGAATTCGAACGAGCCGATGCGCAGGTGGCTGGCCGCGACGCGAGTCAGCACCGCCGCAGGATGTGGCTGCTCGCGCCAGATCCCGCCGCCGGTCGCCACCACTGCGAGGCTGCGGGTCGTGGGAACACCCAGGGCGGCCATTGCTTCGGACACCAGATATTCGCGCAATGCGGCGCTGAGCGTGGACATCCCGTCGCCCCCGCGCGAATAGGGCGTGCGGCCCGAACCCTTGAATTGCAGGTCGAAACGCGCACCATCAGGGGCCACGATCTCGCCCAGCAGCAAAGCGCGGCCATCGCCCATCGCGGGATTGAACGTGCCGAACTGGTGCCCGGCATAGGCCAGTGCGGCGGGTTTGCTCCCCGGCACTTCAACCGCGCCGGAATACCAGCCAGCTAGCTGCTCGTCGCCCGCCTCGTGGCCAGGCAGGCCCAGCCGAACCGCCAGTGCTTCGTTGAACAGAACCAGCTTGGGTACCTTGGGCTCCTCTGCCTGCCACGGGGTGAACATCCCGGGCAAGGCCCGGATGAAGCTGTTGTCGAACGCCCAGGCGGCAGAGTCAGTCAGCCAGCTTCTCCAGCGAAACCGCGTTCATGCAATAGCGCAGCCCGCTGGGCGGCGGCCCATCGGGAAAGACATGCCCGAGGTGCGCATCGCAGACGTTGCACACCGCCTCGACCCGCTCCATCCCGTGGCTGGTATCGAGGTGATACCCGACCACGCCTTCGGCCACGGGCTCGGAAAAACTCGGCCATCCGGTGCCGCTTTCGAACTTGGTCGCGCTGTCGAACAGTTCGGTGTGGCAACCCGCGCAGGCATAGCGCCCGGGCTTGAACAGGCTGCACATCTCGTTCGAGAACGGCCGCTCAGTGCCCTTCAAACGCATCACCTGGAACTGCTCGCGAGATAGCACCGCGCGCCATTCGTCTTCGCTACGCTCGTCGCGGCGCGGCGGCGGATTTTCGGCACCTCTCGCCAGTGCGAGAGCCTGTCCCCAGTTCATTATGCGTCTCCTGGATGATTTCTTGGCACACTTGTGCGCCGACCGGCCACAAATGGGAACCCGGCGCGGTGAGGGCAAGTGCTTGCCCTTATTCGGCCAAGGGCATAGCATCGTTACCGGGCCTGCGCCGCAACCCGCAGGCCAACGGGGAAAACATGCGCCGCACTGTGGGACCAGGCAATGGACGCTGAACAAGCGCCAGCGGCGCCGACAGTTTTTGTCAGCTACTCGCGCGATGACCTGAAGCTGGTCCGCCCGATCATCGAAGCAATCGAAGCAGCAGGCTATCCGGTGTGGTGGGACGGGATGCTCAGCCCGGGTGAACGCTTCGCCAATTCGACCGAGGCTGCGCTCGAAAGCGCCCGCGCCGTCGTGGTGCTATGGTCAGCCAAGTCGACCACCTCTCACTGGGTGCACGATGAGGCGACGCGCGGACGTGATCGTGGCTGTCTGGTCCCGCTCAGCGTCGACGGTAGCAAGCCGCCGCTCGGATTCCGGCAGTTCCAGACCTACAGTGTCAATCCTCGCCGCACCGCCAGCGATCCCGGTGTCGCCGCCATGCTCCATGCGATCGCGGCGCTGCACGATGGTCCGGCGCAGCGTCCGGTCACGGTACTGCGGCCCAAAGGAGTAAGCCGCCGGGCGGCATTGGTCGGCGGTGGACTGGCTGCGGCCGGCGTTGCTGCAGGCGGCGTATGGTGGAGCGGGCTGCTCAGTTCAGCCGCCCGGGCAAACAGCGTCGCAGTGCTGCCGTTCTCCAACCTCAGCGGGGACAGCGAAAGCAACTATTTCTCCGATGGTCTCTCCGCCGAAGTGCGCTCGCAGCTCGCCTCTGAGAGCTTGTTGGCGGTTGCGGCGCAGACGTCCTCGGCAAAGTTCGCCAAGGCCCAGCAGGATGCCGGGACCATCTCAAAGGCGCTCAAGGTTGCTTACCTGCTCGAAGGAAACGTTCGCCGCGATGACCGGCAGGTGCGGGTTTCGGTCGAACTGATCGAAGGCGCAAGCGGACTGAGCCGCTGGGCGCAGAGCTTCACCAGCGAACTGTCGAGCGCCTTTGCGGTGCAGGAGCAGATTGCCGCGGCCGTGGTCACCGAACTTACCCGGCAGATGGCGGCGCACGGCGCCACTGGCAACAACAAGGAACTGGGCGGGACCAACAGCTTTGCCGCCTATGACGCCTATTTGCGCGGGCTTGACCAGTTCGCGCTCGAAAGCGGTCGCGACAGCGACGATCTGGCGCTCAAGAGCTTCCGCACTGCAGTGGCTGCGGACCCGCAATTCGCCCTGGCGCAGGCCGCGCTCGCGCGAACTCTGGTGGTGTTCGGCAATTCCTATGATCAAGGCGCGGCGCGCCGGGCGCGTTACGATGAGGCAATCACGATTGCGCACAAGGCAGTCCAGCTGGCCCCCAATCTCGCCGCTGCGCAGGCCACGCTGGGCTTTGCCTTGATCGACGGGCGGCTTGATGCGCGGGGTGCCCGCCAACCTTACCGTCTGTCATACGAACTGGCGCGGGGCGATGCCGACATCCTCAGCCGGTTCGGCAATTTCGAGGCGCGTTGCGGCCGGTTCGATAGTGCACGCCCCGCGGTCAAGCGCGCGGCCGAGCTGGACCCGCTCAACGCCCGCGCATTCCGCCAAATCGGCCAAGTCGAATACAGCGCGCGCAACTATGCAGCGGTTGCCGCGCC
>JBJTLY010000262.1:0-5151 GCA_046063275.1 Novosphingobium sp. | reverse complement strand
GGCTGCGGTTTCGCTGCGGTAACCCCACCGACGTTTTTCTGCCGCGAAGAATTGCTCGGCTTGCGCATCGCGCGTCAATGTCCAGATTATCGGCATGACGACGCGCATTCCCACCCTGTTCCTCGGTCACGGTTCGCCGATGACGACGATCACCGATGGTCCCGAACGCCGCGCCTGGCAGGCGCTGGGCAAGGTGCTGCCGAAGCCGGAGGCGATCCTGGTGGTATCCGCACATTGGGAGACCCAGGGCGCGGTTCATGTGACCGAGGGCGAGCGGCCCAGAACGATCCACGACTTCCGCGGGTTCCCGCCCGAACTGTTTGCACTGCAGTACCCTGCCCCCGGTTCGGCCAAGCTGATCGCGCGGCTGGAAGAACTTCTCGGTGCGGAATCGGTTCAACCGGCGAGCGACTGGGGCTTCGATCACGGCGCCTGGGGGGTAATGCAACCGATGTTCCCCGCGGCGGAAATTCCGATGGTGGAAATGAGCCTCAACCGAGCGCTTTCACCAGAGCAGCATCTGGAGCTTGCCGCCAAACTGGCTCCGTTGCGCGATGAAGGCGTTCTGATCGTCGGCAGCGGGAATGTGGTGCAAAATCTTGGCCTGTGGCGGCAGTATGCGGGAACCCGGCCCGATTGGGCGGTTGATTTTCAAAGTCGGGTCAACGCCGCGGTAATCGCCGGTGACCATGCCGCCCTGACCCGCTTTGCTCCGGGAGACGAGGCCGCCGCCGCCGCGATCAACAGCGCGGAGCATTACCTGCCGCTGCTCTACCCGGTCGGCGCGCGTCTGCCGGGAGACGAAGTGGGCCTGTTCAACGATACGATTGACGGCGCGCTGTCGATGACTTGCTACCTGATCGGCGACACCGCTCTGCTCGCCGCGATCAATTGAAGGCTTCGGCCGGATCGATCCCGCGCGACAGGCCTGAGAACAGTCGCGGTCCGTCGGCGGTGATATAGAAGCAGTCCTCCAACCGCACCCCGAACTTGCCCGGCAGGTAGATCCCCGGCTCGTTCGAGAAGCACATCCCCACGTCCATCTTGGTCCTTTCGAGATGGACGAGGTTGACCGGTTCGTGTCCGTCCATCCCGATCCCGTGACCGGTGCGGTGCGAAAGGCCGGGCAACTTGTAGCCGGGCCCATAGCCAAGGCTCTCGTAATGCCGCCGCACCGCGTCATCCACCACGCCGCATTCGACCCCGACCTTGGCAGTATCCATCACGATCTGCTGCCCCTGCCGCACATGCGACCAAACCTTGCGCAGTTCGGCGCTGGGCTCGCCAAGCACGATCGTGCGCGAAATGTCCGAGGTGTAGCCATGCACCTGGCAGCCGCAGTCCATCAGGATCACTTCGCCTTCGCGCACTTCCTGCTTCTGGTGCGAGCCATGCGGATAGGCCGCGGCCTCGCCCAGCAGGACCAACCCACCATCGGCTTCGCCGCCTTGCTTTCGGGTCGCCGCAACGATCAGCGCGACGATATCGGCCGGGGTCATGCCTGCCCGGATTTGCCCTGCTGCATAGGCCATAGCGTTGAGGGTGATCGTGTTGGCGACCTGCATCAGTGCCAGTTCCGCCACAGTCTTGCGCATTCGCACCGCGCGAACTTGCGCTGCGCCTGAGACGATAGCGGCGCGCGGCATGGCTTTTTGCAGACCATCGCGGATGAATTCGCGAACCGTTTCCTCAAGCGCGAGCGGCCGGGCGGTCAGCTTGCGTTCGCTTAGCCAGCCCGCGACCAGCGCCATCGGGTTTTCATGCTCGTCCCAGGTGCGCACGCTGGCCGGAATGCCAAGCGTTTCCTTGATCGACGGCGCTTCAAAAAACGGGGTCACGACCACCGGCTCGCCGTTCGCGGGTATCACCGCAGCGGTCATCCGCTCGCTCCGCCACCATTGAACGCCGGTGAAGTATCGAGGCTCGATCCGGCCTCGATCAGAATTGCGCCGATGCCGCTCTTGCGAATCTGCACTTGCAAGCGGGCGATCCGGTCGATCCGCTCAGCGCGCGTGATCGGCTTTGCGCTTGTGGCGAGATCAACCAACGGAGGAAGATCGGCGGCGCCTGCTTTGGCGAGCGGTAGCGCAGCGGCAATGCCTGCCCCGGCGACACCTTTGAACAACGTGCGGCGGTCCATTACCCGATCCCTTCCCCAAAAACTCAATAGAGCAGCAACGGCCTTATGGCTTCGGCCCATACGGCCTCGTCGGCTCCGGCAGGCCGTTCAAGGTCACCCGGCTCCACCCCGGTATCGTCCACCCATTCGCGCAAAGCCGGGCCGCCGTTGATCACGTCGATCGCGAGTCGCTCGAACTCGTATTCGTAAGGGAAATCGCGCCACATATCATAGTCAGGGTAAAGATTGCGGATCGCCTTGAACGCCAACGCCTGCATCCGCCAGGGGCGGAACGCGTGGTGGTTGTAGAACGATCCCTCGGCGTGGATCATCAGGCCGCTGCATAGCTCGCTGGCATGCTTATGGAATGTCGGCGTGAACCAGCATTCGCGAAGTGCGGCCCCTGTGAGCCACTCAGGCGCAAACCGTTGCATCTCCGCATGGACAGCTTTGGCATCGATATCGGGCGCACCAAACAGTACTTCGAGCGGACGGGTGGTTCCGCGCCCCTCGCTCAATGTGGCGCCTTCGAGCATCACCGTCCCGGCATAGGCCCGCGCCATGTTGACGTTCGCGGCGTTGGGACTGGGGTTGATCCAGATCCGGCTTTCGGGCCAGCCATAGCCCGGCCCTTCGGGCTGCCAGCCCTCCATTGTGATCACCCGGTAATCGACGTCGAGCTTGAAGTGATCGATGAACCAGTGGCCCATCTCGCCCAGGGTCAGCCCGTGGCGCATTGGCATCGGCCCCGCTCCGACAAAGCTCTCCTGTCCGGGCAGCAGCGTGGTCCCTTCGATTGGCCGACCCGCCGGGTTGGGCCGATCGAGCACCCACACCGCCTTGCCGGTGCCATGCGCTGCTTCAAGCAGATAAAGCAGCGTGGTGACAAAGGTGTAGATCCGGCAGCCGAGGTCCTGCAGGTCGAACAGGAACACATCGGCAGTGCTCATCATTTGACCAGTGGGACGGCGCACTTCGCCATAAAGGCTGAACACCGGGATGCCGTAAAGCGGATCGACCTCATCCGGGGTCTCGACCATGTTGTCCTGCTTGTCGCCCTTCAGCCCGTGCTGTGGGCCGAAGGCGGAGGTGATGTTCAGGCCGCAGGCAATCAGCGCGTCGAGCGAGTGGGTGAGGTCGGCAGTAACCGAGGCGGGGTGCGCAACCAAAGCCACCCGCTTGCCTTGCAAAGGCGCGCGCAACGCGGGGTCGGCCAGCAGGCGATCGATACCGAATTTCATGTCCGCTGCGGTGCCGGAAGCCTCGCCGCGAAGCAAGTGGGATGGTGGAAATCGGGAGCGCCGGGCGGGTGGGCAAGCGCCCAGTAGCTTTTGGTGCCGCCCGTTTCTTCGATCACTGCAGATAGTCCATATTTCCACGGGGGCATCGGCAGCCCCTGTGCTGGCACTGCGACATCGAAAATCGCGAATTCCGTGCCGATCCGCAGTGAGCAGGTCGGTTCATGCGGCAGCGGATGCTCTGTCACGGAGGCGCGGTAGCCGGAAAAAACATAAGCCGCCCAGCGCTGCGATGGAGAGAAATTGAATTCAAGATAACGCTGCTGGTCCTCGCGCATCACAAACAGTTCGAAGCAAGTGTTCTGCCACAATCCATCAGCACGGCCCCTTCCGCCGAATTGCGGGAACACGAGATCGTCGATTCCGTCTATCCTCCAGCGCAGTCTGAGCCAGTCGTCGTCGGCGGAAACGATGCGGGCCTCAATGCCGCGCACTGACAGTGCAGGCGTGTCAGGGTGGCTAGACAGCATCGGCATGGCATGGGACTATCGTTTCAATGGGGGAGAATGCAATGACCGGCTCGCGTTTGATTGCCTTCGCTATCGGGGTCTTGCTCGGCTTGGCGCCAAGCCAGGCCCTCGCTCGCGATTTCAAGATCGGCGGAGATGTGACTATCTCGTTGGGAGAGGGTTGGTCCGGCACCATCAGGCAAAATCCCGCCATGCAGTTCGCGGGGATGAAAGATTTGATGGAAGACGCCACCGAAGCGCGTCTGCGGACCGAGGGTACGGGCGTGCTGGTTTCGTACATGAAGTTCAAAACCAAAAAGGCTCCGACCGAAGTCGCTGTCGACGACGCCGCGATGACCGCCCAGAGCGCGAAGCAGGTTTATGGGGCGCAAGCGGTCGAGACTGATATTGTTGCAACGGTACATCAGGACGGCGACGTCGTTCGTTCCTTCGTGACACTCCATCCCAAGTCCGGTGCGAGATTCAACGTGGCACCGGGATATCCTGAAGGTTGCATCACCTCTGGCACCATTCGCAGAGGGGCTGCGATCCACAGTATTTCGATTGCTTCTGAAAGCTGCGAAAGCGCAGCTCATCTTGAGGCTGTCGCTGCAATCTTTGGTCCCGGCCAGTGATTGCCACCGCATTGTAAGGGTTTTGCTCGGTAGCCACACCGTGCTAACCGCCGCGCGCCATGACTTACACCTCGACCCTGCTCCGCCTGCTCGACGAACGCGGCTACATTCACCAGCTTACCGATGCAGCCGGGCTCGATGCTATGGCGAGCAAACAGATCGTTCCCGGTTATATCGGCTTCGATGCAACCGCGCCGTCGCTGCATGTGGGTTCGCTCGTCCAGATCATGATGCTGCGCCGACTTCAGCAGGCTGGGCACAAGCCGATCGTGCTGATGGGCGGCGGGACGACCAAGGTGGGCGATCCATCGGGCAAGGACGAGAGCCGCAAGCTGCTGACCAGCGAGATGATCGACGCCAACATCGCCTCGATCCGCCGGGTCTTTGAACGGTTCCTGACCTTCGGCGACGGGCCAAGCGATGCGATCATGGTCAACAACGACGATTGGTTGCGCGAACTGGGCTATGTTGATCTGCTGCGCGAGGTTGGTCCGCACTTCACGATCAACCGCATGCTGACTTTCGATTCGGTCAAGCTGCGGCTCGAGCGCGAACAGCCGCTGACTTTTCTCGAATTCAACTACATGATCCTCCAGGCTTACGATTTCCGCGAACTGGCGCTGCACCACGGGTGCCGTCTGCAGATGGGC
>JBJTLY010000261.1:0-6390 GCA_046063275.1 Novosphingobium sp. | reverse complement strand
CGCCGTTGCGCTTCAAATTGCGCTTCTGGCTGGTAGACGCGCGGAATTCGCCGGTCACCACGCGCACCGAAACGCAGGCCTGGCAATCGGAGCAGCTTGGGCGGTAGGCGACGGTCTGGCTGCGGCGAAAGCCGATGCGGCCCAGCGCGTCGTTCAGCTCATCCGCGTGAGGTCCCTTGAGCTCGGTAAAGACCTTACGCTCCGTCCGCCCCGGCAAATAGGGGCAAGGCGCCGGGCTCGTAACGAAAAACCGGGGAAATCGAACGGGTGCCGTCACGCTGCGAGGACCATCCTGCTGGCTTGGTTAAGGCCGACACTATGCATGGGCCGGCGCAACGTTGAAAGAACTTTAACCACGAAACACGGTAAAGGCATCGTTATTATGCACAGGCAGGCGGGCACCGCCCGGGGCAAGCGCAAAACGGGACAGTTCGGCGACAGTCGGTAAAGATCGCCTGCTCTGAAACCGGCCACAGCCCCGCAAATGCCCGTCGCAAGAATCGTCTTGCCCTCAATCCCGCAGTCTCCATAGTGTGAGCAGGGAAAAGTGGGGCGAATGGGACAACCGGATATCTTCCTGTCCTACAACCGCGAGGATGCGGCAATAGCGCAACGCTTTGCGGAGGCGTTTGCGGCAGAGGGGCTCAACGTATGGTGGGACACCGCGCTGCGTTCGGGCGAGGCCTATGACGAGGTGACCGAAGCGGCCTTGCGCGGGGCCAAGGCGGTGGTGGTGCTGTGGAGCCCGCGCTCGGTGGTCTCACGCTGGGTCCGCGCCGAAGCGACAATTGCGGATCGCTGCAAGACTTTGGTGCCGGTGACGATCGAGCCGTGTGAACGCCCGATCATGTTTGAGCTGACCCAGACGGCGGACCTGTCCCACTGGACGGGGGATGCAACGGACCCGGCATGGCGGGGATTTCTAGGCGACTTGCACCGGTTTGTCGGACATGAACCGCGTCTCCTGCAGGTTGCGGCGCCACAGGCCGCCGCACCGGTCAAGGTGCCGCGCGGCCGACCCGGACTATCATTTGCGCCGATGCACTTCGCAACGGCCGACGAGGCGTTCGCGCGAGGCCTGATCGAAGAAATTTCGACAGTATTCTCGCGATTCAATTATGCCCTCACTCTCCAGTCGGAACCCGCCGCTGCAAGGTACATTCTCGAAACAACGCTTCGCCGCGCCGACCACAGGGTACGGCTCTCGGCAAAGCTGATCGAAACGGATTCGGGAACACAGATCTGGGCCGAGCGGATCGATGCGGAAGGCGATGATCCTTTTGCCGTGCAGGAGGACATCGCCAGCAAATTGGCAAACAAGGCCGTGCTGGCGATTGAAGCGGCCGAACGGCGCTGGGCACTGGCCCGACCGAACGAGGCATCCGGTGCTTACTACGGCATGATCGCGGGACTTCAGGCGTTCAGCACGTTCTCTGCCGAGTCGCATCGGCACGCACTGAACGTGATCGAGGCGGCCCTCGCTGACAATCGCGATGACCCCTATCTGCTGACATTCGCCAGTGCCTGTTGCAGCGCGCTTCTGCTGCTGCGGGTGCCGGGAGACCCGGATACGCTTCGGCTGGCATCGAAGGACTATTCCAGGCGCGCGCTTTTGACCGGTGCCGACGATCCGCTCGTCCTGGGTTACCTCGCCTGGGCCGGCATCCAGTCCGGTGGCGATCTTGCTATGCTCAATGCAATGGCCGAGCGCGCCCTGTCACGCAATCCGGGTTGGTCGATGGGCTGGTCAATCAACGGCCATCTCAAGGCGGCGATGGGGCATGTCGAACCGGCCATCGCGTTGTACGAAAAGGCGCTTGAGCTTGAACCGCGCGGGCCCGACCGATGGGGTTCGCTCAACATGCTGGGCTGCTGCAGAGTGCTGGCCGGCCAATACGAAGCGGCGCTGGCGCCACTGCTCGAATCCCAGCAACTCGTGCCCGGTGCCCCATACAACGCGCTGGGGTTGGTTGGCGCCTATATCCATCTTGGCCGGATGGACGAAGCCCGCGAGATGCGAAAACAGCTCGCGGCGGACGATGCTGACATCGACCTCAATTTGTTTCGAATGCCCGCCCACCAGAAATTCTTCCGCGATACAATGGCGCAGCTGTCGGGCGAAACCGGAGATGCCACTTGACCGCCCCCGACATCTTCCTGTCTTACAACCGCGAAGATCAGGCGGTGGCGAAGCTCTACGCAGATGCCTTTGCGGCGGAGGGGCTCAACGTCTGGTGGGACACCGCGCTGCGTTCGGGCGAGGCTTATGACGAGGTGACCGAGGCGGCATTGCGCGGGGCGAAGGCAGTGGTGGTGCTGTGGTCGCCGCGCTCGGTGGTCTCGCGCTGGGTCCGCGCCGAGGCGACGATCGCGGATCGGTGCAAGACTTTGGTGCCGGTGACGATCGAGCCCTGCGAGCGCCCGATCATGTTTGAACTGACCCAGACGGCGGATTTGGCGCATTGGACGGGCGCGGCTGACGACAAGGCTTGGCTAGGGTTTCTGAGCGATGTGCGGCGGTTTGTCGGGCGGGAAGCTACGGCAACGCCGATCATAGCAGCCCCCGAACCAGCCCCAGTGAGACACGGTGAGCGCGGCGAGGCACCGTCGCTCGCAGTTCTCCCCTTCACCAATCGTTCCGGCGTGCCCGAGGACGAGGTCTTCGCCATCGGTATGGTCGAGGACGTGATCGATGCGCTGTCGCAGGGGGTCAACGTCAGGGTCATTTCCAGCTCATCAACCGCGCGGTTCCGCAGCGGGGCGATGCCCGATGTCGAGGCGATGGGGCGGCAATTGGGGGTGCGCTATCTGCTGGAAGGCAATGTGCGGCGTGCGGGACAAGACTTGCGCGTGACGGCGCAACTGGTCGAGGCGGCGCGCGGAGACATTCTCTGGACGCAAAGGTTCGACCGGCCTTTGGCGGAACTGGCAGCTTTGCAAGACGAACTGGTGCGCGAAGTCGCGGCGCACTTCGACATGCAGATCCACCAACTTGAAATGGCGCGTGCACTCAAGAAGCCGAACGATCTGACGGCTTGGGAGGCGGCAACCCTCTCCTTCTCATCGTTCCGCCGGATCGGCCACGGAAGCCTGGCGATGGGCATTGAGCAAGCACAGCGTGCGGTCAAAATTGATCCAGACTATGGCGCTGGCCATGCGATGGTGGCGGTGACATCCGCACTAGAGTATTTTTTGCTGTGTCCGGATGACGTTACAACGGTTACGCGGATTGAGGGCCATATCGCACGCGCGCTTGCCCTGGACCCGGATAGCTGTGGAGTCCTGACCCGCGTGGCCCAGGCCCAGAACTTCATCGGCCAGGCCGAAGCCGCACTCCCGAACGTGCAGCGCGCCATTCAAAAAAGCCCCAACTACAGCTATGCACACATGGTTTGTGGGACGACCTGCGTGCTGCTCAATCGCAGCGATGAAGCTATCCGGCATCTCGATATCGAGGCGAGGCTGTCGCCCGGCTGGCTGCTCGAGTATGCAAGTCTCTACTGGCGGGCATTCGCTGAAATCGAGCGGGAAAACTGGGAGGCCGCGATTGTCGCGCTTGATCGGTCCATTGTGTTAGATCCTACTTCAAGCGTAGGCTTCCTCAACAAGGCCATCTTGACCTGGCGTGAAGGTCGAACGGATGTGGCGCTTGCTCTCTTGGCACGCGCGCGACAAACCGAACCAGAATTGACGAGAGCGCAACATGAATTGCGCGTCAGCCGGTGCTTCGCCAACAGCCCGTTGCTGGGCGAACTGCTCACTCACCTCCGCGCTCTGTGGGCGGAACTGGAAGGCAACGCCCCCTAACCCAGCTCGACCGTATCCACCTCGTACCCCGCCGCGCGCAAGCTGGCGACCAGCCCGTCGAGCTGTTCCTTGTCGCGCGCTTCGCACTCGATGTCGGTGATCAGGCCCTTGGCCGGGAGATGGGTGAAGATCCGCTGGTGGTAAATTTCGATGATGTTGACGTTGTGAGCGTCGAATTCGCGCATCACCTTGAACAGCGCGCCGGGGCGGTCCTGCAGGGTAAGCCGCAACCGCGCGAGCCGGCCCGAGCGGGCAAGATCGCGCAGCAGGACGTTGGCGAGCAGACGGGTGTCGATGTTACCGCCACAAATAGGTATGCCGATCTTGCGGCCCTTGAACCGTTCGGGATAGGCCAGCACTGCGGCGAGGCCCGCCGCGCCCGCGCCCTCGGCCACAGTCTTTTCGATCTGCAGCAGCAGCGAAACAGCGGTTTCGAGCTGGGCCTCGCTGACCAGCACAATATCGTCGAGCATGCCTTCGAGTACCTTGGAGGTGAACGAACCGGGCTCCTTGACCGCGATGCCCTCAGCCAGGGTATCGCCGCCACACGGCAGGTCGGTCATCTTGAGGCGGTTGTACATCGAGGGGAACAGCTGCGCCTCGACCCCGATCAGGCCGATATCGGGCTTGATCGCGCGCGCCGCCGTGCCCATTCCCGAAGCGAGCCCGCCGCCGCCGATCGGGATCACCAGCATGTCAAGCTCGGGCACCTGCGCCAGCATCTCCAGCGCCACGGTACCTTGGCCTGCTGCGACGTTTGGATCGTCGAACGGGTGGACGAAGGTCAGGCCCAACTCGACTTCCAGCTTGCGGGCGTGGGCATAGGCTTCGTCAAAGGTCTCGCCGTGCAGCACCACGGTGCCGCCCAGCACCTCGGTCTGCTGGACTTTCACTGTCGGCGTGGTGCGTGGCATCACGATCGTGACCGGCACACCAAGCCGGGTGCCGTGATAGGAGAGCCCTTGCGCGTGGTTGCCGGCCGAGGCCGCAATCACCCCGCGCTGGCATTTTTCCGCACCCAGCAGGAGCATCGCGTTCAACGCGCCGCGTTCCTTGTAGGCGGCGGTGAACTGGAGGTTCTCGAACTTGAGCCAGATGTCCGCACCGGTGATCTCTGACAGCGTGCGGCTGTAATCCATCGCGGTCATCACCACCGCGCCTTCGATCCGCGCGGCGGCGGCACGGATGTGGTCGATCGTCAGGAGCGGCTGGGCAAGGTCACTGGTCATGTTCATCGCGCCTTGGCCGGTAGCTCAAAGCGGCCGCGATGCAAAGGCTGGCTTAGCTTTCGCCTGACAAAGGAAACATGCGCGCGAGTATGCGCGCGATCAGCGTCGCCACTACAATCGCCAGCGTGTCTGCGATCCAGTCGCGCACATCGGCATCGCGGTGGAGCGAAGGCGTCATCTGCAGAACTTCGATCAACGCGCCGAACGCAGATAGCTGCAAACCAATCCGCCACGCCGGAATGTTCCGCCAGGCCAGGTTCGCCACCCCGGCGAGCGAGGCAAAGGCCAGCATGTGCGCGAACTTGTCGCCGAACTGGTCGATCGGCAGACTCGGCGGCTTGGGCAGCAAGGCCATGACCAGCGCGAATGCGAACAGAAGCCAGAACAGCGGGCGCAGCAAGCGGGGGGAAAGCAGGGTGTCCATTGGCGGCAGGCATAGTGTTTGCGGCGGGCAAGGCCAATGAATTATCGGTCAGCAAAATATGCATCTAGCGAGGCACGGCAAAGCAGCTACAAGGCGCGCGATGACGAAACCACTCAATGTGTCGTTCCTGGGGCTTGGCGTAATGGGCGGCGCAATTGCGCGGCACATCGGGGCAGCCGGGCACCAGCTCACCATCTACAACCGCACCCCGGCCCGCGCCGAAGCGTGGAAGGCCGCCAACCCTGGGCTCACGGTGCGCACCGCGACCAGTCCGGCCGAGGCCGCCGAAGGCGCCGACGTGGTGCTGACCTGCGTCGGCAATGACGACGATCTGGCCGATGTCGTGCTTGGCCCGACCGGCGTATTCTCAAAGATCAGCGAAGGGGCGACCTTCATCGATCACACCACCGTTTCGGCCCGTATCGCCCGGCAAATCGCGGTCGAGGCGCGTGATCTGCATGTCCACTGTGTCGATGCCCCGGTCACCGGCGGGCAAGCCGGGGCAGAGAACGGCCAGCTCACCGTGATGTGCGGCGGCCGCGCCGATGCAATCGAAGCCGCCAGCCCGGTGATGGAGGCCTATACCAAGCGCATCGTCCACGTCGGCAAGGCGGGTGCGGGGCAGACCACCAAGATGGTCAACCAGATCGCCTTTTCGGGTATTCTTGCGACGCTGTCCGAAGCCTTGCGCTTTGCCGAGGCGGCGCATCTCGATCTCGACAAGGTCTATCAGGCGATCTCGGGCGGGGCCTCGCAATCGTGGCAGATGGACAACCGCTGGAAGACGATGTGCGAGGACAGCTTCGATTTCTGCTTCGCGATCGACTGGATGCGCAAAGACATGGGCCTGGCCCTGGAAGAAGGACGCGCGCTGGGCGTATCGCTGCCGGTGGCGGCGCTGATCGACCAGTTCTATGCCGAAGTGCAGGC
>JBJTLY010000260.1:0-12172 GCA_046063275.1 Novosphingobium sp. | reverse complement strand
ATTATATAGCATAGCCGCAACAAAATTACCAGCGCTGGCGATTGCGCCGATTGCAACTGTGATTTTCGTAAGCTGGGAAAACCCATCCGGGCTTTCCCGCAACACCGGCCCGACCACCCACAGGGTACTTTGAACGGGTGGTCGGGCCGGGGGAGCGGGCCGGTGTTGCTAGCTATTCACGGATGCGAATAGCGCATCCAAACAAGGAATCCTCAATCGCCTTCGCCGGGCTCCGCCGAGAAATACTTGTCGAACTTGCCGTCTTCACCCTTGTGCTCGTCGGCGTCGGCCGGCGTTTCCTTCTTGGTGGTGATGTTGGGCCATTCGGCCGAGAATTTGGCGTTGAGCTCAAGCCACTGTTCAAGCCCGCTTTCGGTATCGGGGAGGATCGCTTCGGCCGGGCATTCGGGCTCGCACACCCCGCAATCGATGCATTCGCTGGGATTGATCACCAGCATATTGTCGCCTTCATAGAAGCAATCGACCGGGCAGACCTCGACGCAGTCCATGTACTTGCACTTGATGCAGGCGTCGGTGACGACATAGGTCATGGCATTCTATCCCCTAAGGCAATGGTGTTTGATCGGGTGCTATGGGATTTGCACGCGCTCCGTCAAGCACGCGGTAATGCTCCTGCGCCTCGCTCGCTGGTCCGCGGCGCTCGGGCAAGGCCAGAAGTTCGATCACCAGCACCTGCGAACGCAGCGGCAAGGTCAGCACATCGCCCGGCTTGACTGCATTCCCGGGCTTGCCGACGCGGCGCGCGTTGAGCCGGAAATGGCCTTGTTCGATCCATTGCTGCGCAGCGCTGCGGCTGGGCGCAAAGCGCAAGTACCAGACCAGCTTGTCGATCCGCATCAGCGCATCAGCTCGGCCAGCGCCGCGAACGCATTGCCCGATGTCGGCTCCGACCGGTCCGGCCTTGCCGCAGCTGGTGCGCTGCGGCCCGGCGCCAGCCAGCGCCAGCGCGGCATCTGCGGCGGCCCGAATGCTCCCGCGGCAAGCGGACGCGGGACGATCGGCTTGAATCCGGCAAGCCGCAGGAGCCGCGCGTAGCTCGCCGTCGACAGGCCAGTCGAAATGGCCACGGCCGGATCGAGGACGAAAGGCTTCCCGCCACGGGCGGTGCGGACGCCGTGTGCGGCGTGGAGCAGTTTCTCGGCGACATCGATCCGCAATGCCTGGTCGCCCAGCCGCCGGTAGCCCGGCGGCAAGGCCGCGCTCCCGGGGAGCGCGATCACCGGGACCATCCCGGGCACGGGCTTGGCGAGCACGCTGCCGCGCGCCGCGTTCAGCGTCGCCCACGCGGCCATGGCCGAGCCCTTGAGCATCGCTGGCACGAACAGATCGATGGCCCCGATCCGCACACCGAGTTTGCGCAAGGTCGCGCGCTCTTCCTTGCCGAGGTGCGCAATGTCCGCGGCTTCGCGCGGCAGAATGCCCCCGGCATCGACCAGCTTGATCAGCAGCGACCTGACCAGCGGACCGGCGGCAGGATCGCTGGTCGCTGCCTCAAGCCGGCGCAAGGGCGCGAGCGCAGCCAGTTGCGTTTCAAGCCACCGCTCGACCCCCTCGACCAGGCGCCGCCGCAGGTCCGGTTCGAGCGCTGCAAGCGCGGGTTCCAGTTCAATCCGCGGCGCGGTTGCCGTGCGCCCGGGCCTCAGCCTGGCGATGGAGTCGAAGTTCCATTCCACGATCGCACCGGCAAGATGGAGGCGCGCCGGGTCCTCGCCCAATTCGCCCAGCATCTGCTCGGCGCGCTTGGCGCGCAGGCTTGGCAAATGACGCTCGGCGGCGGCGAGAAGCATTTTGTGATCGGCAAACCGCGCGGCGGGATCGACCACGAAGCGGAAGCCGGCCAGTTGACCGATCGTCTCGCCGTCGACCTGCACCGCGTCACCGTCCAGATTGACCGGCAAGAGCGCTGCATCCGGCCCGAGCTTCTTCATCAGCACCGAGGTGCGGCGGTTGACGAAGCGTTCGGTCAGCCGGGCGTGCAAGGCATCCGACAGCCGGGCTTCGGCGGCCCGGGCGCGTTCCGCCATCTCCTCGCGCGCCAGCACCCAATCGGGGCGCTGCGCGATATAGGCCCAGCTGCGGATCGCCGCGATGCGCATCTGCAGCGTGTCGATATCACCCGCTGGATTGTCGAGGTGGGCGATGGATGACGCGATATAGTCGCCGCCCAACATGCCATCGCGCAAGTCCTGCCACAGCCGCGCCACGAACCGGGCGTGCGTTTCAGCTCCATGTGCACGAAAATCGGGCAGACGGCAGACATCCCACAGCCGCGCGACCTGCGCCGGGGATCGCACCCCAGCCACCAGATCGCTGTCTTCCGAGAGGCGGCGCAACACGGCGAGATCAATCGCTTCGGGAGCCAGCACCAGCTCAGGCCGCTCAGGAAAGCGCGCCAGATCCGCAAGCAAACTTTGTACCGAGCTGCAATCGGGTTCGGGTTCGCGCCAGAACAGCCGGGTCAGCGGCGGGAAGCGATGCTCTTCGATCGCGTAGACTTCTTCGGGGGTGAACTCCGCATCGTGGCTGCCGCTACCGGCGAGCGTGCCGAAAGTTCCGTCGCGCTGGTGCCGCCCAGCGCGCCCGGCAATCTGCGCCATTTCGGTGGTGGTGAGCCGCCTCTGCCGTTGACCGTCGAACTTGCTGAGCCCGGCAAAGGCAACGTGATCGATATCGAGATTGAGCCCCATCCCGATCGCGTCGGTTGCGACCAGATAGTCGACCTCGCCCGACTGGTACAATGCTACCTGCCGGTTGCGCGTCTCGGGGCTCAGTGCGCCCATCACCACCGCCGCTCCGCCGCGAAAGCGCCGCAGCATTTCGGCAACCGCGTAAACCTGCTCGGCCGAGAAGGCGACAATCGCGCTGCGCGGAGGAATGCGCGAGAGTTTGCGCGCTCCACTATGGGTCAGCGTGGAAAAGCGCGGCCTTGATACGATCTCGGCCTCAGGGAGCAGGCTCTTGACCAGCGATGCGATCGTGGCCGAGCCGAGCAGCACGGTCTCCTCGCGCCCACGCGCATGAAGCAGCCGATCGGTGAAAATGTGCCCGCGCTCGCGATCAGCAGCGAGCTGCGCCTCGTCGAGCGCCATGAACGCAACATCGGCCATCACCGGCATCGCTTCAACCGTACACAGCAGGTAGCGCGCGCCTTTGGGTTCGATCCGCTCTTCGCCGGTGATCAGTGCAACTTGCGACGCGCCCTTGATCGCGCAGACTTTGTCGTAAACCTCGCGCGCCAGCAGCCGCAGCGGGAATCCGATCGCGCCCGAACTGTGCGCGCAGAGCCGCTCGATCGCGAGATGGGTCTTGCCGGTATTGGTCGGGCCAAGAACCGCCTTGAGGCGCGAGGAATGCAAGGAGCGCTGATGCTGGGCCATGGCCGCTCAGGATGTGGCATCGCCCTCGCCCTGCTGCAAGGCGAAGCCGTGCAACTTCCCCGACGACTCTGCCAAATTCTGCCGCAACTTAGGCAAAGATTAACCAACCCGGGTGCAGGAAAACGGACACTTGGCGGATATTCCCGGGGGCGAGACTCAAGGCACGTGTTCAAGGCGCGCGAATTTCAGGGCTTCGGCCAGGCTGTGCCGCTGGCCGCGGCAATAGCTGCGCCAGTCGATGCGCCGCCCGTAGCGGTAATTGCACGAACCTTTCGCCAGCGTCTGGCCGCGATCGATTGGGCCGAAGTGGACTGGGCGCCCGACCTTGCCGAGGATATCGGCAGCCGCCGCTGGTTCCGCGGCCTTGCGACCATGCTCGGTCTGATGATCACTGCAATCGCGATGGTTCCGGGGACCGGAGCCATTGCCGCGATGCCCGCGATGCCGCTCGATTCAAACGCGCGTGAGGAATTCCGCAGCCAGATGATCCAGCCGCTCGGGCTTGGCGGCGATAGCGGCCGACACATGGCGCCGACCGCCGCCCTCGCACAGGCTGCCGGAACGCCGCAGCGCAGCCGGACGCAGTTTACCGCAACATTCGGGCAGGGCGACAATCTGGAATACATGCTCGCCCGCGCCGGGGTGGGCGCTTCGGACAGTGTCGCGGTCAGTCGACTGGTCGCCGCAGCCATGCCCGGACAACAGATCACCCCGGGGACGCAATTCGACATCGCGCTCGGTGCCGACAATGGCGGAAAACGGCCGCTTGAACGGCTTGCCTTCCGCGCCCGCTTCGACCTCGATCTGGCCATCACCCGCAGCGGCGATGCATTGCATATCGAGCAGCACGCGATCGCGGTCGACACCACCCCGCTGCGCATTCGCGGCACGGTCGGGACCAGCGTCTACATGTCGGCGCGCGCCGCTGGTGCGCCGATCGAGGCGATCCAGCAATATCTCGAAGTGCTCGATCAGCACCTCAGTCTCGACGGCACGATCCAGCCGGGCGACACCTTTGACATGATCGTTTCCTATCGCCGGTCGGCAAGCGGCGAGGCCCAGGTCGGCGACCTGCTGTTCGCTGGGCTCGAACGCAACGGCACGGCTGAGGCGCAGCTGCTGCGCTGGGGCAGTGACGGGCAATTCTACGAAGCCTCGGGCATGGGGCAGCAGCGTTCCGGCCTGATCATGCCGGTGATCGGCGGCCACATCACCTCGGGCTTCGGTATGCGCCGCCACCCGATTTTGGGCTATTCGCGCCTGCACGCCGGGATCGATTTTGGCGCGGCTTATGGCTCGCCGATCTACGCGGTCTGCGACGGTACGGTCTCGTTTGCTGGCTGGCACGGCGGGCACGGCAACTTCGTCAAGCTGGAGCATGGCGGCGGGTTCGGGACCGGCTACGGCCATATGAGCCGGATCGCGGTCGGCCCGGGCAGCCATGTCCGCGCCGGGCAGGTGATCGGCTATGTCGGCTCGACCGGGCTCTCGACCGGACCGCACCTGCATTACGAACTCTATCGCGGCGGCGTACCGGTCGACCCGGCGACGGTCAGTTTCACCGTGGTCAATCAGGTGGATCCGCACGAACTCGCCGCCTACAAGGCGAAGCTGGCGCAGCTAAAGGCAGTGAAACCGGGCGCGGCATCGGCGAGCCTTGCCCCGCGGCAGGCATCGACCGGTCCAACTGGCCGCCGCGAGATCGACCGTCTCGGCGGCTAGTGTTGCACCGAAGAGATGCGGCTCCTAAAAGCCGCGCCATGACTGGCCAATTCCCAACAACACGCCTGCGCCGCACCCGCGCTTCCGCCTGGAGCCGAGCGCTCCACCGCGAAGTGCAGCTCACCCCGGCCGATCTGATCTGGCCGCTGTTCGTCACCCAGGGCAGAAACAATGAGGAGCCGATCGGATCGCTGCCCGGCGTCTCGCGCTGGTCGGTCGACCTGATTGCGCAGCGCGCCAAGGAAGCGGTGGATCTTGGCATCCCGTGTCTCGCGCTGTTTCCCAACACCCAGCCCGAACTGCGCAGCGAAGACGGGGCCGAGGCACTCAATCCCGATAACCTGATGTGCCAGGCGATCCGCGCGATCAAGGATGCTTGCGGGGATAGCATCGGCGTGCTCACCGATGTCGCGCTCGATCCCTACACCAGCCATGGCCAGGATGGACTAGTCGATGAGGCCGGTTACGTGGTCAACGACGCGACGGTCGACGTGCTGATCGGCCAAAGCCTCAACCAGGCCAACGCCGGGGCCGACGTGATCGCGCCTTCGGACATGATGGACGGCCGCATCGGAGCGATCCGCGATGCGCTTGAGGAACATGGCCATGCGAACGTCCAGATCATGAGCTACGCCGCCAAATACGCTAGTGCCTTCTACGGCCCGTTCCGCGATGCAGTCGGTTCGCGCGGGCTGCTCAAGGGCGACAAGAAGACCTATCAGATGGACCCGGGCAATGCCGAGGAAGCACTGCGCGAGGTCGAGCTCGATCTGGCAGAAGGTGCCGACAGCGTGATGGTCAAGCCGGGGCTGCCTTATCTCGATATCGTGCGCCGGGTGAAAGAGCGCTTTGAGGTGCCGGTCTTCGCCTATCAGGTGAGCGGCGAATACGCGATGATCGAACATGCCGCGGCGGCCGGTGCAGGCGAGCGTGATGCGCTGGTGCTTGAGACGTTGCTGGCCTTCAAGCGTGCCGGGTGCTCGGGCGTCTTGACCTACCATGCGGCGCATGCGGCGCGGCTGCTGGGCTGATGATCGAGACTGCGAGGCTTGTCCTGCGCCCACCGAGCGAGCACGACCTTCCCTTCATCCTCGCCGAGATCAACACCGCCCGCATGATGCGCCACCTCGGTGGGGAAGCCCGGCCGGCCGATGCCGTGGCCAATGGCTTGGCTGACGACATCGCGGCCTTTGACGATGGTTCCTACCTCCGCTGGACCGTTTGGCTCAAGGAGGGGGAGCGCCGGATCGGACGGGTCGGTCTATTCCACGTCCGCACCGCCGCCGCGCCCGAGGCCCTGCGCGGGCAACGCGAGATCGGCTGGATGTTGGCGGAAGCCTATCAGGGGCAGGGGCTTGCTTCCGAGGCGGCGCGGGCGGCGCTCGGCCACGGCTTCGAGGACCTCGACTTACCCGCCATCTTTTCCCAAACCAGCGCTTCGAACGAAGCTTCGACCCGCATGATGCATCGCCTCGGCTTCGAACGCCGCGCCGATCTCGATTACGTGGATCCGGACTATCCCGCCGCCGACAATCCCACTACGGTCTACCGGCTGGGACGGGGGAACTGGGCATCACGCCATGGCGGGGTTCGCGATTGAAACAGAGCGGCTGCGGCTGCGCTCGTGGCGGGAGGCTGATCGTGCACCTTTCGCGGCAATCTGCGCCGATCCAAATGTCATGGCGACGCTTGGTCCGGTGATGAACCGTGCCGAGAGCGATGCCTTGCTCGGCCGGGTCGAGGCGATCGAGGCCGAGTATGGCCACACTTTCTGGGCGCTTGAACGCAAGGACGATGCGGTGTTGATCGGCTGGTGCGGGGTGATCCGCGGCAATGCCGGGCCGGTCGAAGGCAAGGCCGAGATCGGCTGGCGGCTGGCGCATGAGACGTGGGGAAAAGGCTACGCCACCGAAGCCGCCCGGGCCTCGCTCGATTGGCTATTCGCGAACCTGCCCGACGAGAGGGCCTGGGCGATTACCCACACTGGCAACCAGCGCAGCCGCGCCGTGATGGAGCGGCTGGGCATGGGGCACCACCCTGATCTTGATTTCGATCACCCGCGCATAGCCGAGGGCGATCCGCTGCGCCGCCATGTAGCCTATTCGCTGGCACGCGCCGACTGGTGCGCGACATGAGCCGTCCCGCGGTCCAACCGGCGCGCGGGCTGTTCGCCGCCACGATCCTGGTGGGCAGTTTTTTGCTGTTCCTCGTGCAGCCGATGGTCGCGCGTATGGCCTTGCCGCGGCTCGGCGGGGCGCCCAATGTCTGGAACAGCGCCATGGTGGTCTACCAGGCGCTGCTGCTCGGTGGGTATTGGTACGCGCACCTCGTGTCGCGGCTGCCGCTACGTCGCCAGGCCGCGATTCACCTGACGCTGTTCGCGCTTGCCGCGCTGACCCTTCCGGTGAGCCTGGCCAATCTTCAGCCCGCTGCGCCCGGAAACGAGGTGTGGTGGGTGCCGCTGCTACTCGCGCTGAGCATCGGCCCGGTGTTCTTCGCGGTGTCAGCGCAAGCCCCGCTGATGCAGCGCTGGTATGCGCTGCATCCGGACGCCGGCGCGCCGTGGGCGCTCTATGCAGCATCGAACGTGGGCAGCTTCGGCGGACTGATCGCCTACCCGCTGCTTGCCGAGCCTTGGCTCGCGCTGCGTCAACAGGCCATGGTGTGGAGTGTGGGATATGTGGTCCTGCTGGGACTGATCGGGCTTTGCGCAAGGGCACGCTGGAACACTCCCTCAGGTATGATGATACCGCAAGAGGCGGCAGGTGAGGCAATCCCGCGCCGCCGGATTGCGCTGTGGGTGCTGCTCGCCGCGGTTCCATCCGGCCTGATGCTGTCGACCACCACGCACCTTACCACCGATATCTTCGCGATGCCGCTGCTCTGGGTGCTGCCGCTCGGGGTCTATCTGCTCAGTTACAGTGTGGCATTCGCCGACTGGCGTACGCCGGCCCGGTGGATCACCGCCTTTGCCTGGCTTGGTACGCTCAGCATCGGCGGCATGGCGATGGTCTCCTACGGCTGGATGGGTCTGATCCCGCTGATCTGCAGTGTCGTGCTGCTGTTCCTGCTCTGCACTGCCTTGCATTCGCGGCTCTATGACCTGCGCCCCGCGCCCGAACAGCTAACGACATTCTATCTCGCGATGTCCGCTGGCGGTGCGCTGGGCGGGGTGTTCACTGCGCTGATCGCTCCCATCGCGTTCAACTGGGTGTGGGAATATCCGCTGCTGATCCTCGCTGCCGCACTGCTGCTGCCGCGCGGGGTCCTGCCCGAATGGCACAAGGTCCCCGGCTTTGAGGGGCCTCTACAGCGGGCCGTTTTGGGCGGCATCTTGCTCCTCGGCGCGGTGCTGCTGTGGCAGCTCTACCAAGCCAACATGTATGTCGATTCGCGCCCGTACCGCTGGCCCATCGGTGCCGCTGCGGCGCTGCTCGGGTTAGCCCTGGTGCCGTGGCGCTGGGCGGTGATGCCATTCCTGCTCGGCCTGATGCTGGCGCAGGGCGGTTACGACACCCTGGTTGATTCGTACCAGGGCCTGCGCACGCGCAGCTATTTCGGGATCTACAAGATCCGCGACAACCCGGAAGACAAGCTGCGCACCATGATGCACGGCACTACGGTCCACGGTGAACAGTCGACCGATCCGATCCGCCGCCGCACCCCACTGGCCTACTATGGACCGACATCGGGGGCCGGGCTGGTCTTCGGATCGGCACGCGATCTTCTCGGCCCCAGGGCACGGATCGGCGTGCTCGGACTCGGCGCAGGGACCCTGGCCTGCTTCGCACAAGGCGATCAGGCATGGACGGTGTTCGAGATCGATCCCGCAGTGCTGCAGCTTTCGCGCAATGGTACCTTCACTTACCTCGAACTCTGTGCGCCGCAGGCCAGGGTCGTGCTCGGCGACGCGCGTCTCAAACTTGCCGAGGCACCGCGCGGGACCTTCGATCTCCTCGCGATCGACGCCTTCTCGTCCGATTCGGTGCCGATGCACCTGTTCACCCACGAAGCCTTCGGGGTCTATCTCGATGCGCTGAGCGAACACGGGGTGATGATGGTGCATATCTCGAACAATTTCATCGATCTTGAGCCCGCGCTCGCCGCCGAACTCAAGGCGCGCGGGCTTTCCGCCGCGCTGCGTGACGACAATCCGCCGGGCGAGACCGACTACTGGGCGACCAGCTGGGTCGCGGTCAGCCGGGATCCGGCGCAGATCGCGCGGATCAAGGCGCTTGATCCCGATGCCCCTTGGCGCGAGCTCGGCAAGCCCGCGCCGAGCGTATGGCGCGATGACTACGCCGCGTTCCTGCCCTATGTCACCTGGCACAACTTCCTGGGAATGCGCTGATGACCAACCGACCAGACACCACGATCGTGAGTATCCACGGCAAGTCTCCGCGGATCCACGACAGCGCCTTCATCGCGCCAGGCTGCCGGATCATCGGCGATGTCGAGATCGGGCCGGATGCCAGCATCTGGTACAACTGCGTGCTGCGCGGCGATGTCAGCCGCATCGTGATCGGCGCGCGCAGCAATGTGCAGGACGGTTCGGTCCTCCATTGCGATCCAGCGCGCCCCGGCGATCCCGACGGCTCGCCGCTGCTGATCGGTGAAGACGTGCTGATCGGTCACATGGCAATGGTCCACGGCTGCGTGCTCGAGGATCGCGCCTTCGTCGGGCTCGGCGCGATCGTGATGAACAAAGCGCGGATCGGCAGCGATGCGATGCTCGCGGCGGGGGCGATGCTCACCGAGGGCAAGGTGATCGAAGCGCGCACGTTGTGGGGCGGCCGCCCGGCGCGGTTCATGCGCGAGCTCGACGACATGGCGATCGCCGGCATGCGCATCGGCACCGCGCACTATGTCGAGAATGGCCGCCATCACGCGGCGCTGTTCGATGGCACGCCCCAAGGCTGACTTTCCTCCCGCTGACGCGATCCGCGCGCTGGCCGATGGGCAAGGGCGGTTGGCGCTGCGGGTGACGCCCGGCGCACGCAGTGAGGCGGTGGAGCTGGGCGAGGGGGCGGTGCTGATCAAGGTCCGTGCGAAGCCGCAGGACGGGGAAGCGAATGAAGCGGTGCTCGCGCTGCTGGCGCAGGCGCTCGGGATAGCGACGTCACGACTTCGAATGTTGCGCGGCGCAACTGGGCGCGACAAGCTGGTCCAGCTAGACTGATCGGCGCGCGCGCCATTCGAGCGCAAGCCCGAGCGCCACGCCCACTCCAATCGCTACCGTCAAGCTGGTCAGCACCGTCAGCAGCAGCGTGACCAGCAGCAGGATACGCTCGCCGATGGGCGCCTGCCAGTATCCGCGCCACTTGTCCGGTTCGCTCATGTTCCAGGCGGTGACCAGCAACAGCGCGGCCAATGCCGGCATCGCGAGATAACCGGCCAGCGGAGCTGCCACCAACATTACCAAAAGGATGATCAGCGCATGGAAAATCCCGGCCAGCGGGGTTTTGCCCCCGGCGCGAACATTGGTGGCGGTGCGCGCTAACGCGCCGGTCGCGGGGAGACCGCCGAATAGCGCCGAGCCGATATTGGCCGCGCCTTGCGCAAGCAGTTCCGCATTGGGCCGGTGGCGGCTGTCGATCATCCGGTCAGCAACCATTGCCGAGAGCAGCGATTCGATTGCTGCCAGGAACGCGATAGTCAGCGCTGAAGGTAGTAGCTCGATGAGTTTGCCGCTTGGCATTTGCGGTATCGCCGGAAGGGGCAAGTGACTCGGCAGTGCGCCATAGCGCGACTGGATCGTGTCGATCGGTAGATGCCATGCGACCACGGCGAGCGATGCCAGCGCCATGGCCACGATCAGCCCGGGCCAGCGCGGGAGCAAGCGGCGTAGCGCAATGATTAGCAACAGCGCGCCGAGTCCGAGGATACATGCAGGCCAGCTGAGATTGGCGCGCGCGGCCCATAATGCGGGTATCTTTTCGAGAAAATCGGCCGGAACCTTGGCGACACCAAGCCCGAGCAGGTCGTTGATCTGACTGGAGCCAATGATCACCGCAATCCCGATCGTGAAGCCGTTGATCACCGGCTCAGGAACATGTTCGATGAGGGACCCGGCGCGCAGCACACCGCCAATGACCAGGATTGCCCCGGCCATCAGCGTGGCGAGCACCAATCCGTCGTAACCGTGCGCCGCGATCACGCCGTAAACCACCACGATAAATGCGCCGGTCGGGCCGCCGATCTGGACCCGGCTACCGCCGAGCAGTGAAATCAGGAAGCCGCCGACGATTGCGGTGATCAATCCGGTGGCGGGCGGCGCGCCCGAGGCAATCGCGATGGCGATACTCAGCGGGATCGCCACCATCGCCACGGTGACACCGGCCAGCAGATCCCCGCCCAGCAGCGCCGGGGTGGTATCTGGCAGGGTGGTGAGCAATTTGGGTTTCACGGGCCGGATCCTAAGAACGCATCCGGCCCGGAAAGCCAACCGTTATTCGCTGCTATCGCCGCTGGTCTCGGGTGCCGCCTTGGGCTTGCGCTTCGGCGCAGCCTTGGGCGCAGCCTTCTTGCCTTTGACCAGCTTGGGCGGGGCCGGGGTCAGTTCGAACGCAAGTGCGCCGTCTTTCACTGAAACATGGACCTCGCCGCCGTGGCGCAGCTTGCCGAACAGCAGTTCCTCGGCGAGCGGCTGCTTGACCTTCTCCTGGATCAACCGCGCCATCGGCCGTGCGCCGTAGAGCTTGTCATAGCCGCGCGCACCGAGCCATTCACGGGCGTCGCTGTCGAACTGGATGTGGACGTTCTGCTCGGCGAGCTGGAGTTCGAGTTGAAGCACGAACTTCTCGACCACCCGCGCAATCACCTCGGTGCCAAGGTAAGCGAACGGCACAATCGCATCGAGCCGGTTGCGGAATTCAGGGGTGAACATGCGCTTGACTGCTTCATCGCCAGCGTCGGCCTTGGAGACATCGCCAAAGCCGATGCCATTGCGCGCCATGTCACTGGCCCCCGCATTGGTGGTCATGATCAGCACGACATTGCGGAAATCGACGGTCTTGCCGTGATGGTCGGTCAGGCGCCCGTTATCCATCACC
>JBJTLY010000259.1:0-4423 GCA_046063275.1 Novosphingobium sp. | reverse complement strand
CAGTCGGCCGAGCCGCCCGTCGGCGTTGTAGCCAAGATAGACCACGTCATAATCGCGTCCGCGCAGTGTGCCGAGCAAGGCGGGCCGCACCGGGAATCCATTGTCATCGACCTTGATCCGCCCGGCCTCGCGATTGCGGTTGTAGACCACGGTGAGCTGGCTGGTCAGCGCGGGCAGCGGGAAGTCCTGACGATAGAGATTGGCGACGAACAGCCAGTCGTTGCGCGGGCGCTCGGTCACGTTGTTGAGCCCCGAATTGGTGTCCTTTTCCAGCCGCCAGAACGCTGCAAGGTTGTATTGCCAGCGGTTGCCGTCGCGGTTGCCGAAGAAGCGCACACCAAGCTGGTTATCGTTGAACAGAAAGCCGCGAAAATCGGATTGGAACGGCTGTATCCCGACCCGCACCGAATCGAAATCATAGCGCACTGAAACGTTGCGCAGGTGGTAGTCGACGAACAATTCCTGCAGCCCGACGAAGTGATCGGCGCGGTGGCTCGGCTTGGACGGATCCACCGACAGCACCCGCCGCTCGGGCACGTCGACGTAATTGAAATTGAACCCCAGCGCGATGCGGTACTCGATCTCCGGAGGCTTGAACGCGGTGTTGCCCTTGGTCAGCGCCGCACCGACCAGGAAGGTCTGCGAAAAGACATAGCTCGCATCCTTGCCGAACACGTCGAGACTGCCCGGCCGCTCGGTGGTTTGCACCCCGACCGGAATCGGAAAGGTACGCGGCTCAAGCACTGAGTCCGAGACCAGGCTGAGGGTGAAAAACCAATCATCGCCTTTCAGGAACCCGGGCCGCCTGCCCTCGGGCAATGCCAGGTCGCCCTTGAGCAGGTTCTGGTGGAACGGATCGCGCTTCGAATGGCAGACATGGGCGAGGTTTGGATAGAGTTCGATCAGCGACCGGTCAGCGCCCTTGGCCGGGCACAGGCCGGTCATGATCCGCCAGCGGTCGGGTACGGGGATCTGGTCGGTCGGGAACGCCTCGGGCGGCGGCGCGCGCACCGCGCCGGGGTTGTCCTGCGTCACCTGCTCGGGCAAGCCGCGCTCGAAGCCGGGGCGGCGGCGACCTTCGATCACCTGCGGATCGACTTCGGGCGGGCTGGCAACATCGGGATCGGCAACCGGTTGCTCCGGCGGCGGCGCGGGAGGCGTCTCCTGACTGGTCGCCTGGGCCAGCAGCAGCGGCAACAATAGCGCGGTCGCTCCCATCACAGACCCTGGCAGACGTTCTGCGCGGTGCCGCCGATGAACGGCGCAAAGGGACAACTGACATAGCGCAGCCGCGCCGATGTGCCGCCGCCCAGATCGAAAACCAGCGCATCGGCGCGGACCGCCGCGGGTGCATTGCCGAGCGTGCCCAGCACGTCGCCGGCGTTGTTCAGCCCGAGGAAGGCGATCATGTCATCCTGATCGATCCCGTCGCCCGAAACCCCGATCGCCCCGATCAGCTTGTTGCCGCGATAGATTGGCACGCCGCCGGCAAAGATCTGGATGCCGTTCTGCAAGCGGTTTTGCCCCGGCACCGCGTCGGGAATGAAGCTGCACCGTGCCGGCGTATCGCTGCCGCTGGCCCCGGTGACATAGTTCAGGTGCTGGCCCAGATTGGACAGCACCAGCGCAGATTGCAGCCCGGTCGAAAACGGGCTCCACTGCGCGATCGGGCGCGATAAGGGACCGTTGGGGCGGGCAACCTCACCATCGGGAAAATATGGCCGCGACAGGTTGCCGATCGCGCGGGCAGAGAAAGCCAACTGCCCGGTCAGCGCGGCCGGATCGGAAAAGAATGTCCGCATCGCAGGAACGAAGCTGCGCACATCGGGGCTGGGATCGGCCAGCAGTTGCGCTGCTGCGTTGGGATTGGTGAAGAAGGCCGCCGTACGCGCCTTCTGGAGCGATACGTCGATGCCGAACACCGGGGCATCGGGCGAACGGACCAGCCCCAACGGCACGCCGCGCGTATCGACCAGCGAAATGGTGACCTGCGCCCGGCTGTCGAGCGGCTGGCGGATCTGGGCCCGGGCGTGGGCCATCACGTTGAATGCCTGTTCGAGAATGCGCTGCGCTTCGAGCGCGCTGATCGGGATGCCGACCTCGGCGGCGTCACTGCCCGCGTGCAGCGGGAAACGATTGGTGCCCGAGCCGTCGCTCAGGACGAAGGCATCGCTGCTGGTAAATTCTGTTGCGGTTGCCGGGCGCACCCCCGAAGCCTCGCTGCCATAGGTTGCGCCGGGCAGGATCGTCGCGAGCGGGTAATAGCCGGTCACCGGGGTCAAGCTGCCCAGTGCCGGAACGGTGGCGGCAAAGCTCGCGCCGGCGACACTGGTCAGACCAGCGTAATCGGTGTCGGTATAACGCAGCAAGGTGCCATCGACCGAAATCCGGTTCGCGCGCACTTCGCTTGGCGCTTCGAACCCCACGGTGCCGGCCAGCCCGCTGCGCTCATCGCTGTCGCTATCGACATCGAGCACATCAGGATCGAAGCCATAGATCCCGTCGCCGATCACTCCGACCCCGCCGACCACCACCCCGTTCTTGTACAGCGGGAAGCCGCCGGGATCGGCCGAAAGGCCCAGCGGTGATCGTTTCGGTCCGATCATGCTCGCCGGACCTGGTGCCAGCCGCGTAGCGAGGTCGGAACAGGGCAACTGGCTGAACTGCACTCCGAACAACGGGCCGCTCTCCAGTCCGACGGTCGACGGAGCGGGCGGAAAACGCTGCTGCACGATCATGCTGGCGGTGCGGGTGGAAAAAGCGTTGCCGCTGCTTGAAAGGTAGGCCCCGGTGATCGCCTTGGCGATCGCAGCGGCTTCGGCCGGAACGTTCAGCCCCTGGATATCCTGCTGCGAACCGTCCGCGGCCTTGGGGATCGCGGCAAGTGCCGGAGCTCCGGTCATCCGCAGCACGGCGAGCACATTGCCAACCCGGTCGGTTACCGCGATTACGGCAGGACGGTTGTCCGCATGCGCCTGCGCAGCGGCCTCGGCCAAGACCTTTTGCACGTCCGCCACCGACAGCGCTTCCGCGGCCGGAGGGGTATAGAACGATCCGGTCGGCGGGGGCGGGCTTGGAGTGGGCGTCGGGGTAACCCCGCCGCCCCCGCCCGAGCCGCCGCCGGCACCCCCGCCGCCGCCGCAGGCCGCAAGGTTGAGCAGCGCGATCCAGCCCAGCACATGCGCCGCCCGGCCTCTCACCGCAGCGATCCGATCGCATTGACCGCTTGCCGCAGCGCCGCCCGGAACGCCCCCGGATTGTATTCTGCCGGGCTCGCCACGGCGGCGTAGGCGCGGTTGATGCTGGCGCGGATCCCGGCTGCCGCGCCGACTGTGACTCGGTTCTCGCGAACCAGCAGGTTGAGCAAGGTGTCGATTGCCATCACCGACTGGGCCGACCCGGTGTAGTCGGTGAAGCGAACCGACACCGCCCGCCCCCCGATCGCTGCGATCACCTGGAATGCCGTATCGCTCCCGCCCGGCCCGCGCGCCAATGCGTCGCTGAGCGCGCTTGCCGCCGCACCCAGCCGTCCTGCTGCCGCCACTGCCTCAGGACGACCCTTGCCCATCGCGGCGTGGAAAGTGCGCGCGGCCGCATCGAACTGCGCGGCTTCGCGCGGTGCCAGCACCTGCGCCACCGCCGAGAGCATGATGATGTTCTCGTCATTGTAAGGCGGCTGCCCGAACGGGATCGGCCGCGCCGGATTGATCTCGAAAGTCCGGGTCCGCTCGGGGTTGTCATCGATCCCGCGGTGGCAGCTGTGGCAATCGTAGAAGGTGAATTCGGGGAAGATCCCGTTGCTGGCGAGGTCTGGCAGGCGGAACAGACCGAGCGAGCGCTGCACCGCCTCGGCCTGTCCCACCGCCCAAAGCCGGACGCTGTCGCTCTGGGGCTTGCGGGCAAGATAGTCGGCATCGACGTTCCAGTGTTGCTGAAGCGAGGAGAACAGGTCGAGTTCGAACGAAAGCCGCGGGTGCCCCGCCGCCATCATCGCGTGGGTCACGAACTGGCCCGGTTTGTCGCTGCCCAGATGGCAGTCGAGGCACACTGCGGCGCGCACCTTGGGATTATCGAGCGCGTACATGCCCCCTGCCACATTGCCCGCGTGGCTCGCCCCGACCGCGTAGTGGCTGGCAATCCATCCCGATGCCGGGCCGTGGCAGCCTTCGCAGCCCACACCATCGGAAATCAGGAAGCGGTCGCCGCGCGCGCCCGCTGGAGTGGCATGGCAGCCGAGGCAGGCCGGTGCCGATCCGGCGCGGCCCAGCCCCAACGTAGTGGCAATCCGCTCACCGCGCAGCGACTCCAGCGCGGCGTATGTGCGGCTATGCGCGCCGCCTCGCGACGAGGGTTCCTGCCACAGTCTGAGCTCGTCCTGGCGGACCACCTTGCCATCACCATCCGCGCGGCCGTGGCAGGTCGA
>JBJTLY010000258.1:0-9633 GCA_046063275.1 Novosphingobium sp. | reverse complement strand
CCTAGGCAATGGCGGCTTGCTGTGTTTTGCCCGCAGGCTCACCGCGCTGCGCCGCAATCAGGAATTCGACGTTGCCCTCGGGTCCGGTGATCGGACTCTGAACCACGCCAAGCACGTGCCAGCCCGAACCTTCGAGCCAGCCCTGCACCTTGTCACAGACCCGCTGGTGCAGCGCTGGATCGCGCACCACTCCGCCCTTGCCGACCTCGCCCCGGCCAACCTCGAACTGCGGTTTGATCAGCGCCACCAGCGTGCACTGCGGCGCGGCCAGTTTAAGCGGCACTTCCAGTACCTTGGTCAGTGAAATGAAACTGGCGTCGCAAACCACGTAAGTGCAGGGCCGGTCGATCTGCGCAGGCGTGAGGATCCGCGCGCTGGTCTGTTCGAGCACGGTTACGCGGGGGTCCTGGCGCAGCTTCCAGGCGAGCTGGTTGGTGCCCGAATCGACCGCGAAGACATGTTCCGCACCGCGGCTGAGAAGGACGTCGGTGAAGCCGCCGGTCGAACTGCCGATATCCATCGCGGTGGCCCCCGCCGGGTCCAGTTCAAATACATCCAGTGCATGGGCCAGCTTGATCCCGCCGCGCGAAACCCACGGATGGTCGCGTCCGCGCACTTCGAGCGGGGCATCGGCGTCCAGCGCCTGCCCGGCCTTGGCGATCTTGCTTTCGCCAGAGAAAACCGTGCCCGCAAGGATCAGCGCCTGCGCGCGGGTCCGGCTCTCGGCCAGCCCGCGCTCCACCAGCAACTGATCGACGCGCTGTTTGGCCTGCTTGCTCATCGCGCCGCCTCCTTCCATAGAAGCGCGACAATGGCAATTCAGCGGACATTTCAATCATCAGGGCGGGTTGCGGCTGCTGCCGTACTGGTAGTGCTGGCGGCGGCCTGCACAGCGGTGCCCAAGCCGCAGCCGCGACCCGCCCCTGTGCCGACCCCCTTGCCGGCGTCCGCACCGCGTCCGGTGCCTCGCCCGGCTCCGACCGACTGGCGCGACGCGCCGCAGAGCCCCGGTGATTGGTATTGGAAGGTATCGAGCGGCAATTCGCAGGCGAGTTTCGGCCCTCCCGGCTCACCAGTCGCGACGCTAACCTGCGACAGCGCCAGCCGTAGCGTCGTGCTGGCCCGCACTGGCCCAGGCGGCGCGGCGGTTCCGGTGACGATCCGCAGCACCTTTGCAGTTCGCACGCTGACCAGCGATCCAACGGCAAGTCAGAACGGTTGGATCACCCTGCATCTTAACGCGCGCGATCCGCTGCTCGACCAGATCGCCTTCTCGCGCGGGCGGTTCACGATCGAGGCGGCTGGGCTCGCGCCGCTCTACCTGCCGAGCTGGCCCGAGATCAGCCGGGTGATCGAGGATTGCCGCTAGTTTGCAAGAAGCCGGGGACAGGTGCCGAAGCAGGCCCGAAGGTTCTGATTCTGACAGCAAATTATTTTAGTGCAAGACTTGTCTTGGCGGCCGGAATGAATCACATTTGCAAGTGAGGACGGAGCGGCGATCCCCGCTCTCCGGACCGGTCGATCAGCATTTTGGTCGGCAAATGGCTAAACAGCGTGAAAGGAGGTGACCGATGTCTCATGGTTCAGCAGAGGGGTCGGTAATCCGTTTCATGGAGCATTATCGCTGACCTAGCAGCGATAGAGGTTTCCGTGAGCGGCTCTTCCGGCCGCTGACCATGTCGAGGGTCGCTTCTGGCATAGCCGAAGCGGCCCTCCTCATTTTTGGGCCCCGCCTTCTCATTTGGAAAATCCCCAAATCCAGCGTATGCAGTAATAAGAAATAGAGACTTTCTTTTTATTGCTACCATCTTGCACGTCACGTAATTTTCGTTCAAGGACGCGCGACTGGTTTGAAGGATTGGATTCGATGGCAACTCTGGCCGAGCCCCGCACGAAATTTGCCCGCACCCTGAACCCTGCCCCGCGCTCGGCTGAAGCGCGCGCGGAAGTGCTCGCCAATCCCGGTTTCGGCAATGCCTTTACCGACCACATGGTCACGATCGACTGGAGCGAAGACAAGGGCTGGCACGGCGCCGCCGTTGTGCCTTACGGCCCGATCCCGCTCGATCCCGCCGCCTCGGTGCTGCACTATGCGCAGGAGATCTTTGAAGGGCTCAAGGCCTATCGCCACCCCGATGGCTCGATGGCGCTGTTCCGGCCCGATGCCAACGCCGCGCGGCTCAACAAGTCAGCCGAGCGGCTGGCCATGCCGCAGCTGCCGCCCGAACTATTCATCCAGGCGATCGAGGAACTGGTCGCGGTTGATGCCAATTGGTTCCCCACCGTCGAAGGCGGTTCGATCTACTTGCGCCCGTTCATGATCGCGACCGAAGCCTTCCTCGGCGTGCGCCCAGCGAAGAGCTACAAGTTCATCGTGATCGCCAGCCCGGCGGGTAATTACTTCAAGTCAGGCGCCCCGGCGGTGTCGATCTGGGTGTCGGACTACACCCGCGCCGCCCCCGGCGGCACCGGGGCAGCCAAGTGTGGCGGCAACTATGCCGCCAGCCTCGTGCCAACCAAGGAAGCCTTCGCGCTGGGCCACGACCAAGTGCTGTTCCTCGATGCGGCCGAGCACAAATGGGTCGAGGAACTGGGCGGCATGAACCTTTTCTTCGCCTTCGCTGACGGCAGCATTTCTACCCCGCCGCTGACCGGCACGATCCTCCCCGGCGTGACCCGCGACAGCCTGATCGCGCTCGCCCGCGATGAAGGCCTGACCGTGCGCGAGGAGCGCTACAGCCTAGACCAGTGGCGCGCCGATGCGGCTTCGGGCGAACTGGTCGAAGTCTTCGCCTGCGGCACCGCTGCGGTGGTCACCCCGGTGGGCAAAGTCGCCGACCACAATGGCGAATTTACCGTGGGCAGCGGCGGCCCTGGCCAGCTCACCGGCAAGCTCAAGGCCCGCCTGACCGCGATCCAGCGCGGCGAAGCGCCCGACCCGCACGGATGGGTGGTGCGACTGGGATAACCACCTCTGGTTCGTGACCACCGATCCATCAATCAAGCGAACGCTTACCCGCATACGTTGCGGGGCTGCGGCGCGGCATATGGCAGCAACAAGATGCTCTTGCCGGCCGACATCGTATTGCCAAGGTGAAAGCCAGGTTAAGTATGGCAACTCCTGAACGCAAGACAGGGAATTTTGTATTTGAAATCAAACGCTAGCGATTATAGAACGGGGCAGTTATCTAGTTAGTCGCGGAGTTAACTTGCGGACGTAGCGACTTCGGCCTTTTGACTGGTAACTGATTAACTTCGGAGTATAGTCGGCAGCGCGACTCCGATGATCTGAATCGAGTTCGACTTAAATATACTGCGCGAGTCGCTTCCTCTGAGAATGGGAGAAGCATATGATTTGCTTGACCGGGCCCAGGCGCACCAGCCATCTGGCAATCGCGGCCGTGATCGTTGCCTTGCAGCTTTCAGAAATCGCAGACGCCGCGCCCCCTCACCGCGCGCGAACGGCAACGGCGGAACGCCAGGTCTCGGTGGAACAGGCGCAAGCTGCCTGGGGAGAAGCCATGCTCCGGGTCCGCCCACCCGCCAAAGGATGTGCGAAGGCGAGATTTCCAGAACTGGCATGGCATCCGGTCGCTTGCAGCATCCCCCCAAATGATCCGATGATGCCGCGCCAAGGGGCAGGCACTCCGTTCGTGGTCGGCAATGGCAACAATGATATGGTGCCTCACACCAGCCCTCGCACGACGAGCGCCGATGGCAACTTTCCGAGCGTAAGCGCCGGGATCGTCGAAAACGGTTTGGTTGGCAAACCGGGCATGGATGTCTCACAGACCGACGCCTACACACTCCAGCTCAACACCAACACGTTCTCGCCCAGTTCGGGCTGCACCGCCGGTTCCGGTGCCGGATGCCAGGGGTGGGAGCAATTCGTCTATACCAACGATAACAGCACCCATCAGGCATACATCCAGTACTGGTTGATCGCATTCAATACGACCTGTCCCGGTGGCTGGAATTCGTTTCCCTATCCTGGCCCGAGCGACATCTCGTGCTATCGCAATTCCGCCTCTGCCGCGCTCGCCGCTGACCAGCCGGTTGGAAACCTTGGCGTGATGTCGCTGCATGGAGAAGCCAGTGCGACCGGCGACCGGATAACCGTTCGGTCTGGAGCCGATATGGGCACCACCGCCGGCCTCAACGCTGTCGGCTTGGCTGGTGGCTGGACCGATAGCGAGTTCAATGTGTTCGGAGATGCCTGGGGGCACGATGCAACATTCGGCGCGAACACATCCATGGACGTCCAATTGCTGGTCCATAACGGCACCACCACTGCACCAACCTGCGCGCTCAGTTCGTTTACGGGTGAAACCAACAATTTGACGCTGAGCGGCATGAGCGCGGCGGGTCCACTCGCTTCGCCCGGGGTGCGGTTTACCCAGACCAACATGCCCGCCACCGCCGCAAGTTGCGTCGGTGCAAGCGGGCTGGGAGATACCCATTTGCGGACTTTCACAGGCCTGTTCTACGATTTCCAGGCGACCGGTGATTTCACTCTCGCTCAAACCGGTGGATTCGAAGCGCAGGCACGGCAAATTTCCGGAGCCCCGACCTGGCCAGACGCCGCGGTTAATCAGGCGGTTGCGGCAAGGCTTGGAAAATTCGATGTCGCGGTGTGCTCGGCGAAAGAGCCCGTCGTAATGATCGGCAACGAGAGTCACGCGCTGGGGGACGGGCAAACCCTCGATCTGGGCGATGGGTCTGGCGTTCGCCGTGTCGGCAACATCGTCCTTATGGTCGATCCGCAGGGTAATTCCCTGCGCGCCGAGCTGTTAGGCAGCCATATCGATGCGACCGTCGGTCTGGGCAAATGGCCCGTGCGAGTGCGCGGATTGCTGGCCAGCAGTGGTCGCGCAAATACCGTGCTGACCCCACGTGACGGTACAACCTACACATCACCCTACAATTTTACGGCGTTTTACGGAAAATACGGCGAAAGCTGGCGTGTTCCGAACGGACGATCCTTGCTCGACGTTTGCGGCAGGGCGTCGGAAAACAGCCAGCCACGGCGCCCCTTGACCGTCCGCAATCTCAACCCTGAATTGGCCCGGAAGGCGCGCGCCGTTTGTCTGGAAGCAGGCGTGAAGGACAAGGCACTGCTTGAGGCGTGCACGATCGATGTCGCAGTGCTCGGTGACGAGAAGGCAGCGCGCGCGTTCACCACACTGCATGCGCCAACCGCGCTGGGCCGGATCAACTAGGGCCAGGACACCACAATCAACCCGCTGCTCGCAGCGCACCCTGGCTTCCCAAAGTTAGGGTGCGCTGCGTGCAACCCCTTGCGTGACGGCCGCGGCAGCCCCACACAGGTTGCTCGTTGCAATCGAGTTCCAAGGAACCTGCCCAATGTCCGATACCGAATACACCCCGCCCCCTGTCTGGACCTGGAACAAGGAGAATGGCGGGCGCTTTGCCGCGATCAACCGGCCGACTTCGGGCGCGCAGAAGGAGCAGACGCTGCCGCGCGGCAAGCATCCGTTCCAGCTCTATTCGCTCGGCACGCCCAACGGCATGAAGGTGACGATCATGTTCGAGGAGTTGCTCGCGGCCGGGCACAGCGGCGCGGAATACGATGCGTGGCTGATCAACATCGGCGAAGGTGATCAGTTCGGTTCGGACTTCGTCGCGATCAATCCCAATTCGAAGATCCCCGCGCTGCTCGACCTCTCCGGCCCCGAACCGATCCGGCTGTTCGAAAGCGGGGCGATGCTGCTGCACCTGGCCGAGAAGTTCGGCGCCTTCATCCCGACCGACGCCAAAGGCCGCGCCGAATGCCTGAGCTGGCTGATGTGGCAGATGGGCAGCGCGCCGTTCATCGGCGGCGGGTTCGGGCACTTCTATGCCTATGCCCCGGTCAAGATCGAGTACGCGATTGACCGCTATTCGATGGAGACCAAGCGGCTGTTCGACGTGGCCGACAAGCGGTTGGCCGAGGTGCCCTACCTCGCCGGGGACGAGATCAGCATCGCCGACTTCGCCACCGTCCCGTGGCTCGGCGCGCTGTACCGCGGGCTGGCCTACAACGACGCCAAGACCTTCCTCAGCCTCGACGAATACAAGAACGTCGGGCGCTGGGTGATGGAGCTGACCTCGCGCCCAGCAACCAAGCGCGGGATGCTGGTCAACCGCGCGATGGGCGGCGAGGAAGGCACCTTCCTGCGCGAACGCCACGACGCGAGTGACTTTGACACGCTCAAGCCCGGCACGCTCTAGCCGCCCACCGAGGCCGGTTGCCTTGCCCGCTTGCTCTGCTATGAGCGCCGCTCGCTCGTGCTGGGGCGTCGCCAAGTGGTAAGGCACCGGTTTTTGGTACCGGCATTCGGAGGTTCGAATCCTCCCGCCCCAGCCAGCGCATTTCCCGGATCGTTAGTGCCACCGCTACGCAGCATTGCGTAAGCTGGCTTCACCATGTCGCAGCACCCCCGCACTACCGCCAATGCATTGCTTTGCAGGGGACGCTGACGACATGTTGAAACGGATCGCTCCATCCGAAGTCGAACTGGGCATGTTCGTGCACAAGCTGGAAGGGAGCTGGCTCAAGCATCCGTTCTGGAAGACCAAATTCGTCCTGACCGACACCGGCACGCTGCGCGACCTGCGCGACGCCGATATCGCGGCGGTGGTGATCGATATCGAGAAGGGCAAGGACGTGCGCCCGCGCCCGGTGCCGCAGGCGCAGAACGACGACGGTGCCCGCGCGGCCGCCGCTCCGCGGGCGCGGCCAGCGCTGGGTCAGCCGCCCGCGTTCGATTATCGCTCGACTGCGCCGCAGACCACCGCGCGCGAGTTTGGCCACGCCGGACGCGTCGCCGATCACGGGCGCAAGGTCATCTCCAAGGTGTTCCTCGAAGCGCGGCTGGGACGAACCGTCCGGGCTGAGGCGGTAGAGCCGGTGATCGAGGACATCTTCGCCTCGGTCCAGCGCAACCCGCATGCCTTCAACGGGCTGATGCGTTGCAAGCACGACAACGAATTCCTTTATCGCCATTCGCTCGCCTGCTCGGCGCTGATGATCTCGCTTGGCCGGGCGCTGAAGCTTTCTCCGGGTGAGGTCCGCGAGGCGGGAATGGCCGGGCTGTTGTTCGACGTCGGAATCAACCACCTGCCGGTCGACCTTGCGAGCGTGGGCGGCGACCATCGCCGGTTGCCGCAAGATGTGCTCGCCACGCACACCACGCTGGGCAAGAATTTCCTCACCGCCAGCGGCCTGCCCGAAAAGATCACGCTGACCGCGCTGCACCATCACGAACGCAACGATGGCAGCGGCTATCCCGACCGGCGGATCGGCGGCGACATCCCGCTGCTGAGCCGAATGGCAGCGATCTGCGATGCCTATGACGAATTGGCGAGCGCCAGCACGGCAGGCCTGGCGGTCGATCCCGGCGCGGTGCTGCAGGCCATGTCGGAAATGCCCGGCAAGTTCGATCCGGTGCTGTTCGAAGCCTTCGTGCGCTGCATCGGCACTTTCCCGATCGGCACCATGGTCGAGCTTAAAAGCGGACGGCTGGCGATGGTCGTCGACCAGGATAGCAACGACTACGCCAAGCCCAGGGTGCGAACGTTTTTCTCGCTGGCCACCGGCGAGCGCGTCCGCGCGCAGGAGATCGACCTGGCCAACTGCTTCGGCGAGGACGAGATCGTCGGACTCGCCGACCTTTCCCGCTTCGATCCCGATGACGTGCTTGAATTGCGCCAGCAGATGCTGGCGGCTTCGGCGCGGACCGCGCGCTAGTCGCTGACCAGCGGCAGGTAGATCGCGCTCGCCTCATTCCCGCCCCAGCGCACGGTCTGGGTCGCCTTCTTGTAGGCACTGGCGGACGCATCGAAGATCGACGGGACCCAAGTCTGCGGGTTGCGATCGTAAAGCGGGTAAAGGCTCGACTGGACCTGCACCATGATCCGGTGGCCCGGCAGGAACACGTGGTTCACATTGGGCAGCGACCAACCAAAGCTGTAGGTCTGCCCAGGCCTCAGCGGCGCGGGGGTGGCGAAGCCGCTGACATAACGGCCGCGGTAGATCTCGATCCCGATGCCGAGCTCATATCCGGCGAGGTCAGGGCTCACGCTGAGCTCTGCCGGATAGACGTCGATCAGCTTGACCACCCAGTCGCTGTCCTGACCTGAGGTGGCGGCGTGAAGATCGACCCGCGGCGCACCCTTGATGTGGACCGGTTGAGTCAGCACCTGCGACGAATAGCTCAGCACATCGGGCCGCCCTTCGACGAAGCGCTGGTCCTGCACCAGCCAGGTGCGCCAGGCATCGCCGTCCATGTGCACCGGGCGCGGCACGAACGGCACCGGCTTGGCCGGATCGGACACATAGCTGTCGCTCCCCGCTGCCGGCTTTGTGAAGCTGAGGCCGAACTTGTCGGTCAGGTAGAGCGGAGTTTCGGTGCCCGCCGGCCACTTGGCGTCGGTCTCCCACGTGTTGGTGCCGGTTGCGTACGTGATCGCGGCGGGCATCGCCTTGCACGGCGCGGGGTTGGTCTTAAGGCGACACTCGAAGAACGGTTTGATCCAGTTCATCCGGAACTGCAGCGCGGTATCACCCTCGAAATGCAGCGGACCCAGCGCCATGCCGACATAATTGGTCCCCGAATGCCGCCACGGCCCAATCCCGAGCGTGATCGGCGCGTCGGGTTGCGCCGCCTTGACCGCCTTGAAAACCGCCGGCGCACCGTAGCTGTCTTCCTGATCCCACTGGCCAAGCATGACCAGCGTCGGCACCGTCAGCTTGCGCATGGCGAGCAGCTTGTCCATCGCCTGTTCCTGCCAGTATTGGTCATAGGCCGGGTGCGCCATGATCTTGCGCACGGTGGGCAGCTGGTCGATTCCCCAGGTGCGCGCGAACCCGCCCGAGGAGACCGCGTCGAGATAGGTCTGGTATTCGTCGCCGGTCCCCACCGGCACGTTACCGCCACCTTCCTTGACCGTCTGGCCCAGATCGTAATCGAAGCCGAAGGTGCGGAAGGCGCCGTTGTGGAACCAGTCGTCGCCCATCCAGCCATCGACCATCGGCGATTGCGGCACCGCGGCTTTCAGCGCCGGGTGCGGGTTGATCAGCGCCATCAACGAGGTGAAGCCAAGGTAACTCGAACCGATGATCCCGACCTTGCCGTTGCCTTCGGGCACGTTCTTGGCCAGCCAGTCGATCGTGTCGTAAGCGTCGGTCGAATTGTCGATCCCGGTCTTGTTGAGCGGGCCCGACAGCGGGCGGACCATCACATAGTCGCCTTCCGACTTATGCAGCCCGCGCACGTCCTGATAGACCCGGATATAGCCATCGTTGACGAACGGCGCGTCCATCACCGGCAAGATCTCTTCGATCTTCTGGCTGCGGTTGCGACTGGCCGCGCCGTTAGCGTCATAGGGTGTACGGCTCAAGAGGATCGGCGCGTCCCTGGTCCCCTTGCGGAACACGATCACGGTGCAGAGCGTGGTCCCGTCGCGCATCGGCGTCATCACCTCGCGGCGGGCATAGTCGGCCTGCGGTCGCACCCAATCGTAGCTCGGCACCTTGTCGTTCGCCATCGGATCGATCGGTTGGGCGATGAGCGGAGCGGCGGCGAGGAGAAGAGATGTGACCAGCAATTTGCGCATTGGGGACCCCGGTTT
>JBJTLY010000257.1:0-13724 GCA_046063275.1 Novosphingobium sp. | reverse complement strand
GGCTTGCTTCGCCTATGACGAGCGGCTGCGGCTCTTGCCGAGCTACCTCCAGCAGCTCGAAATGGAATCGAACGGAAAGTCGGTGAAGCTCGATGGATCACCGGTAGGCCGCCCAACCGCGCCAATCACCTGGGGCGGGGTGGGGACCGACGCGCAGCACGCGGTGTTCCAGTTGTTGCATCAAGGCACCAACCTGGTGCCGGTGGATTTCATCGCCGCGATCGAGCCGGGCGACGAACTCGCCTCGGACCATCACCACAACCTCCTCGCCAATTGCTTCGCGCAAGGCGCGGCGCTGATGGCTGGCAAGGCAAGCTCCGACGGCGCGCGCGCCTATCCCGGCGACCGTCCCTCGGCGACGATCCTGTGCGAGGAGATCAACCCTGCCACGCTCGGCGCGCTGATCGCCTTCCACGAGCACCGCACCTTTGCCAACGGGGTGATGCTGGGGATCAACTCGTTCGACCAATTCGGGGTCGAACTGGGCAAGGAGATTGCCAAGAGCATCGTGGCTGGCGGGGCGACCTTTGATGCCAGCACGGAGGCACTGCTGGCCGAGGCGGGGATCAAGTGAGCTAAGGCAGGCTCAGCAACCCGGCATTTCGGCCAGCACGTCTGCATCTTTCTTTGAAAAGAGGCCAGATTCGCCCTTGAATCCTGATGCGCGCCAGATGCGTATGGCATAGCGGTAGCTTTCCTCACGATCCTCAGTCGCGAATTGGTCAACTTCGCCGATCAGTGTCTGCAGCCGCTTCTTGACCCGATCGGGATCACGCGGTTTGGCCAGATTAGACACGTCGCGGATCGCCGAATTGACCGCATCGGTGAGCGGGCGGAGGTCTTCGGGCGTATCGACACCGGTATAGCAGGCGGTGCGAACAAATTTTGTCTGCTGTAGAAGCTCCTCAAGTCCGGAGGGCGAAGTCTGCGAAGCTGTTGCACAGCTTGCCAGCAAGGCACTTGAGGCAAAACTCGCCAGAATCTGATTTCGCATGTGCATTGCGGCTCCGTTGTCGGATTTGAGGCTGGGCCTATCACGCTTGGCATGAATTACGATTGGCAAAATGACCACTCCCGCCCCATATCGTCGCCGCGACGGGAGCAAGTGATGGCAGACTACGATTTTGACCTATTCGTGATCGGTGCCGGTTCGGGCGGGGTCCGGGCGAGCCGGATCGCGGCGTCGCACGGCGCGCGGGTGGCGGTGGCGGAGGAATACCGGGTCGGTGGGACCTGCGTGATCCGCGGCTGCGTGCCCAAGAAGCTCTTGGTCTATGGCTCGCACTTTGCTGAGGAACTGCAGGACGCGGCGCATTACGGCTGGTCAGTTGAGGGGATGAAGTTCGACTGGAACGTGCTGCGCGATACCGTACTGCGCGATGTCGACCGGCTGGAGACCGCGTACATCTCGACGCTCGACAACAACAAGGTCGAACACTTCCACGAACGCGCGGTGGTGACTGGGCCGCATTCGGTCAGGCTTGCCTCGGGGCGCGAGATAAGCGCGAAGTATATCCTGATCGCGGTCGGCGCCTGGCCGGTGATGCCTGAATTCGAAGGCAACGAGCACTGCATCACCTCAAACGAAGTGTTCCACTTGCCCGCTCTGCCCAAGCGGGTGGTGATTCAGGGCGCGGGCTATATCGCGATGGAGTTCGCAGGCATTTTCAACGCGCTTGGCTGTCATGTCACCGTGGTCAACCGCAGCGAGACGGTGCTGCGCGGATACGATGCGTCGCTGCGCGACCGGTTGCTGCAGATCACCCTGGCGCGCGGGATCGAATACAAATTCAATTCGCCGCTCAAGCAGGTCGAGAAGCAGACTGATGGTTCGCTGATGGTCACCGCCGGCGACCACGATCCATTCTGCGCGGACGTCGTTCTGGTCGCGACCGGGCGCAAGCCGAAGACTGCAGGACTTGGCCTCGAAAGCGTCGGGATCGTGCTGGGCGAGGGCGGCGAGATCCCGGTCGACAGCTTCAGCAAAACCTCGTGTGACAGCATCTACGCGGTGGGCGATGTGACCGACCGGGTCCAGCTCACCCCGATCGCAATCCGTGAAGGCCACGCCTTTGCCGATACGGTGTTCGGTGGCACCCCGCGTGCGACCGATTACGAAGCGATCCCCTCGGCAGTCTTCTCACAGCCGCCGCTTGCTTCGGTAGGCCTCACCGAAAGCCAAGCGCGTGAGAAGCTCGCCGGCGCGGTCAAGATTTTCACCGCTGACTTCCGTCCGATGAAAAACATCTTCGCCAGCCGTCACGAACGCGGCCTCTACAAACTGGTTATCGATGCCAGCACCGACAAGGTGATCGGTGTCCACATGATTGGGCCGGATTCGCCCGAGATACTGCAAGCGGTGGCCATTGCCGTGCGCGCCGGGCTAACCAAAGCCGATTTCGATGCGACGGTGGCATTACATCCGTCGATGTCCGAAGAGTTGGTGCTGATGCGCTAGGCCTGAGCCTGGGCCTGGGCCTGACTGCGGCGTTCCATGGCCGCTGTCAGCGCCTTGCGCAGCCGCGGGGTCCACCTCCGTTCAAACAGGCTCGCGCCGACAATGGCCAGGCCCTGCAGCCCGGCGATGAGCAGCGTCAGGGTCCACATGCTGTGCGCCTGGATGCCCAGTGTAATCAACAGGCACATCACTGGCCAGTGCATCAGGTAGAGCGTGAACGAGCTTCCCGAGAGCAGCTTGATGGTCGGCGCGCAGCGTTCGAGCAGCGGGGCAGCGCGCGCCGCCAGCGGGCCTAGTCCCGCAAACACGGCGACCAGCGCTGGGGCCATTAGCCAGTCTGCCAGCCACACTCGCGAATAACTCGCGTTGAGCGCAGCGATCGGCACCTTGTTCATGGTCATGATCAGGAGCGGTTCGGCGAGGCCGGCGAACAACAGGAAAAACCAGCAGCCGAGCCCGACCAACAGCGCGCCCTGCAGCGGCGAGAGCGTCAAGCGCGGGAGCTGACGTGCCAGCCACACTCCGGCGAGCCAGACCGGCATCAGCATCAGCACGTTGAACCCTGCGAGCAAGGCCAGCGTTGCCAGCCACAGCACCCGGCGCGAACCGCGCAGGAATATGGCAGCGGCAAACAGTGCGTAGTACCACACCTCGTAGCACAACGACCAATAGGGCGAATTCCACACCGGCCCGCTGGCCTGCGGGAGCTCGCTCAGGAACACCAGCGGATAGAGCAGGCTCGCGACGCTCCCGGTCTGGTAACCCGGATCTTGCGGAATGTCCGGCCCGCCGATCGACCGGTTGAAGGCCCACACGGCGGTACCCAGCAGCAGTGCCGGCCAGGCCACCGGGATGATTCGCGAAATCCGTGCGACCGCGAATTTGGCAAGGCTGGTTTCGCGGGCCTGCGCGGCATTCGCGATGACGAAGCCCGAGAGCACGAAAAACACGATCACCGCCGCGTGGTGCATCACCCAGGGAAAGGCGAACGGACCGACATAAAATCCGACCGGGCGGCTATGGCCAAGCACCACGATCAGCGCCGTAACCGCGCGCAGCGCATCGAGCGCGTGCGAGAGCGGGCGACTGATCACTCCCCGGTCTTCCATCTGAAGCGCCCCCATACGAGCGGAAACCCGCGCTCGATCGGCATCATGCACAGACCATGGTTAAAGGCCGTTTAAGGCGCGAAGAAGGCTAAGTTGCGTTTCGCAACCAAACGGTTAGGCTCCCCTCCAAAATATGGGGAGCAGGCAATGCAATTGAGCGGCAAGACGGCGCTGGTGACCGGCGGCACCGACGGAATCGGGGCCGAGCTGATCCGGCAATTGCGCGCCAAGGGGGCGAGCGTGATCACCCAGGGCCGCAGTGCCGAGAAGATCGCGGCGACCCGCGCAGCCGGTTTCGAGGTGATCGCGGCGGACCTGTCCACTCCGGCGGGGATCACGGTGCTGATCGATGGTTTGGCGGGCCGCCCGATCGACATTCTGATCAACAATGCCGGGGCTTTGGTCGATCATGATTTCCGCGTGAGCGCGCCCGATCCTGTCGCCGCCGATACGACGATTTTCCTCAATCTCGATGCGCCGATCCATTTGATCTGCGCGCTGATGCCGGTGCTACAATCCCGGCCTGAGGCGGCAATCGTAAATGTTACATCGGGACTGGCGCTGGCTCCTGCTGCGGGCACGCCGGTCTATTGTGCGACCAAGGCTGGATTGCGCAGTTATACGCTCGCCTTGCGCGAGCAGCTCCGGGGCACAAATGTGCGGGTCCTTGAAGCCTTGCCCCCGGTGGTTGACACCCAGATGAATGCCGGGCGCGAAGGGGGCAAGTTGTCGGCTGCTGAATGCGCGCGGCAAATCGTTGCGGGGATCGAACGCGGCGCGAATGAGGTCAATGTTGGCCTCGTCAAGCTGCTGCAAGTAATCCATTCGATCTCGCCTGCATTGGTGCGGCGGATCATGCTCAAGTTCTGACAGGAGAAATACGATGGCAGGTACAGTCATGGTCAGCGGCGGCAGCGGCTATATTGCGGGTGAAACGATCCGCCAATTGCTCGCGAAGGGGTGGACGGTCCACACCACGGTGCGCAGCCTGGCCCGCGAGGCCGAGCTGCGCCCGCAGCTTGGCGGTTCGCCCGCAACGCTCAAGTTCTTCGCCGCCGATCTGATGAAAGACGACGGTTGGGCCGAGGCGATGGCGGGCTGCGACGCGGTGTGCCACATGGCCTCGCCGTTCCCAGCGGAAGTGCCCAAGGATGAGAACGACCTCATTGTGCCGGCACGCGAGGGTGCCTTGCGCGCGCTTCGCTTTGCCAAGGCGGCTGGGGTTAAGCGTTTCGTCATGACCTCGTCTGCGGCCGCGATTGCCTATGGCCACCCGGCGGGCAAGAGCGAGTATAACGAAGACGACTGGACCAATGTCGATGCGCCGGGGGTCCAGCCCTACATCAAGTCAAAGACCATCGCCGAACGCGCCGCGCGCGACTGGGTCGCAGCCGAGGGCGGGGACATGGAATACTGCGCGGTCTGCCCGGTGATGGTGCTGGGGCCGGTGCAGGGCGGTGACTTTGCAGCATCGGTCGAACCGGTGCTGCGGCTGCTCAACGGCTCGATCCCGGCCTTGCCCGATGTGGGTTTCAGCATCGTCGACCTGCGCGATATTGCCGATCTGCACGTGCTCGCGCTGGAAGCCTCTGCCGACAAGGTTCGGGATGGGCGGTTCCTCGGTAGTTCGGGGCGATTCTTCAAATTTGCCGACATGGCGGCGGTCTTGCACGAAAAACTCGGCCCGCAAGCGCGCAAGGTGCCGACCCGCAACATGCCCGATTGGGCGGTGCACGTGCTGTCGTGGTTCATGCCCCCCGCGCGGCAACTGCTGGGCGAACTTGGCCGCACCCGCGCGACCAGCTCGGCCCGCGCGCAATCGGTTCTTGGTTGGAAGCCTCGCCCGCCCGAAGAGTCGATCGTCGACTGCGCGCGCAGTCTGATCGAGCACGGAGTGGTGAAGGTCTAGTCGTCGATCAGGGCCACTGCGCGGATCCAGCCCGCGCTGGCCCCGTCGATCTTGACCGGGAAGCAGCTGAAGGTGAAGCCGTAAGGCGGCAGGCTCTCCAGATTGGTGAGCTTTTCGATCTGCCAATAAGGGCGGATGCGGCCGGCCTTGTGGCCTTCCCAGATGATTGCCGGATCGCGCTTTTCGCCCCAGCGCCGCGCGGTGTGGCTGAATGGTGCGTCCCATGACCAGGCGTCGGTGCCGACACCTCGACCCCGCGTTCGGTCAGCCACAGCGTGGCTTCAGCGCCGAGCCCGACGCCCTGATCGGTGAAATTATCGGTGCCATAGACCGCACCCGACTTGACCAGCACGATATCGAGCGGCTGGAGTTCGTAGCCGATCCGCGCCAGTTCCGCCTCGACTTGCGCCGCGGTGACCACGGTCCCGGCGGGGAGCGCGCTGAAATCAAGCTTCACCCCAGGCCGGAAGAACCGGTCGAGCGGGGCTTCGTCGATTGTTGGGGCTCGCCTTGCGCCGCTGTCAGTAGTCGAATGGTAATGCCATGGCGCGTCCATGTGAGTCCCGTTGTGCGTTGATAGTGTCAGCGATTCCACCGCCCAGCCTTCGCCGTCAGGCAGATCTTCCTTGGTCAGGCCCGGGAAGAACAGCGCGATCTGCTGCCAACTCTCGCTGTGATCGGTATAGCTGATCTGTGGCAGCATCACCGGCGGGTCGGACACGACCTTGGTGGTGATCGGGATCGAAAGGTCGATGAATTTCGTCATGCGGAGAGGATTGACCTGCTTTCCGTTTACGTCAATGGAAAGTGGATGAGCCTTCCCGCAACCCTCGCCGCCGCGCGCCCGATCGACGGCGGTTTCGCTGTCACCGTCCCCGAAAATTGGATGCAGGGGCGGACTGCTTACGGTGGTTTTTCAGCTGCACTGGCCTTGGTAGCAGCGCAGAAATTGGGCGAGAATCTGCCGCCGCTGCGCTCGGCCACGGTCAACTTCGTCGGCCCTCTCTCGGGCGATGTCGAAGTGCGTGCGCGGGTGCTGCGCAAGGGGCGTAACGCCACCTGGATCGACGCCGAGGTTTCGAATGAAGCGGGGATCGGGCTGACTGCCACTTTCGTGTTCATGGGGCCGGTAGAGGCAAGCGCATTGCATCTGCACGATGTGCCGATGCCTCCGGGAGTCATCCCGCTCGATTCCGCAGTTCCACTTCCGGAACGCGCCGGGCCCAGCTTCGCCCCCAATCTCGATCGCCGCTTCGCCTTGCCGCAGCCAGACGAAAAAAGGCCCGAAGTGTGCTGGTGGGAACGCATCAAGGATGTCGAGGGGCTCGATCCGATGGTCTCGCTGATTTTGCTCGCCGATGCCCTGCCACCCGGCGTGATGCCACTCACCGGTCCTGCGCCGATCAGCTCGATGACCTGGCTGATCAACCTGCTCACCCCGCTGCCCGAAACCGATGACGGCTGGTTCCTGCTCCGCGCGCTCGGCAACTATGCCGAGAAGGGCTGCTCGAGCCAGGACATGGCGATCTGGAACACCCGCGGCGAAGCGGTGGCGGTGGGAATGCAGTCGATCGCCTTGTTTGGCTAGCGTCGCAACTCCGCATCGAGGAACGCCGCAACGTCTTCCAGTGCAACGTCTTTTGCCAGAAATGCCTCGCCCAGCCCCTTCAGCAAAACGAAGGGCAGGGTGCCGGCATCCATCTTCTTGTCATGCAGCATATGCGCGGTGAGCGCCGCGCCGTTGCAGTTGAGGCCCAGGCTGGCGATCTCGCTTGCCATGCCCAGCTCGGCGAAGTGACGTGCAACGTGTTCGGCGCTGGCACGTGGTAGCAGCCCCCGCACCGCAGAGAAGCGCGCAGCGAGCACCATGCCCAGCGCCACCGCCTCACCGTGGAGCAGCCGGTCGGAAAAGCCGGTCTGCGCTTCAAGCGCGTGGCCGAAGGTGTGGCCAAGGTTGAGCAGCGCGCGCAGGCCCAAGGTTTCGCGCTCGTCGGCGGCGACGATCCGCGCCTTGGCCATGACCGAATGCGCCACCGCATATTCGCGCAACGCGGGATCGCCCCCCAGCATCGCTGCGGCGTTGGTATCGCACCAGGCGAAGAAATCCGCATCGCCAAGCAGGCCGTATTTGACCACTTCGGCGTAGCCGGCCTTCAGTTCGCGCTCGGGCAGGGTGTCGAGTACCGCCAGGTCGGCGAGCACCAGCGCCGGCTGATGGAACGCGCCGATCAGGTTTTTGCCTGCGGACGTGTTGATAGCGGTCTTGCCGCCGACGCTCGAATCGACTTGCGCCAGCAGCGTGGTGGGCAGCTGGATGAATTGGCACCCGCGCTTGAGAATCGCCGCGGCAAAACCGGTGAGGTCGCCGATCACCCCGCCGCCCAGCGCCAGCACCGCATCGCCGCGCTCGACTTCCTCGGCCAGCAGCCAGTCGGTGGTCGCGGCGAGTTGCTCCCAGCTTTTGCTCGCCTCGCCTGCGGGCAGCACGCGCCATACGGCTTCGTGGCCGCCTTGATGCAGCGCATGCTCGACCGCCGGGCCCCAAGCGGCATAGACGTTGGCATCGGTGATCACCGGAACGCGGCGCTTGCGCAGGCGCGGGCTGCATTGTTGCGGCAGGTCGGCCAGCAGGCCGGCAGCAACGCGCACCTCGTATGCGCGGCCCGCCAATTCGACCGGGATTACAGCCATGCTTCAATCCCCTTGAGCACCGCGCCCACCACGCGGCCATGCGGACCCGGTCCGCTTTTGACATGGATCGGCGCTTCGGCATAGGCGGCCTCGCGCTCGGTCTTGAGCCGGGTCAGCGTCTCGCGCGGGTTGCCGTTCTTGAGGAGCGGGCGATTGGAATTGCGGCCGACCCGCTCGAGCAGGACTTCGATATCGCTGTCGAGCCACACGGCGATGGCCTTGTCGAGAATCAGTGCGCGTGTTTCAGGATTTACGAAGGCACCGCCGCCGGTCGAGATCACGCCGCGGCCCTGCGCGACAAGCCGGCCGATCACCCGCCGCTCGCCGTCGCGGAAATAGGCTTCGCCGTATTGCTCGAAAATCTCGGGGATCGACATCTGCGCGGCATGGACGATCTCGTCGTCGGCATCGGTGAACGGCAGGTGCAACTGCGCTGCGAGACGACGCCCGACGCTGGTCTTGCCCACACCCATCATCCCGACCAGCACCACCGGCCGGTCGATCCGCCGCGCCAAAGCGGCGATTTTGTCGGGAGTTAGCTCAAGCTCCATTGCGGCCCCGCCTATAGATGGGCTAACCGGCAGTGCAAGTTTGGGAGAAGAGGTCGCTCGTGGCGGTACAGGTGCGCAGAAGCTGGATCTTGGCGCTTGGCGTTTTTGTGCTGCTGGCGGCGCTTTGCCTCTGGGCATGGTCCGACGCCGGACTGCGTCCGCTCACTGAACAGTCTGAACCTGCAACACTGCCGCAGGTCACCCGGTGAGGCGCGCCCTTTTGCTTTCTGCCGGAGCGGCGCTTCTGCTTAGCTCTGCGCTTGCCATGGCGCAGGATTCTCCTGAATCCTTGCTGCCCCCGGGGTTCGAGAAGCCCAAGACGAACACGCCCAAGCCTGGCACCCCGGCGCGGCCCGATGCCCCCGGCGCTGTTGTCCAGCCGCTTCCTTCGAGCGGATCGCCCGGAGATGGTGCGCGTCCGGCGGGACCAACCTTGCCTTCCGGGGCAAAGATTCCGTCGCTGCACGAGCTTGAGACGATGAGCCCCGACCAGCTCGATGAATTGCTCGGTCTCAAACCCAAGTTCGACATGCCCGCAGCCGCGCGCCGCTCGATGAAGCAAGTCGGCATCCTTGCTGAGGATGAGGGCGGCATGCCCGCCGGATCGGTCGCGAAGCAGAACCCTCAGCTTGTCATGGCGCTGCTCAATGGCAACAAGGGCCAGGTCGTTTCGCGCTGGGGTCATATCCTGTTGCGCCGCGCGCTGGCCTCGCGGCTCGATGCGCCAGAGGGCATGAACCCTGCAGATTTCGCAGCCGGACGCGCCAGCCTGCTGGTCCGCATGGGTGAAGGCGAAGCCGCGCGCGAACTGGTCCAAGACGTAGATGCCGGCAACTACACCCCGGCGCTGACCCAGGCGGCGATGGATGCCTATGCCTTCACCGCCGACATCACTGGGATATGTCCGGTCACCGCGGTAATCGGATCGCAGCGCAAAGATGCCGATTGGCGCGCGCTCCAGGCGATCTGCTCTTCATTCCAGGGCGATGGTCCGACCGCACAATCGCAGCTCAACCGCATGGTCGGTGAAGGCGGATGGCCCAAGATCGATGTGCTGCTGGCTCAGCGCTACGCCGGCTCGGCGGGCAAGGCACGGCAGGCGGTGACGATCGAGTGGGACGGCGTTTCGGACATGAATCCGTGGCGCTATGCACTGGCCATCGCGGTAGGCCTGACCCCTCCGGATTCGCTGACCAAGGACCTGCCCAAGCGTTACGCCTATGTCCAGGCTACGGCGCCGATGCTCGGCCTTGAAACCCGCGCTGCCGGGGCCGACCGCGCTGCGGCTGCCGGGATCCTTTCAAGCAGCGCGATGGTCGATCTCTACAGCCAGATCTATTCGCAGGACGATATCAACGGAGATTGGGCCAAGGCGGCTGACACCCTGCGCAGTGCCTATGTCGCCGACCAACCCGCTGAACGCCTGACCGCGATGCGCGCCCTCTGGGACGGCGCCGCGGACGAGGAAGCGCGTTATTCGCGCCAGGTACTAACCGCCTACGCCGCCGCGCGGCTTCCGGTGATGGGTGACTATGCCGAACAGGCGCCCGAGCTGATTGCTTCGATGCTCGCCGCGGGACTTGATCAGAACGCGCTGCGCTGGTCACCGCAAGCGGATACCGGTTCGCTCGCCTGGGGACAGCTGGCACTCGCCGCGCCGACGCGCTCGAGCCCCGTCGATGGCTCGGCGCTGTCGACATTCTACGGCAACGACAAGAGCGCGGGCTACCGCAAGTCACGGTTCCTGCTGGCGGGTCTTGCCGGTCTGGGCCGAGTCGATGCTCCGACTGCGGGCAGTTTTGCCGGCAAGCTCGGGGTCGAACTGGGCCGCGAGACCAAGTGGAGCCGGCTGATCGATCAGGCTGCTGACCTCAACAACCGCGAATTGGTGGTACTGCTCGCGGGCGCGGGGATGCAGGGCAGCGGCTGGGACAAGATGACCAGCTTCAACCTTTACCACATCGTGTCAGCGCTCAATCGCGTTGGCCTTGGCGCAGAGGCAAGAATGATCGCCGCCGAAGCGGTGGCGCGGGGCTGAGTTATCTCAGCGGCGATCGAATCCTACCTGGCGATGCTTGCCGCCGAACGCGGTGCTGCGAACAATACCCTGCTCGCCTATCGCCGTGATCTTGAAGGTGCAGAGGAGGCGATCGGCGATCTGATCAGCGCCGATCAGGCAGCGATTGCCTCACTGGGAGCAGCCTGGGCGGGACTGGCCCCGTCGAGCCTCGCGCGCAAATGCTCGGCACTTCGCCAGTTCTGCGGGTTCATGGTCGACGAGGGCTGGCGCAAAGACGACCCCTCGAGCGCCTTGCCGCGCCCCCGCAGCCGCCGACCCTTGCCGCGCTTGCTCAGCCACGCCGAGATTGGACTGCTGTTTGAACGGGTAGAACTTGAAGCGGAAAGCGGCCAGGCATCGGCGGTGCGCCTGCTCGCACTGCTCGAACTGCTCTACGGTTCAGGCCTGCGCGCCACCGAACTGGTATCGCTGCCGATCAGCGCCGTCCCGCGCGATGCGCCGTTCCTGACCGTTACCGGCAAGGGCGGGCAGCAGCGGATGGTCCCGGTCGGCAGCCGCGCCAAGACCGCGCTGTCACAGTGGCTGGCGTTGCGGATGGAAGGCGGCAAGTTCGTCTTTCCGTCTTCGTCGCGGGAAGGGCATCTTACCCGGGTCCGGCTGTTCCAGCTGCTTCGCGCATTGGCGGCGCGCGCCGGAATCGACCCGGAAAAGGTCAGTCCGCACGTGCTCCGCCACGCCTTTGCGACGCACTTGCTGGAGGGTGGGGCGGACTTGCGGGTGTTGCAGACACTGCTCGGTCACGCCGATATCGCCACCACCCAGATATATACCCATGTCGACAGCGCGCGGCTCGTCGCGCTGGTCAATGAACGCCATCCTCTTGCCGTTCGTGCCGCAGGGGGGTAGCGCAGCCCGATGATTTCCTACCTTGAATTCGAAAAGCCAGTCGCCGCGCTCGAAGCCCGCATCGCCGAATTGCGCGAAGCCGGTGCCGGCGGCGATGTCGACATCAGCTCCGAAATCGCTCGGCTTGAAAAGAAAAGCGCGCAACTTCTCGCCAGCACCTATGCGGCGCTAACCCCGTGGCAGAAGACCCAGGTCGCTCGCCACCCGATGCGCCCGCACTTCGTGGATTATGTCGGCTTCGCCTTCACCGATTTCATGCCGCTGGGCGGGGATCGCTACTTCGGCGACGATCAGGCGATTATCGGCGGGTTCGCCAAATTGAATGGTCGCCGGGTGATGCTGATCGGGCACGAGAAGGGCAACGATACCCAGAGCCGGATCAAGCACAATTTCGGCATGGGCAAGCCCGAAGGTTATCGCAAGGCGATCCGCCTGATGGAACTCGCCGGTCGGTTCGGACTGCCAGTGGTGACATTGGTCGATACCTCGGGCGCTTTCCCGGGGATCGAGGCGGAAGAGCGCGGCCAGGCTGAGGCAATCGCCCGTTCGACCGAAGCTTGTCTCGCGCTTCCGGTGCCGATGGTCGCGGTGATCGTGGGTGAGGGCGGCTCGGGCGGTGCGGTCGCGGTGGCCAGCGCCGAACGGGTGTTGATGATGGAGCACGCGGTCTATTCGGTGATCTCGCCCGAGGCGGGAGCCTCGATCCTGTTTCGCACGCCCGACAAGGCCGCCGAGATGGCCGAAGCGATGAAGACTACCGCGCAGGACCTGCTGGCCCTGGGCGTGATCGACCGGATCGTGCCCGAGCCGGTGGGTGGCGCGCACCGCGAGCCGGCATTGGCAGCGCAGACACTGGCCGAGGCTGTGGGCAGCGAGCTCGATAAATTGACCAAGCTGGCGCCCGACCAGTTGCGCGCTGCGCGCGAAGAACGCTTCCTGCGGATCGGGGATAACTGACCCCGGTCAGGGATCGTTCAGCGGCGTCAGGAGTTATTGTCAGACAAGCATTCAACAATACCAGAGGGGATCATCGATGAATTTGGGTCGCACATCGCGTTACTTGCTGGGCGCGGCATTGGTCGCAGTCGCCGTTACAGGTTCTAATCTGACCGCCGCGACTGCCCCCGCGCCGACATCGATTAGCGCCAAGGACAAGGCAGAAGGCGCCAAGGCGCATCCCCAGCTGGTGGCCGAATATGGCGGCGCGTTGACCGGGCCACAGGCTGATTATGTTGCCACTGTCGGCAAGAAGATCGCGGTGCAATCGGGCCTCAGCAACAGCTCGAGCGACTTTACCGTGACGCTGCTCGATAGCTCGATCAACAACGCCTTCGCGATTCCCGGCGGCTATATATACACCACCCGCCAGCTCGTCTCGCTGATGAACAATGAGGCGGAGCTGGGCGGTGTGCTCGGCCATGAAACCGCACACGTTGCGCTGCGCCACAGCGCGCAGCGGCAAAGCGCGGCGACCAAGAACCAGGTAATCGGGGTGATCGGTGCGATCCTTTCGGGCGTGGTGCTGGGCGGTGGCAGCAAGATCGGGCAGCTACTACAATCGGGCTTCCTGCAGGGCTCGCAGCTCCTGACGCTCAAGTTCTCGCGCAAGCAAGAGAGCGAGGCTGACGCTTACGGCGTGCAGTATTTGCGCAAGGCCGGGTACGATCCGCGCGCGATGTCGACCGTCCTGCAGAGCCTCGCCAACCAGAACGCGCTCGATTCGAAGCTGCTTGGCAGTAGCGATCAGGTACCCGAATGGGCTTCGACTCACCCCGATCCGGCTTCGCGCGTTCGCACGGCGGCGGCACTGGCCGGAAATTCGACCGGTTTGACCAACCGCGATACCTTCCTTTCGCGGATCGCCGGGCTCACTTACGGCGATTCGCCGGCGCAAGGCTATGCCGAGGGCCGCAGTTTCAAGCATCCGATCGAGCGGCTCGCCTTCGAAGCGCCGGCGGGGTTCTTCCTCGTCAACGGCACACAGGCAGTCGCGATCAGCGGCACTTCGGCCAAGGGGCAATTTACCACCGCCGCCTACAGCGGCGATTTGGATGCCTATGTCGTCCAGCAGTTCGCGGCG
>JBJTLY010000256.1:0-12190 GCA_046063275.1 Novosphingobium sp. | reverse complement strand
GACGATCCAAACGTCGAGCTCCGGATTGGCGAGCTTGATGCCGTTCGCAAATGCCGGCGCGCGGCCGTGAATGGTGTGGAAGCCGTAGCTTTCGATGTAGTACGGAAACCGGCTCGAGCAGCCGATCCCGCTGACGAACACCGTCTTGGCCGGGTCCGCACCAAGTTCGGGAAGCGTGCGCTGCACCGCCTTGAGGATCGCGTAGTCGCCGCAGCCCGGGCACCAACGTACTTCCTGGTCGCTCTCCCAGTGCTTGAGCGTGGTCGGCACGGGGATGGTGGTCATTTCGTTCATTTTCTTGCTTCCTATTCGATCGGCAGACCTGAAGCGCCATCAAGCTTGGTAATTCTCCAGCGATCCAAATCAACCCAGTCGAAATCAATTTTGTAATCGAAAGTGCTCTCGATGCTGAGCAGGAAGACCCCGCGATTTTTGCTCAAACTTTCAACAAGGGATCGACTTAATTCGTTCATGCTTTGGAAAAATGCCTCATTATCAAATGCCGATATAAGGTGGACTAGATCACCAGACTGATACGAACCGTTTGCACCGTATCTACTCGGTTCAATCGCAAATCGGTAATACGCCCTAGAAAAGTTGGGCTCTAAATTTCGCATGAACTCCATAAATTTCTTGGCTAGTTCAATTACATATACAGATACATCGTCGCCGAAGACAGCACCAGTCTGCAATTGGGTGACCTCTCTCGGTTTGACTTTTCCGCCTAACCTGAAAGGCCATTTCATTGCATGGCTACCTCAATTGCGTTTTCGATCTCCGCAATCGTGAACGGCTGGCCGCTGGTCTTGTTGAGCGGCTTGGCATCGACCAGGAATTGGTCGCGCAGCACGGTCTTGAACTGGCCGGTGTTCATTTCGGGGACGAGGATGCGCTCGTAACCCTTTAGCAAGTCACCCAGATTGGCCGGGAGCGGCCAGACGTGGCGGACGTGGATGTGGCTGACGTCGAGACCCTTGGCGCGGGCGCGGCGGACGGCCTGGTGGATCGGGCCGAAGGTGCTGCCCCAGCCGACTACCGCCAATTTTCCGCTGGTATTGCCTAGCGCAACGTCCTGCGCCGGGATGCTGTTCGCCACGCCATCGACCTTGGCCTTGCGCGCGTCGGTCATGGTCTGGTGCGCGGCGGGGCTGTAATCGAGGTTGCCGGTACCGGGGTTCTTCTCGATCCCGCCGATCCGGTGCGTGAGGCCCGGCGTGCCCGGCTTGATCCACGGCCGCGCGCCTTTTTCGTCGCGGGCATAGGGCAGCAGCGTGTCATCGGGACCGTTGCGCTCGGTCAGGAAGGTCACCGGGAACGGCGCGTAGCTCGCCGGATCGGGGACCAGCCACGGCTCGGCAGCGTTGGCAATGTAGCCATCGGTGAGCAGGATCACCGGGGTCATGTATTGGGTCGCGATACGGCAGGCCTCGATCGCGCAGTCGAACGCGTCCGACGGGCTGCGCGCGGCGACCACCGGGATCGGGGTATCGCCATTGCGGCCATAGATCGCCTGATAGAGGTCGCTCTGTTCGGTCTTGGTCGGAAGGCCCGTGGAAGGCCTGCCGCGCTGCGCGTTGACGATCACCAGCGGCAGCTCGGTCATCACCGCAAGGCCCATCGCCTCGGTCTTGAGCGCGATGCCCGGGCCCGAGCTGGAGGTCACCCCCAGCTTGCCCGCATAACTGGCACCGATCGCAGCGGCGATCGCAGCAATCTCGTCTTCCGCCTGGAAGGTGGTGACGCCGAATTCCTTGAGCCGCACGAGGCTGTGCAGGATCGAGCTTGCCGGGGTGATCGGATAGCCGCCGAAGAACATCTCCAGCCCGGCGAGCTGCGCACCGGCAACCAGCCCCAAGGCCACCGATTCCGCACCGGTGATCGTGCGGTAAAGCCCGGGAGTAGATTCAACCGCGTCGATGTGGACCTTGTGCAGTTGTCCGCCCAGTTCCGCAGTTTCACCATAGGCATGGCCCGCGTTCAGCGCGGCGATGTTGGCATCGGCCAATACCGGCTGCTTGACGAACTTGGCCTTGAGCCAGTCGATCAGCGGGCCGCGTTCACGGTCGAACATCCACAGCGCAAGGCCGAGCGTCCACATGTTCTTGCAGCGCAGCGCGTCCTTGTTGCCAAGGCCATAGGGCTTCACCGCTTCGACGGTCAGCGCGGAAATGTCGAAAGCCAGCACCTGCCATTTGGCGAGGCTGCCGTCGTCGATCGGGCTGACTTCGTATTTGGCCTTTTCAAGGTTGCGCTTGGTGAACTCACCGGTGTCGGCGATGATCAGCCCGCCGGGCTTGAGCGCATCGACATTGGTCTTAAGCGCGGCCGGGTTCATCGCCACCAGCACGTCGGGCGCATCGCCTGCGGTCTCGATATCGGTCGATCCGAAATTGATCTGGAACGCCGAGACCCCGAACAGCGTGCCTTGCGGCGCCCGGATTTCCGCCGGAAAATCAGGGAAAGTGGCGAAATCGTTACCCGCGAGCGCGCTCGACAGGGTGAACTGCCCGCCGGTCAGCTGCATCCCATCGCCCGAATCGCCCGCAAATCGGACGACTACGGCTTCAGGGTGGTTCGCGGTGCTTGTTTCGGGTTCGGCGAGCTTGGTAGCCATCTATCTTCCTTGCGGAGCGCGGGTGCGGCCATTTTGGCAGCTCGCGGCGCCCTTGTTCCCTCACACGGTGCGGTGCAATCAAGAAAATCTGCTGCACTGCCAATTTGCCCCTCGACAAGAGAAGTGTGCGGCCCCCTAGTCAAGTGGCAATTGGCAATTTAACCTCTCGTTTAAACAGCAAAGCGAGAGGTTTCCCGATGGCCGATGATTCGATCTATGTGCGCCCCGATGTGGCGGGTTTCCTTGCGCTGGTGAACTCGGTGCCGCCGCCCGAAGCAATGATTCCCGACGAACAGCGCGCCGGTTATCTGGTGATGAAGCAGATGACCGAGGCCGATCCGCGCCCACTCGCCGTCATCAAGGACCTGACCTGCCCCGGGCCAGCGGGCCCCATTCCGCTGCGGTTCTATGATGTGCGCGAAGGCCGCGATCCGAGCCCGGTGATCCTGTTCTTCCACGGCGGCGGCTATGTGATCGGCGATCTCGACACGCATAACTCGCTGTGCACCGAGCTCAGCCATGTGCTCGATCTGCCGGTCTTGGCCGTCGACTACCGGCTTGCGCCCGAGCATCCCTTCCCCGCCGCACCTGACGATTGCGAGGCCGCCGCGCGCTGGCTCGCCGCAAGTCCTGCCGAACTGAGCCGCACGGTGACCGGCCTGGTCACCATCGGCGGCAGTGCCGGGGGCAATCTCGCCACGGTGACCGCCCGTGCGCTTTGCACAAAGCCCGCCGCCGCGCCGATGCTGCTGCAAGTGCTGCTCTATCCGGCGACCGACGAATCGCAGGACGGCTCGATGGAAACCTTTGCGGAAGGGCACTTCCTGACCAAGGGCGCGATGGACTGGTTTTATGACCTCTACAAACCCGAAAGCGGCAATCCGCGCGCATTCCCTCTGCTCGCCGATGCCGAGGGCATGTGTCCGGCAATCGTCGCCACGCCGGGGCTCGATCCGCTACAGGACCAGGGGCGGCGCATGGCGGCCAAGCTGGTCGCAGCCGGGGTTGATACGCTTTACCTCCACTTCCCCGGCCTCACCCACGATTTCTCCACCACCCGCAAGGCCCTGCCCAGCGCGCAAGCCGACATGGAGAAGATCATGGGCGCAATGAAGTTGATGTTGGGGCTTTGATCGGCCAAAGGCGCGCCGATGAGCGAAGATAAAACCAACCTGCCGTATCGTCCCTGCGTGGGCATCATGCTGGTCAACGCTGCGGGCCTCGTGTTCGTCGGCCGGCGGATCGACACGCGTGGCCAGCCCGACGAGGGCGGGGTCTACTGGCAGATGCCGCAAGGCGGGATCGATGACGGCGAAGACCTGCACGAGGCTGCCTACCGCGAACTCGCCGAAGAAACCGGGGTGCTGTCCGAACACGTCACACTGATCGCGCAGACCCGCGAGGAGCTGTTCTACGACCTGCCCGACGATTTGATCGGCAAGCTTTGGAAGGGACGGTATCGCGGCCAGCGCCAGCACTGGATGCTCGCGCGGTTCGGCGGGGACGACAGCCACATCCGGCTCGACGCGCATGATCCGGCCGAATTCGAAGAGTGGAAGTGGGTCGATCCCGACTTGCTGCCAGACCTCATCGTCCCGTTCAAGAAGCGGGTCTATCGCACTGTTCTGGATGAATTTCGCGACCTGATCTGATCGCCGTTCAGGACTTGATCCGCGATCAGTTAGACGTCACCTCAGGCTTCACTTCAATCTGCGCGGCAGTAACCACCTGCGGCGCCGGTCCGCGTGCGATTGCAGCGCTGAGCGACTCGGCCGGCGGGCACGACCCGCTACCGCAAATCTGCTGCAAGCGCGCCAGGTTCTGCTTGGCCTTTTCGACCGCGCCCTTCTCGACCAAAGCCTCGCCCTCTCCGGCGATGGCGTACTGGTTGCTCGGTTCAAGCTTCAGCGCGACCCGGTAATAGTGCAGCGCCTTGCCCTGCATGCCCTGCTTGCGCGCGGCTTCTGCAAGATTGAGGTAAATTGCGACATGTCCCGGCTGGACCGCCAGCGCGGCTTCGAAATCTGCCACGGCATCGTCGGTGTTGCCAGCGGTCAGCGCGGCGCGGCCTTGCTGGACCAGCGCGGCGGCGCGCGGATCGAGCGGTGCCGGCGGTGCACCGAAACCGGTACTGGCGGTGAGCAGCGCTGCCAGCGCGAGGGCCATGGCAGCGGGAGTGTAACGCATGATCTGCTCCTTGAGCGTAGGCATTTGCCTGTTTGTTATCATGGCGAAACAAAACAGGCGATGAAAAACCCGTCGGTTGCATCAAGCGACGGGGTGAGCCGAATGCCGGGGCCGCGCGGCCTTCCCGCGGGCAGATGCAGGGCGGAAGCACTCCATCCGGGATGCTGCGCGAGGAACTTGTCGGCTTGGCCAGCGCCTTCCTCATCGAGCAGCGAACAGGTGACGTAGACCAGCCTCCCGCCCGGTCTGACGAGGCTCGCCGCGAGATCAAGCAGCCGCGCCTGCAAGGCGGTGAGCCGCACAAGTTCGGCTGAGGTAAGCCGCCAGCGCGCCTCGGGATTGCGCCGCAAGGTTCCGGTACCCGAACACGGCGCGTCGACCAGCACGGCGTCGCACTGCGTCGCCAGATCGCTCAGCGCCTCCATCTCGCGTACCGGATTGAGAAGCCGGGTCTCGACATTGATTGCCCCCGCCCGTTCCGCACGCGGTGTCAACCGCGAGAGCCGGGCGCGGTCGGTGTCAGAAGCGATCAGGCGGCCGCGATTGTCCATCGCCGCTGCCAGCGCCAATGTCTTGCCCCCTGCCCCGGCGCAGAGATCGAGTACCGTTTCGCCCGGCTCAGCATGCACCGCGAGGCAGCACAACTGCGAGCCCGCATCCTGCACCTCGATCCGCCCGTCCTTGTACGCGTCCCATTGCTCGACCGGGGTACCTGCGGGAAACCGAAGCGCATCTGGTGCAGCGGCCCTCTCACCAATCAAGGGCAAATCTCCCAGCGGCTTCAGCCGGTTGATCCGCACATCGAGCGGCGCCCGTTCGAGCAACGCCGCGGCGTCGTCACCCGCAATGCCGCTGTCAGCAAGGCGGCGTTCGAGCCATTCGGGCGCAATCCCGCCATGCGCCACCGGCTCATCGGCAACAATGGGTGCCGGACCATGGTGCGAGCCGTCGAACAGCGCTGCGATCAAGGTATCGAGTTCGGCGAGCCGCAGCATCGCCGCGCGGCCGCTGTCCGGAATTTCACCACAAATACGGATCGCCGCATAGACCAGCTCGCGCACCGCGCGGCGATCGCCGCTGCCCATGTAGCGGCGCTGCTTGAACCAGTCGGCGGTGATTCGGTCGGCGCTCGCCCCCTGCGCGCGCGCTGCGGCAATGATCAGGTCGAGCAGCTCGATCGCCGATTGGACCCGTGCGGCGGGGGTCATAAATCCTCCCCCGCCGGGGGAGGGGGACCACCGAAGGTGGTGGAGGGGTACGGGCGGTGATTGCAACTTCGCGAGGTAGCGATCACGGCGCGTACCCCTCCACCATGCTGCGCATGGTCCCCCTCCCCGTGCCGGGGAGGATCATTGCGTCGGATAATTAGGCGCCTCGCGCGTGATAGTCACGTCGTGGACGTGGCTTTCGCGCAGGCCGGCGCCGGTGATCCGGACGAATTCGGCGCGTTCCTGCAGGTCGGCAATCGTCGCCGAGCCGGTATAACCCATCGCCGCCTTGATCCCGCCGACCAGCTGGTGGACCACGTCCTTGGCCGGTCCCTTGTAGGGCACCTGGCCTTCGATCCCTTCGGGCACCAGCTTCATCTGATCCTTGATGTCGCCCTGGAAATAGCGGTCCGCGCTGCCCCGGCCCATCGCTCCGACCGAACCCATGCCGCGATAGCTTTTATAGACCCGGCCCTGGTACAGGAAGGTTTCGCCCGGCGCTTCTTCGGTGCCAGCCAGGATCGAACCGACCATGATCGTGCTCGCCCCCGCTGCCAAGGCCTTGGCTGCATCGCCCGAAGTCCGCAGGCCGCCGTCAGCAATGATCGGAACCCCGCTGTCACGCGCGGCGCGCGCGGCGTCCATCACTGCAGTAAGCTGCGGCACGCCGACCCCGGCAACCACCCGGGTGGTGCAGATCGAACCGGGCCCGATCCCGACCTTGACCGCATCGGCCCCGGCGTCGATCAGCGCGCGGGTCGCCGCGTAAGTCGCGACATTGCCCGCCACCACCTGCGCCGAATTCGACAGCCGCTTGACCCGCTCGACCGCGCGGGCGACGTCCTTGTTGTGGCCGTGCGCGGTATCGATGATCACCACGTCGCATTCCGCTGCGAGCAGCGCTTCCGTCCGTTCGAATCCGGCATCACCAACCGTCGTGGCGGCGGCAACGCGAAGACGTCCGGTCGCGTCCTTGGTCGCCGCAGGATAGGTCACCGCGCGTTCCATGTCCTTGACCGTGATCAGCCCGGTGCAATGGAAACTTTGATCGACCACCAGCAGTTTCTCGATGCGGTGCTGGTGGAGCATGCGTTTGGCTTCGCCTTGGCTGACCCCGGCCTGCACGGTGACCAGACCTTCGTGCGTCATCAGCTCGCGCACCGGCTGCTTGGGATTGTCGGCAAAGCGCACGTCGCGGTTGGTGAGGATGCCGACCAGTTTGCCGCTGTGCTCGACCACCGGAATGCCCGAAATGCGGTTGGCCTCCATCAGCGCACGGGCATCGCCCAGCGTGGCGTCGGGCGAAATGGTGATCGGGTTGACCACCATGCCGCTTTCAAAGCGCTTGACCGCGCGCACTGCAGCGCACTGTTGTTCGACCGTCAGGTTGCGGTGCAGCACTCCGATCCCGCCGAGCTGGGCCATTACGATCGCCATGTCGGCCTCGGTCACAGTATCCATCGCCGAGGAAATAACCGGGATATTGAGCGCGATATCGCGGGTCAGCCGGGTGCTGGTATTGGCCATCGAGGGCAGCACTTCGGACTCCGCCGGACGCAGCAAGACGTCGTCGAATGTAAGCCCCAGCGGAATGTCGATGTCAGCCACAATACCTCGTACGGTTCGATTCGTGGCGGCCCATGTAAACGCGCGGGGTGAAATCCGCTAGGGGCCGGTGGCTACTTTCTTGGCGTCACCGAACCAGCGCGCCAGCGCGGTGAGAAACTCCACGTCGTCCGCCGCCCCGCCCAGCTCCATCCCCGGTTTAACGACGTCGCTCGGACGGTGGTAATCGGTATCAAAGAAGTGTTCGACCAAGGCGAGATCGGACCACGAGCTCGAGACCATCACCGCCGGCACGTCGTGCTGCAACAAGGCCCAGCCGTCCTGTCGCTTGACGTAGGCGTTGGCCTTTTCGTCGATCACGATCTTCTTCTTCTGCTGTTTGGCCACCGCCGCAATCTGCGCATCAAGCGGTGTCATGCCGCCACCAACCACGCCGAACGGGCGGCCGCTGGGGGCCAGCGCGACGCTGTCGATATTGAACGCGGCGATAAATTGCTTGAGCGGGATCGGTGGGTTCTCGGCAAAGGCCTGTGCGCCGAGCAGCCCCAGTTCCTCACCCGTAGTGGCGAGGAAATAGACGTCGCGATCCAGCTGCGGGCCCTTGCTCAGTCGCCGCGCAACCTCGATCAGAACCGCCAGCCCGCTGGCATTGTCGATCGCACCATTGCAGATCAGGTGCTCGGCGGGCGGCTGCGCGCAAGTGCCGAAATGGTCCCAGTGCGCCACCAGCAGCACCGCGCCGAGTTCGGGGCGTTTGCCGGGGACCTTGCCGATCACATTATGCGTGTGGATTCGCGTCTCGCGGCTGGTCGCCTCGAGCGAGACGGTGAGGTCGAGCGGCAGCGGAAAGAATTTGGGATCTGCCGCCGCCATCTTCAGTTGGCCGAAATTGAACTTGGTTCCGTTGAGCGCGGTGCTCAGCGCCGAACCGGAGATGAAGGCATCGATATCGCCGCCGAGTTCCGCTCCGGCGAGGGCAAAACCTTCACGCTGCCGCGTCGCCACGACATGTTCGATGCTGCGATCGCCGTCGAGTACGGTAATCACCCCCGAAGCACCGGCGGCGAGCAGTGCGTTCTGGCGCTTGCTGTCCTCGCGCCCACCATCGAGAAGTACCGCGATCCTGCCCGCCAGTTCGGCCCGCGCCGGGATCGCTTCGCCGGTCCCGACGAAGACCATCGGCGCGTTTTCATCCAGCGCGCGCTTGCCTGAAGTGATCACCAGAACCTGGTCCTGCGGCACAAACACCCTCTTGCCCTTGCGGGTGAACACCGCGCGGCTGGCATCGGGCTGGCGGCCGACCAGAGTAACTGGCGCGAACCACGGGTGCCCGGGATCGTTGGTGCCCGAAACCAGTCCGAAATCGGACCACAGCTGGCCGATGTAGCGCAGCGTCTTGGCCTCGCCATCGGTACCCGGCTCACGCCCGGCGTAAGCGTCGCTGGCCAGTTCGGTGATATGGGCGAGAAGCTGCCCGCGAAGGGCAGCGGCTTCCTTTTCCTGCCGCGATGCCGCGGCCAGCGGATCGAGCGCCAGTGCGGTGGCGATGAGCCACAGCACCACTCGATTCATCGCAGAGGAGAAACGCTTCATCGCCGGTTCTTCGCACCTATCGCAGCGCAATCGCAAGCGCTGCATGAATTGGAACTGACGAATGTACTGGGAGGTTGCAGGAAAGCTACACTCTCCGCCCCGTCACTCCGCTGTCCAGCCACCGTCCATGCTGATATTGCTGCCCGTGATCTGCGCCGCCGCATCGGTGCACAGGAAGGCCGCCATAGCGCCAACATCGCTCGGCTTGACGAACTGCTTGGTCGGCTGGCGCTGGAGCAGGACGTCGTTGATCACCTGCTCACGGGTCAGCCCGCGCGCTTCCATCGTGTCGGGGATCTGGTTCTCGACCAGCGGCGTCCAGACATAGCCCGGGCTGATGCAATTGGCGGTGATCCGGTCGGTAGCCAGCTCCAGCGCGAGCGTCTTGGTGAGGCCAGCGAGCCCGTGTTTAGCCGCAACATAGGCGCTCTTGAACGGCGATGCGGTAAGCGAGTGCGCGCTCGCGGTGTTGATGATGCGCCCCCACCCGGCGGCCTTCATGTGCGGGATCGCGAGCCGGCAGGCATCGAATGCCGCAGTGAGGTTGAGCGCGATGATCTGGTCCCATTTGTCGACAGGGAACTCTTCAACCGGGGCGACATGCTGCATGCCCGCATTATTGACCAGTACATCGACCGGTCCGGCCCCGGCCATCAGAGCTTCAACGCCCTCGCGCTTTGAAAGGTCAGCGGACACATGCGTTGCGCCCAGTTCGGAGCAGAGTGCCGCGATGGCATCGACCTCTCCAAAGCCCGACAGGACCACTTCGGCACCATCTGCTTGAAGCGCCCGGGCAATCGCCAGTCCGATCCCCGAAGTCGATCCAGTGATCAGCGCACGTTTTCCGGCAAGGCTCATAAACGACTCCAAGTGGGGCAAGTTTTCGCTATGCAGGTGCCATTGAGGCTGGACGCAGTATTGTCCAGCCCACGGAGGAACTTCGATGCGGCTTGACGAATTCGATCCCAACTCGGTCAATGTCGAAGACCAGCGCAGCAGCGGTGGTGGCGGATTTCCGATGGGCGGACGTGGTGGCCAGGTCGGCTGCGGCACGCTGGTTGTCGCGCTGATCCTGTCTTACGTTCTGGGGGTCGACCCAGGCCAGCTGCTCGGTGGCTTGCAGCAGGTCGCGCCGCAAGAACAGACCAGTGCACCCGCGGCTGGCACGAACGCCAGTGAAAGTTGCAAGATCGATCAGGCCAGCCTCGAATCGTGCAATGCGCTGTCCTCGCTCAACAAGACCTGGGCGCCGATTTTCGCCGCCTCTAACGTCAAATTCCAGCAGCCCGGTCTGGTGTTCTACAGCAACGTCGGTTCATCGGGCTGCGGTTCGGCGCAAAGCGCGATGGGGCCGTTCTATTGCCCCGAGGATCAGAAGATCTACCTTGATACCACTTTCTACGATCAGATGGACAAGGAACTCGGCGCCACCGGTCAGTTCGCCCGCGATTATGTGATTGCGCACGAATACGGCCACCATATCCAGAAACTGACCGGAATTTCCGACCAGATTCGCAGCGCACAGGAACAGAACCCGCGCGCGGCCAACCAACTGTCGGTGCGGCTCGAGCTGCAGGCCGATTGCTATGCCGGGGTCTGGGCGGCGAAGAACAAGGACCGGCTCGACAAGGGTGACATGGAAAGCGGGCTCAACGCGGCGCACCAGATTGGCGACGATACGCTGATGCGCAACGCTGGCCGCAATCCCAACGAAGCCTCGTTCACGCACGGGTCAAGCGCGCAGCGGATGGAAGCGCTGCGCCGAGGGATGGACAACCCCGACGACAGCACCTGCGACGTCTACATGCAGAAATAGGCATGCGGCTCAGCGACTGTCATAACATCGACGATTTCCGGGAACTGGCACGGCGGAGACTGCCGTGGCCGGTGTTCGATTATATCGACGGGGCGGCCGACGACGAGCTGACCAAGGCGCGCAACACCGAGGCATATGCCCGCGCCGATCTGGTGCCCGACGTGCTCGCCGGGGTGGCCGAGATCGATACCTCGTGCGAGATCATGGGGCGCAAGTCGGCGCTGCCGCTGATGCTCAGCCCCACCGCGCTGCAGCGCGTGTTCCACTGGCAGGGCGAACGCGCGGTGGTGCGTGCGGCGGAGAAGTTCGGGCTGTGGTGCGGCATCTCAAGCCTCGCCACGGTGAGCATCGAGGAAGTCGGCGCGATGACCAGTGCGCCCAAGCTGTTCCAGTTTTACTACCACAAGGATCGCGGACTCAACCGCAGCATGATCGAGCGCTGCCAGGCGGCCAAATTCGATGCGATTGCGCTGACAGTGGATACTATCGTCGCCGGCAAGCGCGAGCGCTGTGCACGAAGCGGCTTCACCTCGCCGCCCAAATTCACCGCATCCTCGACCCTGTCCTACGCGATCAAGCCGCGCTGGGCGTTGGACTATCTCTTTCGCGAAAAGTTTTCGCTGCCCAACCTCGACACCCACGTGCGCGAAGGCACCGGCGAGGCGGTGTCGATCGCCAGTTATTTCAACACCATGCTCGATCAGTCGATGGACTGGAAAATGGCCGAGCAACTGCGCGATGACTGGGGCGGCAAGTTCGCGCTCAAAGGTGTGATGAGCGTGGCTGATGCACGCCGCGCGGCGGATATGGGCATTGATGCAATCATGCTGAGTAATCACGGCGGGCGGCAGTTGGACGGCAGCCGCAGCCCGTTCGACCAGCTCCCCGAGATCGTCGATGCAGTCGGCGGGTGGATCGAGATCATCTGCGATGGCGGGGTGCGCCGCGGCACCCATGCGCTCAAGAGCCTGTGCGCCGGAGCCACCGCTGCATCGGGCGGGCGGTTGTACCTCTACGCCCTCGCCGCTGCCGGCCAGGACGGCGTCGAACGCGCGATCGGCATCCTCAAGGACGAGATCGAGCGGGGCATGAAACTGATGGGGGCCAGATCCATTGCGGACCTGACCCCCGATCGGATGCGCTGGCGCTAAGGCGGATCAGCTGCTCAGCTTGGCGATCTGTTCGTCGAGCTGCTTGAGCGCCTGG
>JBJTLY010000255.1:0-22172 GCA_046063275.1 Novosphingobium sp. | reverse complement strand
CCCTGGAAAAAGTCATGCTCACGGTTGCCGAAATAGGGGAAGGCGACATCGAGTATCTCATCGTGATCCTTGTCGAGGATCGCGGTCATCCGCAGCTCGACGTCGCTGCCCTGACCGTCCTTCTCCTCAAGGTTCCACTTGCCCTGCTCGCCCCAGCGGAAGCCCGCCGTGCCTGAGGGGACAACCACTTCATCGCGCGCTTCGTCGATCGCGACGGTCTTCCATTCCGGGTTGTTGCTCTCGCCCAGATGGCCCTCGAAATCGGAGGCGCGCAGCAAACGGTCGGGCACGAACCGGCCGTCCTTCTCGACCAGCCGGACCAGCATCGGCATGTCCGAATAGCGGCGACAATAGTCCTCGAAATAGGGCACCTGCCGGTCGAGATGGAACTCGCGCAGGATCACATGGCCCATCGCCAGCGCCAGCGCCGCATCGGTTCCGGCCTTGGGGTTGAGCCACAGGTCGGCGAATTTGGTCGCCTCGGCATAGTCAGGGCTGACCACCGCGACCTTGGCCCCGCGATAGCGCGCCTCGGTCATGAAGTGCGCGTCGGGGGTGCGGGTCTGGGGGACGTTGCTACCCCACAGCATCAGGAACCCGGCGTTGTACCAATCAGCGCTTTCGGGAACGTCGGTCTGCTCGCCCCAGGTCATCGGGCTGGCGGGGGGCAGATCGCAGTACCAGTCGTAGAAGCTCATGCAGGTCCCGCCAAGCAGCGAGAGATAACGCGAGCCCGCCGCGTAGGAGACCATCGACATCGCCGGGATCGGCGAGAAACCGATCACCCGGTCCGGACCATAGGTCTTGGCGGTGTAGGCATTGGCCGCGGCAATGATCTCGTTGACCTCGTCCCAGGTGCTGCGCACGAACCCGCCGTGGCCGCGGATCGCGGTGTAGCTTTTGCGCTTGGCGGGATCGGCCTGGATCGACGCCCAGGCGGCGACCGGGGGCAAGCTGGCGCGCGCCTCGCGCCACAGCTTGACCAGCCGCTTGCGGATCAGCGGGTACTTCAGCCGCTGCGCCGAATAGATATACCAGCTGTAGCTCGCCCCGCGCGGGCAGCCGCGTGGTTCGTGATTGGGCAGCTCGGGGCGGGTCCGCGGATAGTCGGTCTGCTGGGTTTCCCAGGTGATGATCCCGCCCTTGACGTAGATCTTCCATGAACACGATCCGGTGCAGTTCACCCCGTGGGTTGAGCGCACCACCTTGTCGTGCTGCCAGCGCTTGCGGTAGCTGTCTTCCCAGTCGCGGGCTTCGCCGGTGGTGACCCCGTGACCGTCGGAGAAGCTTTCCGTCTTGCGGGCGAAGAAGGTCAGGCGATCGAGCAGGTGGCTCATGCGGGGGCTCCTTGAGCGGTAGGGGCGGGCACTGCTTGGCCGCGTTCGACGTCATGCAGCAGGCCGCCCTTGCGGGTGTAGGCGTACCAGGTCAGCGCGGCGCAGCTCGCGTAGAAGGCCAGGAAGCCATAAAGCGCGAGGTGCGGCGTGCCGGTGGCGCTGATCGACATCCCGAACGCGCGCGGGATGAAGAAGGCACCGTAAGCCGCGATCGCCGAGGTGAAGCCGACGATCGCCGCCGATTCCTTTTCCGCCTGGCGAGTGCGCTGCGCGTTATCCAGTTCGGGCATCAGCCGCGGCACTTCCTGGCGCATGATCACGGGGATCATCTGGAAGGTCGAGGCATTGCCCACGCCGGTGACGAAGAACATGAAGACAAAGCTGGCGAGGAAGCCGGTAAAGTCCTTGGCATCGAGGAAGTGGATGACGCTGAGCGTGCCCGTCATCATCCCGAGGAACACCCAGAAGGTCACGCGCGCGCCGCCCCAGCGATCCGCCACCCAGCCGGTCGCCGCTCGGCTTATCGCGCCGACCAGCGGGCCGAGGAACACGTATTTGAGCACGTTGACATCGGGGAACTGGCTTTTGGCGAGCAGCGGCAGTCCGGCCGAGAAGCCGATGAACGAACCGAAAGTGCCGGTGTAGAGCCAGCACATCAACCAGTTGTGCTTGCGCTGGAAGATCACCGCCTGCTCGGCGAAGCTGGCCTTGGCATCGGCGATGTCGTTCATCCCGAACCAGGCGAGCACGGTCGAGGCGATGATGAAGGGAACCCAGATGAACCCGGCGTTCTGCAACCATAGCTGGCCGCCGTCCTTTGTCGGCGTGGGATCGCCGCCCAGCGCGCCGAACACGCCGGCGGTGATCACCAAAGGCACGGCGAACTGCATTACCGAGACGCCCAGGTTGCCCAGCCCCGCGTTGAGCGCCAGCGCATTGCCCTTCTGCGCCTTGGGGAAGAAGAAGCCGATGTTCGACATCGATGAGGCGAAATTGCCCCCGCCGAAGCCGCACAGCAGCGCCAGCACCAGGAAGATGAAGTAGGGCGTATCCGGGTTCTGCACCGCAAAGCCGATCCCGAAAGCGGGGATCAGCAGGGTCGCCGTGCTCAGCGTGGTCCACAGCCGCCCGCCGAAGATCGGGACCATGAAGCTGTAGAAGATCCGGAAGGTTGCGCCCGACAGGCCCGGCAGCGCGGCCAGCCAGAACAGCTGGTCGGTGGTGTAATCGAAGCCGATCAGCGGAAGCTTGGCCACGACCACCGACCAGACCATCCACACCGCAAACGCGAGCAGGAGCGCAGGGATCGAGATCAAGAGATTGCGGTTGGCGATGCGCTGGCCGGTTTCTTCCCAGAACGCCGAATCTTCGGGTCGCCAGTCGGTCAGCACTTTCGCCGGCTCGGCCGGGCCATGCTTGGCCTCGTCGTGAATTCCGGCCATTTCGGGGAACTGCGGCAGCGAGCGGGCATCGATCCCGGCGGCCTTCTGCTCCATCTGGCGGATCGCGAAAAGCATCCAGCCCAGCGCCACCGCGACCAGCGCGAACAGCACCATGAAGCAGCTGGTCCAGATGCCGGTCAGGTCGCTGACCGCGCCGAACACGATCGGCAGCACGAAACCGCCGAGCCCGCCGACCAGCCCGACCAGCCCGCCGACCGAACCGACATGATCGGGGTAGTATACCGGGATGTGCTTGTAGACCGCCGCCTTGCCCAGCGACATGAAGAAGCCGAGCACGAAGATCGCGATCACGAACGGGACCAGGCTCATCGAGGTGGCGAAATGGATGTCGCCCTTGATCCCGTGGATGACATAGTCGGTCGCCGGGTAGGACAGCATGAACAGCAGCAGCAGCGAGACGCCGAACGTCGCGTACATGATCTTGCGAGCGCCATAACGGTCGGACAGCACGCCGCCATAAGCCCGGAACAGCGAGGCTGAGAGCGAGAAGGTCGCCGCAAGCATGCCTGCGACCTTGATGTCGACCCCGTAGACCCCGATCAGGTATTTGGGCAGCCACAGGGCCAGCGCGACGAAAGCACCGAAAACGAAGAAGTAGTACAGCGAGAAACGCCAGACCTGCTCATTGCGCAGCGGTTCGAGCTGTTCCCTGAGACCCTTGGGCGGTGCGCCGCTGAGCTTGCGCGCGGCCAGCTCGGGATCGTCCTTGGCGAACAGGAAGAACAGCACTGCCGTGACCGCGAGTACCCCGGCCCAGATCTGCGCCACCGCCTGCCAGCCCAGCGCCACCATGACCCAGGGCGCGACAAACTTGGTCACCGCGGCACCGACATTGCCCATCCCGAAGAAGCCGAGCGCAGAACCTTGTTTTTCCTGCGGATACCACTTCGAGACATAGGCAATACCGACCGCAAATCCGCCGCCGGCAAGACCCAGCCCCAGCGCCGCGAGCAGCATCATCGGGTAAGTCGCGGCGTGGCTGAGCAGGACGGTCGAAACCGCCGAAGCGAGCATGGTCAGCGGGAATACGATCCGCCCGCCGTATTGGTCGGTCCAGACGCCCAGGAACAGCCGAACCAGCGATCCTGTAAGGATCGGGGTGCCGACCAGCAGCCCGAACTCGGTGTCATTGAGCCCAAGGTCCTGCTTGATCTGGATTCCGATGATCGCGAAGATCGTCCAGACCGCGAAACAGATGGTGAAAGCGAATGTGCTCAGTCCCAGCGCCCGGTTCTGCTGCCCGGCGCTGACGGTTTGCTGAAGTGGCATGGCTATGTCCCCGCCCGTTGCAATTTCATCGCACGGACATGGACCCACGGCCGCCAAACCAATTGACCAGGATCAAATTGCGCAAATGCAGGCTGCGAATATGAAGGTTGGCTGATCCGAAACTGGCATCCGGCAAACACAGATCAAGCTATCGGTTGATGCACATCAATTGGATGGTTAGACACGAAGCGTAGCAAAGGAGCCATGCCAACCGTGCGTCCCGGAGAGAAACCCGAAATCGCCCGTCTGCCACTGTTCCGCGAAATGCAGGAAGCGCAGCGCGAGCGGATCTTCTCGGGCTCATTCCTGCAGGTCTTCCCGCCGCAGCTGACCCTGTTCGAGCTGGGCCAGCATCCCGACTTCCTCCACGTCCTGATCGACGGGCTGGTCGAACTCTACGCGACCAGCGCCGGACGCGACACGACGATGCGGATCGTCGAGCCGGTGACCAGCTTCATCCAGGCCGCGGTAATCACCGACATGCCTTACCTGATGTCGGCGCGGACCCTGGTCTCATCGCGGATCCTGCTGGTCCCCGCCGCCCTGGTGCGCGAGGTGGTCAAACAGGACCACGCGCTGATGCAGGCGACCATGCGCGAACTGGCACTGGCCTATCGCGATCTGGTCCGCGCACTGACCGACATGAAGCTGCGCCAGTCGGCCGAACGGCTGGGCAACCTGCTGCTCCAGCAGGAGCGACGTCAGGGCGGCACGGGCACGGTCCGGCTCAAGGCCGAAAAACGACTGCTGGCCTCGCTCCTGGGGATGACGCCGGAAAATCTCTCACGCGCGTTCGGCGTGCTCGGCCACCACGGGCTCGAAGTCGACGGCGCGCAAGTGCGGATCACCGACCGGGCGGCGCTTGAAGCGTTTGCCCGGCCCGATCCGGTCAGGGACGATGATTAGAACTTCGCTTCGACCTGGAACCAGAATTTGGTCGTATCGGTCGCGAAGGCATCGGCATTGTAGCGCGCCACCTTGGCGGTCACGCCGATTTTCTTGGTCAGCGGATAGCTGGCCAGCGCGTCCCATTCGCTGCCATAGGCGATGCCAAGCCGCGTCGAATTGAAATCGTGCCACATCGCCCGCAGCGTCAGGCCGGCCAGCGGACCATTGCCGGGGACCTTGTAGCCGGCATCGAGGTAGATATCGCGCAGGCCATTGGCGGGCGTGGTCAGAAACTTGTCGGCCCAGCCGTTGAAGGCATGCAGCGTGGCGAGCGGGGTCTGCAAGGCAACCGAACCGTTGCCCTCGAGCTGCTCGTAACCGGCTTTGAGGCTTACCGGACCGTACCGCACCCCGGGTTCGACCAGCCAGTAATCCAGGCCGAAACTGCGCGGGTTCGCTCCGTATTCGTGCTGGCGAGCATATTCGGCGGCATAAAGCAGCGCAGTGCCCTTGCCGAGAGCATGCTCGCCAGCGATCCGCACGCCCCAGGTTTTCGAACTGCTGGCCGGAGAGAAGGGAATATCGAGCCAGTAGCCGTAAGCCGAGATCGCGCCGACGTTCTTGATCGTGTAACCCAGACGCAGCGCGTCGATCTGGTTGCCGCGCCAGATCCCTTGCGGCGAGCCCGGCCCGAACACCCGGTTGACCCGCCAGGCATGCATGTAATCCAGCGTCAGCGCGCCGAACGGCTTGGTCGCCAGCCGCACCGCATCGAGCGTCTGGTCGTTCTGCCGCCAGCCGACCGAACCGATCCAGCGCTGATTGTCATAGTTCACCGCTTGACGCCCCGCGGTCAGTTCCAATGCTCCGCTTGGCCGCCAGCGCAGCCAGGCCTGATTGAGCAGGACATCCGGTGGGTCGGCCACGACCGGATAATTGACCTTGCCGTTGACTGTGTCGTTATAATTGTCCGCGCCCAGCACCGCGATTGCTTCGCCTTCCACCAGGGCGCTCAAACCGTGCCACTCGCGGGACTTGACGCCGCCGCGGATCCGTAGGGTCGAAGCCGTCGCATCGTCGGGCAGTCCCGCCTGATCGACCACTTCGAGCCGGTAACGGATATCGGCGTAGACGACCACCGGCGCTGCGGCCTGCTGCGCCGAGGCGGCAGCGGACCATGAGAACCCGATGGCAAGCGGCAAGAGTGCGCAGATTCGTTGATGCATGTCAGCTTGGATACCAATTTTGGGCAGTCGGTATTTGATCGATATCAAGACGACTGCCTGTATTTGTGACATGGTGCTGCGCGATGATGATCGATGATTTCACTTTGGCCCGCGTCGTCCATGTCACCGCGATTGTCGGCTGGATCGGCGGAGTGTGGTTCGTGACCTTCGTGGTCATGCCAGCCGTGCGGCGAAGCGAACCGCCAGCGGGGCGCCTCGCTGCCTTTGCCAGGATCGAGCAGGGTTTCGCGCCGCAGGCACGGATCTGGGTCCTGCTGGCCGGGCTGTCCGGGTTCTGGATGGCCTCGCGCGCAGACTTGTGGCAGCGGTTTTTCGATCCCGCGCATTGGTGGATGGGCGGGATGCTGGGTTTGTGGACGATTTTCTCCGTAATGCTCTTTGTTGCCGAACCGCTGTTTCTGCACCGCCGCATGGCCGCATCGCCAACGCCCGAGGCAGATTTCAACCGGATGGTTGCAGTTCACCGGATCTTGTCGGTCGCCGCGCTGATCACCGTGCTGGGCGCGATGGCCGGTGCGCATGGCTTGCTCTGAAGCATGACCAAGCGCCTGGCCATGGTGTTTGCCGCGCCGCATCGGTTGCTGTTCCTGACCGGGTCTATCAATCTTGCCCTGATCGCGGCTTGGTGGCTGGTACAGCTGACCGCGCAGCGTTTTGGCGAACCGCATCCTCCGCAAGGCGACTTGCCGGCAGCCCTGCTGCATGCCCCGGTCATGCTGTTCGTGATCTTTCCACCGTTCATGCTTGGCTTCCTGCTCACCGTTTTCCCGCGCTGGATGGGACAACCCGATCTGGGTCGTCGCGCCTTCGGCCCGGTGGCAGTGCTGCAGGCAGCGGGCGCGCTGGCGGTCCATGCAGGGCTGTGGTCGGGCGCGGCAATGCTCGTGATGGCCGGTTTCGGGTTCGCCGCAGTGAGTTGGGCTCTGGCAATCTTCGTGCTCGGCCGGGTTGCGGCGGAACATCGGCGCGCTGGCCAGCCGGTCAACTGGCACGCGGTCTCGGCGCTGGCGGCGCTGCTGTGCGGGCTGCTTGCTCTCGGCATCTCAAGCTGGTCGCTCGGCACCGGCGCTGGCGCGCTGTGGCAGCTTGGCAACCAGATCGGAATTTGCGGATTCCTGCTGCCGATGTTCCTGACAGTCGCGCACCGCATGGTCCCGTTCTTCGCCGGAAGCGTGGTACAAGGATATGTGCGCTGGCGGCCAGACTGGCTGCTCGCCGCGCTATGGGCGCTGCTTGGCGCTCGGCTGGCCGGGCAAGCCTTCGCGCAGCCGATCATCGGGTTTCCAGCCGATTGCGGATTGTTCGCGCTGACCGCCGCGATGTCCTGGAAATGGTGGCCGCGCGCAGCAGCGCCCGGGCTGCTCAAGGTTTTGATCTGGGGCTTTGCCTGGGCTCCGATGGGCCTCGGCCTCTCCGCGCTCGCAACTGCCGGCCTTCGGCTTGGCCTGGCTCCGGTCCACGCCTTGACGATCGGCTTTGCGGCCAGCCTGTTGGTCGCGATGGTCACCCGCGTTACCCAAGGGCACTCGGGCCAGGCGCTCGCCATGAGCGCCACTGCCTGGCTGGCCTTCGGGGCAATCCAGTTGGCAGCCGTGTTGCGGGTTTATGCTGCGCTCCGATTCGAGAACGGCACGGCGCTCGTAGCCGCGGCGCTCGTCCTGGTTGGCGGGCTGTTACCGTGGTTGGTCCGCAACGCCCTGATCTACGTTCGTGAGCGCAGTGATGGGCGTCCCGGATAGGGCCAAGGGGCATTATCAAAGCAAATGCACCGCCATTTACCGTATTGGCTAGACGAGTTCATAGCGAGTTCTCGATCCGTTTTCTGACCCGCTTTGTTCTCTAATTGTATCAGGATGTTGTTGGCGCCCCCTCATGCTGCCCAGGCAAAAATCTTCATCACGAACCAAATACTGGTTAGTTTGACAGTACCGCTGGCAGGGGTGCGGTGAATTATCCGTTCCCCCCCGCGTTCAATCCTGGCCCAGGTCAGGCCGCGATCGGGTGTCCGCCCTCCATCGCTTGAAGCACGCGCGGATCGTCGAAGATCGGGATTCCGGCAGCTTCATAGTTCTTGACCGCCGTCGGGGTGAGCAGGCCAACCCGCGCCAGCGCTGGCATCATCAGATCCTTTAGCGCATGGATTTGCCCGGGCGGCAGTTCCTGGGTGATCCCGGCCTCGTGCGCCTCCTCAACCCCCTTGAAGAAGTCGTCGGGGTCGATCTGGCTGTTGACCAGAACTTCCATGAAGCCCGGATCGACCCGGCTGGCGAGAGTGCCGGTACTGCTCGATCCGGCGAGGATATTGACTGCCTGGAAGGCGAATTCAGCCAAATCCTCAACTTCGTCCTCGGGCAGTTTGGCAATCACCGGGCCAAGGAAAGCGTGGCCGAACGAAACGTGGCGGCTTTCGTCGCGCATCACGTTGAAGGTGAGCTGTTTGAGCAATTCGCACTGGGTGGTGCGGTACATGTTGTTGAACGCACCCAAAGCCAGTCCTTCGACGATCATGTTCATTCCGATCATGACCTTCTCGTAGCGATCCGATTTGAGCGTCGCGTCGATCAGGTCCTTGAGCCACGGGGTCATCGGATAGACGATCGCGATCTTGTCGCAGTACCTGGCATAGACCTCGACGTGGCGGGCTTCGTCCATCGTCTGGGTCGCCGCATAAAGCTTGGCGGTAGCGTCGGGAACCGAATGGGTGACACACGCCGCCGTCATCAGCGCGCCCTGCTCACCGTGAAGAAATTGCGAGAGCAGCTGCGCAGTCGAATGCGCGGTGAAGGTTTCCTGCTGGGTCTTGGACAGCTTCGAAAAGAACGGCATGCGGTGGTAGACGTCGCTGCGATCGTTGATCAGTGGTTTGGATGGATCGACTTCGGTTTCCCACGGCAGCAACTGGTCCGAATTCCACTGGTCCAGCTTGGCGCGCTTGTAGAGGTCTTCGACCTTGTCGCCCGAAAGGAAATAATCGAAAGTCCAGGCGATCGACATCGGGTTCCGGTAGATGTCGTCAGGATTCATCGAGACCTTCCATTCGGACCGGGGTGTGGCAAGGTTCATGGCGCTTCTCCTTCAAAGATACTGGCGTTCGGGGGTGTGGACGACGATCCCGTCGAGCGCGTCGCTGAGCCGCAGCTGGCACGAAAGCCGACTGTTGGCGCGGCGGCCGACCGCGTGTTCAAGCATATTCGCCTCAAGCTCCTCGATCGGCGGAACCTTTGCGAACCAGGTGTCGTCGAGATAGACATGGCAGGTGGCGCAGGCGCAAAATCCGCCGCAGTCGGCCTCGATCCCGGGCACCGCATGAGACAGCGCCGCATCTGCTACCGAAGTGCCGGACAGCGCGTCGACCATGCGCGTGGTCCCGGCAGAATCGATAAATGTTACCTTGGTCACCAACCGCTACCTCTCGCTGGCCAAATTTACTTACATGAATGTAAATTGATCGCCCGCGCGGTCATTGACATGAGTCAAGCGTGACCAGAGCTGAACTCTCGCCGTCCGCTATCCACCCCCTTCCGGACGATCGTGTATTGGTTGCCTTTGCCTGATTGCGGACATTCCGCTGACCGCAGCGCGAGCGCCACCCGACGAAGCAGCCGTTAACTCGTCCGTCCCGCAACTGAATTCTCCGGGCCAACGCAAGACCGCGGCTGGCACCGGAGAAAATAATGATCCCTGAACCCCGCAACCCGATCGCGCAGCTGCCGATCGTGCCCCAAAAGGTACTGAAAGCGCACCGCGTCGATGAAACCTTCGACAATCGCTTCCGTGCTTGCGCACGGCTGCTACAGGCGCTGTGGCGCGAACGTTCCGACCTGCCGATCGGCACTTTCACCAATCATCAGGGCGCCAAGCGCCGCATCGGGTCGCTGATCGCCGAAGCCCCGGCCGATGAAGGCCGCAACTTCCTCACCCCAGAAATCGCCGAAGTCGCGCGGCTTGAGACGGCCTACCAGGAACCCGGCGCGATGATCGATCGGACGCGGCTGCTTGGCAACCTCCTTTCCAGCATGCCGATGTGCTTCAACCTGTTCGCGCCGCTGCGCCGCGATCTGGCGCTCGCCGCCAAAATTCTGCGCTCGATCATACCGGGCATCGATATCAAGGCGGTCCGCCATGTCTGGTTCGAACACTCACCAGGCCGGACAGACCCGAGCTTGACGGGAGACCGATCGGCCTTCGACGTGGCGTTTATCTACGAGCGCGCCGACGGCAAGCTTGGCCTGGTCGGGGTCGAAACGAAATACAGCGAAAGCTGCCAGGAACCAGCGCCGCCCGAGCTTAATCCGCGCTACGCCGAGCTGTCGCGCACTTCGGGCCTGTACAAGGAGCCGGATCATGCGGCGCTGCGGGTGAACCCGCTGCAACAGCTCTTCCGCGAACACCTGCTGGCCCAGGCGGCGGTGCTGCGCGGCGATTATGCCGAGGCACATTTCGTGCTGGTCGCTCCCAGGCACAACCACTTGGTGCAAAACGCTGCCCGGCTCTACACCAGCTTTCTCGCTAAGCCCGGCAAAGCGCAAGTGCCGTTCGTCAACATCGAGCTCGAGCAGGTGATCGAGGCCTACGGCTGGGCGGACCAGGAAGTCCACGCACTCAACTTGTGGGAACGCTACTGCGACTGGTGGCGGGTCGATGAGGTGGTCCGCGATGCACTCAAAGCCACCGGCAAGACCTGGCTCGCCAAGCCGGCCAAATCGAAGGCAATTGCTCTGATCGGCAAGGCTGCCTGACATGGCGTGGCCTGGTGTGGTGCGACCTGCGTTCGTACCTGAAGCCGCCTTCAACGAACTCCTCGCCAACGGTCACCGTACCGCTGGCGGGGACACGTTCGACGCCAAGCCGGTCATCAAGCTGTTCACGCCCGACGGAGGCGCGACTTGGCTCTTGTCCGAAATCGATCCTGATGACGAGGATCTAGCGTTCGGGCTGTGCGACCTGGGCTTAGGTATGCCCGAGGTCGGCTGGGTGCGCTTGAGCGAACTCGCTGCTTTACGCGGACCTATGGGCTTGCCGATTGAGCGCGACGAATGGTTCGTCGCCGACGCCGAGCTATCGGTCTATGCCGCCAGTGCACGCCTAATTGGCCGCATCGTGGCGTGACCGAGGTTGGCCACTTCTGGTTCGTTCCTGCCAACATCAAGACCTACTCAGCCTTGGTGGCTGACATGGTTCCTGCACATGAAGCGCCTTGCATCGACGGCCTAAGGGTCGCCCCGCACAGCAAGCGTCAATTCTGGGATGGCCTCGCGTCGCACGACCCGCGATGGCTGCGCCGACACGGCTGGCCCAACTCGATTGCAGGTCGCGCAGAGGAAGACTTTCCAGGTGGGAGCGTTGTGTATCATGTGGCTGCTGGCACCTTCCAATTAGTCATGGACGCTGACTTGGCGAACCCGATCTACCAACGGGAAGTAGCAGACCACTTCGGCCTTGATCTCACCTGCGCTAGCTTCCAGCTGACAGGGCAGCGATTAGGTCGCCCTGTGGCTCCGCCTAAGCCTTGGTATTGAGCGATTTGACTGCCGTAACGGTCATGCGCTAAATTATGGATGTCCTTTCAGCTGCTTAGGGGCCTGGCTCAACGCAGTTCGTGCAATTCAGGCTGAAGTTCGACCAACCGTTCCGGCGTAACCGGCGGTGCAGTCAACTCGTCGGCCCAGGCCTGCAATGCTTCCCTCTTCTCCAAGGCAAAGTCGTAGATGTTGTAGCGTGCGTCGAGACCCTTTAAGCTGTGCCCGATCGACAATTGAGCCACAACGGCGCTGACCCTCAGGCGGCTCAGGTGGGTTCTGACGGTTCGACGAAAGTCGTGCAGCATGAAGTGATCCATGGGCTTGCCTAAGTGCTTTTCCGCCTTTTCGTGCAGCACATCGAGGACCTTGCGGGCAATTCCCGCAATTGACTTCTGTCCGTTGGTCGTACTGAAGACGAAGGGACCATTGGCAAAGCGTGGCGCCCCCTTGAGGATATACTGCGCTTGGGTGGACAGGGTGACCAGGAAGGCGCGCTCGCTCTTGAAATCCGCCGATGGAATGAGGAGGGTGCCGTCTTGGCTGTCAAACCAGCCCCACTTGGCCCCGCAGATTTCCATCTCACGACATCCGGTGAGCATCAGCAACCTGATCGCTTCGCCCCAGGGTGTTTCCAACTCAAAGCTCGCAGCCCACACTGCCTTCGCCTCCGGCATAGTCAGAAAGCGTTGGCGACGCTCCAGCTTGGGTACAGGCACGTCTCTGAACGGGTTTGACTTCGCCCTACCTCCCTTGCGCGCCCATTCAAACAGCATAGACCCCCACTTGCGAACCTCAGCCGCCGCCCCGTTTCGGGGTCGATCGGAAGCCTGGTCCTCCGCAGATCCCTTACGCACCTCATTGACCAGCGTCCTCGCATCTCGATCCTTTACGGTGCCTACAGGCTTTGTGCCCCACCGACCCCGCATATGCCGATTAAGGACCCACTCGGCATTGCGTGCTGACCGCATGGTCTGGTTCGCATAGGCGACATAGTCGTCGATCAGGTTGCCGACCGTGTCAGATCTCGGAATCGCACCGTCTTCCAAGGCCTCAAGCGGGTTTTCTCCACGTTCAATCTGTTCGGCATAGGTACTGGCCTTTTGTCTCGCGGCCTTGATCGATACCGCAGGGTACGTACCAAGCGAAATTCGGTTATACTCGGTGCCATTAAGGGGCGTGCCTCGGGCGGTGACACCGCCGGAACCACGCACACGAAATCGGAATGTCCAGGTTGCCTTTCCTCGCGGCCCTATCCTGATGCCCAATCCATCAACTTTGTCGTCGCTGATCTCAACCCGCTTCTCGGGCGGCTTGGCCACCAGAGCCCTAAGTTGAATGTCTGAAATGCCCTTTGCCATAATTGGGGTCCAAATTGGGGTCCAGAAGTGCGCGACTTGGACCCCATATCGGCGAATGCAGGCATACACAAGCGAACAACTAAGCTGTTGATATACCTATAATCAATCGAATATCAACGGATATCGACGAATAGAGAAAAACACCGGAACGCAAAGTTGCCAAGGTTGGGGTCGAGGGTTCGAATCCCTTCGCCCGCTCCAGAATTTCAAACAAAGCAAAACTCTTGTGGTCGATCAGCACAGATCGACGATTTCAACCTGCGGCAGGGTTGCTGCCCCCGGCTGTTCGGCCCAGTGACGCATGTTGAGGACCGCGCCGTCTGCCTGAAGCCCGCCAACGCGCGCTAGATCGATCTCTCCGAATAGCCACTGTCCGGCGTCGAGCTCGCCCAGCGCGACGATGCCATCGTCGGGGAATGGACTGTCGGGCGGGCCGAAAATGCCCGCAGCGCCGCGGTTGATGTCGATCGCGGGGGACCAGTCTGCCGTTCCTACCAGCGGCGCCTGCAGGGTGTAGCACTGCCCTTCCATCGCCCGCGCTTGCGCGGCCAGGCGCACGCGCCAGTAGCCGTGCAGGCTGTCGGTGCACGACGGTACCAGCAGCAATTGCGCCCCGGCTTCGATCTGCGCCCGGGCGAGCAACGGGAATTCGCTGTCGTAGCAGATCAGCACCCCGATCCGGCCCAGCGCCGTGTCGAACACGCGCAACGGCCCGCCTGCGGCGACGCCCCATTGTTCGCGCTCGAAGCGGGTCATGATCAGCTTGTCCTGCACCCCGATCTTGCCGCCCGGCGCGAACAGCCGGGCGCGGTTGACGAAGCTGCCGTCGGCTCGGCGGAACGGGCCGCTGCTGGCGAGGATGTGCAGGCCAAACCGCCCCGCGAGCTCGGCATGAAGCGCATCGACTTTCGGCATGAGCACGGCGACCGAGACCAGCGATCCGGCCAGTTCGCCCATCGTCGCGGGATCGAGCGCGGCCAATTCCATCGCGCCATATTCGGGAAAGACCGCCAGTTTCGCGCCCTGCGCGGCGGCTTCGCTGACCCAGCGCTCGATCTTGGCGGCATAGCTTTCCCAGTTGACCAATCGCTCGACCGGGTACTGTGCGACTGCGGCGACGAAGGTCATAGCTGGTGCAGCCAGTATTGCATCGGTTTCAGGCTCTCGCTCTCCTCGCCGTGTTCCTTCCACGCCAGTTCTGTGTTGAAGCCGGGCAAAGGGGCATAGCCGCGCTTGCGCCAGAAGGTATCGAGCGGGACGTAGCCGACGGGTTTGTCGGGATGATCATCGGGCCTGATTACCGCAGCGAAATGCGTCGCCGTGGCCCCGCAGGCGCGCGCGTGCGCCTCGCGGTGATCGAAGAAGGCATGGCCGATGCCCTGACCGCGATAGCCCGGCAGCAGCACGCTTTCGCCGAAGTAGAACAGGCGCGCTGTGTCGATCCCGCGCTGTTCGAACGGCGCGCGGAATTCCGGCTTGTTTGCCTGCATCGGCGAGGCTGTTGCGGCGCCGACGATCCGGGTCCCATCGAAGGCCGCGACCAACACCGCGTCAGGCGCGGCGACGAATTCGCGCAAGTACTCCGCTTCGTAGGCTGCATCGCCGTCATAGAGGTAGGGGTATGCGGTGAAGACCTCGATCCGCAGCCGCGCCAGATCGTCGATCGCCGCTTCGATCTCGCCGCCGGTGAGCGGGCGGACGCGCACGGTCATCCGCCGACCTGCGCGGTCCAGTCGGCCAGGTTGTAATAGACGCTGACCCGGGTGATCGCGCCGTCCGCCAGATCGAAGAACGCACCCGCCGGGAGCACGTAGGTCTGCCCCTCCGCTTCGGGCAGTCCTTCATCGGTGGCAAGGTACTCGCCATGGACCACGAATTCGGCGCTGGCGCGGGTTCCCGCGTCGTTCGCCATCAACACGATATCGGTAAGCCGTTCGCGATAGCAGCGGTCCATATGCGCGAGGAATTCGGCAAAGGCCGCTCTGCCTGTCTGGCGCGAGCCCTGGTTGATGTCGTGCGCGACGTCATCTGACAGGCAGTCCAGCATGCCCTGGTTGTCGCCCTGGTTGAAAGCGTCGTAATAGCGCGTCAGCAGCGCGATAGCGTCAAGGCGGGTCAACTCTGCGGCCTTTCCTGATGTGGAGCCAGCCGCGCCACTGCAGCGCGCGCAATCGGGCTGAGCGCTGCCTGATCGCTGGCGAGGATCGCGGCCTTCATCCGCGGTTCCCAGAAGTTGGTAATGTGCTGCGCGGTGGCGGTGATCGCCGCTTGCTCACCGCCAGCGGCGAGATTGCGGGCGATCTGGTTGGCCATGTAGGTCAGCTGGGCGATGTCCATCGCTTTACTCGGCCGGCTCGGAGTGCACCGCGATCCGGCGGCTCTTGGCGGACCATGAGGCATAGCTTTCCTGCCAGTCGGTCGGGCCGTTAGAGGCGGTGACCTGTACTGCGGTCACCTTGTATTCGGGGCAATTGGTCGCCCAGTCGGAGAACTCGGTGGTGACCACATTGGCCTGCGTCGCGGGGTGGTGGAAGGTGGTGTAAACCACCCCCGGCGCAACCCGGTCGGTCACGGCGAGGCGCAATGTCGTCTCGCCGGTGCGGCTGGCGAGACGGACCCAGTCGCCATCGTTCAGTCCGCGATTTTCGGCATCGGTCGGATGCATCTCGAGCAGGTCCTCGCCGTGCCACACGGTGTTCTCGGTGCGCCGGGTCTGCGCGCCGACATTGTACTGGCTGAGAATCCGCCCGGTGGTTAGCAGCAGCGGGAAGCGCGGGCCGGTCTTTTCGTCGGTCGGGACGTAGTCGGTGACCACGAACTTGCCTTTCCCGCGCACGAAGCCATCGACGTGCATGATCGGCGATCCGTCGGGGTGGGCCGCGTTGACCGGCCATTGCAGCGATCCCGCCTCGTCGAGCCGGGCATGGCTGACCCCGGCAAAGCTCGGGGTGAGCCGGGCAACCTCGTCCATGATCTCGCCCGAATTGGCATAGTTCCAGTCAAGGCCCATGGCGTTGGCGAGCGCCTGAGTGACTTGCCAGTCCTCCATGCCCTCACCCTCGGGGCCGTTGGCGGGTTCCATCACCTTGCGCACCATTTGGATGCGGCGTTCGGCGTTGGTGAAGGTCCCGGTCTTTTCGAGGAAGGTCGATCCGGGCAGGAACACGTGCGCGTAGTCGGCGGTCTCGTTGAGGAACAGGTCGTGGACGATAACGCAGTCCATTGCCTTGAGTCCGGCGGCGACGTGGTGGGTGTTGGGGTCTGACTGGAGAATGTCCTCGCCCTGCACGTACAGCGCGCGGAAAGATCCATCGATCGCGGCGTCGAGCATGTTGGGGATGCGCAGGCCCGGTTCGGGATCGAGCGCAACCTGCCAGTCGGCTTCGAACAATGCGCGTGCCGCGCCGTCGGAAATGTGACGATAGCCTGACAGCTCGTGCGGGAAGCTGCCCATGTCGCAGGCGCCCTGGACGTTGTTCTGGCCGCGCAGCGGGTTCACACCCACGCCGCGCCGGCCGATGTTGCCAGTGGCCATTGCCAGATTGGCGATCGCCATCACGGTCGAGCTGCCCTGGCTGTGTTCGGTCACGCCAAGGCCGTAATAGATGGCGGCATTACCGCCGGTAGCGAACAGCCGGGCCGCCGCGCGAAGCTCACCAGCCGGGACCCGGGTAACGGGTTCAAGCCCTTCGGGGCTGTGGCGATCCTCCGATACGAACCGCGCCCAGTCCTGATACTCATCCCAGTCGCAGCGCTCGCGAATGAACGCCTCGTCGGCGAGGCCCTCGGTGACGATCACGTGCGCCATCGCGGTCAGCACCGCGACATTGGTGCCGGGCTGCAGCGGCAGGTGATGCTCGGCTGTGATATGCGGTGAACGCACCAGGTCGATCCGCCGCGGGTCGATCACGATCAGCTTGGCCCCGGCGCGCAGGCGGCGCTTCATCCGGCTGGCGAAGACGGGGTGCGCGTCGGTCGGGTTTGCGCCGATCACCAGGATCACTTCGCTTTGCTCGAACGAATCGAAGTCCTGTGTGCCCGCGCTGGTTCCGAAGGTGGTCTTGAGGCCATAGCCGGTCGGCGAATGGCAAACCCGCGCGCAGGTATCGACATTGTTCGAGCCGAACCCGGCGCGGACCAGCTTCTGGACGAGGAAGGTTTCTTCGTTGGTGCAGCGGCTGCTGGTGATTCCGCCCAGCGCGCGCGGCCCGTACTGCGCCTTGATCGCGTTCAGTCGGGCTGCGGTGAAGCTCAGCGCCTCATCCCACGATACCTCGCGCCACGGCTGGTCGATGGTCTCGCGGATCATCGGCTGGCGCACGCGGTCCTGGTGGTTGGCATAACCCCAGGCGAACCGGCCCTTGACGCAGGAATGACCGTGATTGGCCTTGCCGTCCTTCCACGGCACCATCCGCACCAGTTGCTCGCCGCGCATCTCGGCGCGGAAGGTGCAGCCAACCCCGCAATAGGCGCAAGTGGTGATCACCGAACGTTCGGGCTTGCCGACTTCCTTGACCGACTTTTCCTGCAGCGTCGCGGTGGGGCAGGCCTGCACGCAGGCGCCGCAGCTGACGCATTCGGATGACATGAAGTCATCGCCCGCCTGACCGGCGCTGACCTTGGTGGCAAAGCCGCGCCCGTCGATGGTCAAGGCCAGCGTACCCTGAACCTCGTCGCAGGCCCGCACGCAACGCGAACAGGCAATGCATTTCGAGGGATCGAAATCGAAATAGGGGTTCGAGCTGTCTGTCTCAAGCCCGAGGTGATTGTCGCCCGCGTAGCCATAGCGCACATCGCGCAGGCCCACCGCGGCGGCCTGATCCTGCAGTTCGCAATCATTGTTGGCGCTGCAAGTCAGGCAATCGAGCGGATGGTCGGAGATATAGAGTTCCATCACCCCCTTGCGCAGCTTTTGCAGGCGCGGGGTCTGGGTGTGGACCACCATGCCTTCAGCGGCCGGGGTGGTGCAGCTGGCAGGGGTGCCGCGCATGCCATCGACCTCGATCAGGCACAGCCGGCACGAGCCGAACGCAGCCAAGTTGTCGCTGGCGCAGAGCTTGGGGATCGACCCGCCACACTCTGCCGCTGCGCGCATCACGCTGGTCCCCGCCGGCACGGTGACCGCGCGGCCGTCGATGGTCAGCGAAACGCTGGTGTCGGCCTGGACTTCGGGGGTGCCGAAGTCGCTCTGACGCTCATAGCCCATCGCGGTGTTCCTGTGCCTTAAGGTCGGCTGGCGTGTTGATGTTAGCAGGTTCTTGCGCAAGTTTCACCGCTCGCGCGCCGATCGCCTCGGCAAAGGTGCGCATCGAATGGCGACCATCGCTTTCGAGTAGCGCGTCGAGCTTGGCGGAGCTGCTGGCAGGCCACAGGCCAATCACTGGTTGGCCTTCGACATAGGCCGGGACGGGGCCAAGTAATTCCAGCAGGTTTTCGGGCAAGTGCACCGAATCGACCCCGCAGCTGAGGACCTCATCATAGCCTTCGTCGCGCGCCAGGTGCAGCGCCGCAGCCAGCCCGGCGAGCGGTCCCATTCCGCTATGCGGCCAGTCGGGCAGGGTGGGGGCGGGGGCGGTCTCGCGCCCCGCGACCACGACATGCTCGCTCCACCCGGACAGCGCATCGACCGCGCGGGCGATGAGCGTGCGGCCATCGAGCTCTGCCAGCGCCTTGTCGCTGCCAAAGCGAGAGGATTGCCCGCCGGCAAGGACGACGCCGAGGATCATGCGAAATCCTCCGGCCAATGCTTGAGCGCGCTCAGCACCGGATAGGGCGTAAACCCGCCCAGCGCGCAAAGCGAGCCGAACTTCATCGTCTCGCACAGGTCTTCGAGCAGTTGGAGCTGCGCCTCGCGGGTAGGCGCCTGCTTGGCCGCGTTGTGCATTTGCGGAAGGGCTGCAACTGCATCGGGCGTGATGTTGCCTTGTCCGCGGATCCGGTCGATCAGCTCGACCCCGCGGGTCGAACCGATGCGGCACGGGGTGCACTTGCCGCAGCTTTCAACCGCGCAGAATTGCATCGCGAACCGCGCCATTGCGCCCATGTCGGCGCTGTCATCGAACACCACGATCCCGCCGTGCCCGATCAGCGCATCGGCCGCAGCATAGGCTTCATAATCGAATGGCAGGTCGAACCGGTCGGGGTGGATATAGGCGCCCAGCGGCCCGCCGACCAGCACCGCCTTGACCGGGCGGCCCGATGCGGTGCCGCCGCCGATATCGTAAACCAGTTCGCGCAGGGTGATGCCAAAGGCCGTTTCGTACAGGCCGCCGTGCTTGATGTTTCCGGCAAGCTGGATCGGCATGGTGCCTTTGGATCGGGCAATACCAAGGCTGTCATACAGCGATGCGCCGCCCTCGATCAGGATGTGAGGGATGGCGGCGAAGGTCAGCACATTGTTGACCACCGTCGGGCAGCCGAACAGCCCTTCAATCGCGGGGAGTGGCGGCTTGGAGCGGGCTTCGCCACGCTTGCCCTCGACTAAGTTTAGCAACGAGGTTTCTTCGCCGCAGACATAGGCCCCGGCGCCAACCCTGACCTCGATCGCGAACGGGGCGATCTGCGCTGCGGCGAGCTTGATGGCGGCGTTGAGCTTGTGAATCGCATGCGGATATTCGCTGCGCACGTAGATGTACCCGCGACCCGCGCCGACCGCGTGGGCAGCGATGGCCATGCCTTCGATCAACTGGAATGGATCGCCTTCCATCAGCATGCGGTCGGCAAAGGTCCCGCTGTCACCTTCGTCGGCGTTGCACACGACATATTTGCGCGCGCCAGCAGCCTTGGCGACGGTCTGCCACTTGATCCCGGCGGGAAAGCCTGCCCCGCCGCGCCCGCGCAGGCCCGAGGCGGTGACTTCGCCGATCAGTGCCTCAGGCGCAAGCGAGCGAGCGCGGGCCAGGCCGGTCCAGCCGCCGGTCGCGGCGTAGTCTTCAAGGCTGAGGGCACGGGTCTTGCCCGCGCGCGCAAAGGTCAGGCGCTGCTGACGGGTGATGAAGTGATGCTCCGCGATTACCCCGATGCGCTTGTCGCTGGTCCCGGCCAGAATCGCAGCCACATCCGCGACTTCTGCCGGACCAAATCCGATCCCATCGATCTCGACCAGCGGTTCAAGCCTGTGCATGCCCCAGCTCGATACGCGCTCGACGCTCGCCCCGGCGGCGGAAAAGGTATCGGCCAGTTCATCCGCGCCGCAGGCGAGGGCGACCGCGTCATCGGAGATCCGCACCACGGTCATGCCGAGCGCACCAACTGGGTGAGTGCGGCGGCATCGAGCCGGGCGTGCACCCGGTCACCAATCCGCGCCGCAGGGCCAACGCTGCAGAGGCCGAGACAATAGACGGTCTTGAGTTTTACCCGCGTTCCCGCGGCTTCCTCGGCCGCCGGCACCAGCGCTTCGACCCCGCGCGCCTGGCAGGCTTCGGCCCGGCAAAGTTCGATGCAGGGGCGCGGATCGCGCTCGGCGGTGAAATCGTGGTAGAAACTGACCACCCCGTGAACTTCGGCGCGGCTGAGGTTGAGTTCGTGAGCGATGGCGCGCTCCGCCTCGGCATCGACGCAGCCGAACGCGTGTTGCACGTCATGCAGGATCGGCAGCAACGGGCCTTCGGTGCCGCGATGGGCCGCAAAGATCGCCTGTAGCTGCTGTTCCCCGTTCATCCGTTGAGCCTCGCGGCGTGCCACGCGACGTGATCGGCCATGTAGGTCGAGATAAAGTAATACGAGTGGTCATAGCCCGGCTGCATGCGGATCGTCGCCGGGATCCCGGCCTTGCGGCAGGCCATGACGAGCAGTCCGGTCTTGAGCTGTTCGTGCAAGAAATTGTCGGCTTCACCCTGATCGACCAGCAGGTCGGGCAGACGCGCACCGTCCTCGATCAGCGCGCAGGCATCATATTCGCGCCACGCGGCCTTGTCCTCACCCAGATAGCCGCCCAGCGCCTTTTCGCCCCACGGACAGTTGAGCGGGCTGACGATCGGAGAAAAGGCGCTGACCGAGCGGAAACGGTCGGGGCTACGCAGCCCGATGGTCAGCGCGCCGTGACCGCCCATCGAGTGCCCGGTAATGCCCTGGCGCGTCATATCGGCGGGAAAGTGGTCGGCGATCAGCGCGGGCAATTCCTGCTCGATGTAGCTGCGCATGCGGAAGTGTTTCGACCACGGCTCCTGCGTCGCGTCGACGTAGAACCCCGCGCCCTTGCCGAAATCATAATCGCCGTCGTCGGCCACATCGTCGCCGCGCGGGCTGGTGTCGGGGGCGACAAAAATGATCCCGGCCTCAGCGCAGGCAGCGCGATATTCGCCCTTTTCGGTGACGTTGGCGTGCGTGCAGGTGAGGCCCGAAAGGAACCACAGCACCGGCAATTTCGCACCCGGCGCATGATCGGGCACAAAGACCGAGAAGGTCATCGCAGTGCCGGTGGTCTCGCTGTGATGCGTGTAAACCCCTTGCGTCCCGCCGTGGGCGCGATTGGTGCTGGTGACCTCCATCAGAATACCACGACCGAGCGTATGCTCTCCCCGGCGTGCATGAGTTCGAAGGCCTTGTTGATGTCCTCAAGGCCCATGACGTGGGTGATCATCGGGTCGATCTCGATCTTGCCGGTCATGTACATGTCGACGATTTCAGGCACGTCGGTGCGGCCCTTGGCCCCGCCGAACGCGGTACCGCGCCAGTTGCGGCCCGTCACCAGCTGGAACGGGCGGGTGGAGATCTCCTTGCCGGCTTCGGCCACGCCGATGATGATCGAGGTGCCCCAGCCGCGGTGGCAGGCTTCCAGTGCGGTGCGCATCACTTCGGTATTGCCGGTGGCGTCAAAGGTGTAGTCGGCACCGCCGTCGGTCATCTCGACGATCTTGGCCACCGTGTCCTCGCGGCTCATGCCCCTGGAGTTGAGGAACGCGGTCATCCCGAACTTGCGGCCCCATTCCTCGCGGTCGGGGTTGATGTCGACCCCGATGATCTTGTTCGCGCCGGCCAGCCGCGCGCCCTGGATCACGTTGAGGCCGATGCCGCCCAGGCCGAACACCACCACGTTGTCGCCCACCTGGACCTTGGCCGTGTTGATCACGGCGCCAACACCCGTGGT
>JBJTLY010000254.1:0-8900 GCA_046063275.1 Novosphingobium sp. | reverse complement strand
TTCGATCCTGCTGATGCGCTAGTCGGTCCAGCCCCGCGCGCGTTCTACCGCCTTGTTCCAGCGGGCATACAGTTCGCCGCGCCGCGCGCTGTCCATTGCCGGTTGCCAGCGCTTGTCGACGCCCCAGTTCGCGGTGATGTCGGCGGTTGACTTCCAGTAGCCTACCGCCAGCCCGGCGGCGTAGGCCGCGCCCAGCGCGGTCGTTTCGATCACCTTGGGGCGAACAACGGGCACGCCGAGGATGTCGGCCTGGAACTGCATCAGCAGCTCGTTGACCACCATCCCACCATCGACGCGCAGTTCGATCAGGGTGACGCCCGAATCGCGCGCCATCGCCTCGACCACTTCGCGCACCTGATAGGCCACCGCTTCCAGCGCGGCGCGGGCGATGTGGGCCTTGGTCGCGAAGCGGGTCAGCCCGGCGATCACCCCGCGCGCGCTGTCATCCCAGTGCGGCGCATAAAGCCCCGAGAATGCGGGGACGCAATAGACATCGCAGTTGTCCGCCACCGAAGCCGCGAGCGGTTCGATTTCGGGAGCGGCGCTGATGAAGCCCAGGTTGTCGCGCAGCCACTGCACCAATGCCCCGGCAATTGGAATCGAGCCTTCGAGCGCATAGACCGCCGGGGCATCGCCCAGCTTGTAGGCCAGTGTGGTAAGCAGGCCCGAGGTTGACGTAACGGCTTTTCGCCGGTGTTCATCAGCATGAAGCAGCCGGTGCCGTAGGTGTTCTTGGCCTCGCCCGGAGCAAGGCAGGCCTGCCCGAACAGCGCCGCCTGCTGATCGCCGAGCAGCCCGGCGAGCGGCACGCCTTCGAGCACGCCGGTGCAGGTGCCGTAAACCTCGCTCGACGAGCGGATCGCGGGCAGGCAGGCGCGCGGGATACCCATCAGCGCGAGGATGTCGGCATCCCAGTCGAGCGATTCGAGGTCCATCAGCTGGGTGCGCGAGGCGTTGGTGACGTCGGTCAGATGCAGCCCGGTCAGCTTCCAGGTCAGCCAGGTGTCGATCGTGCCGAACAGCAGCTCGCCCGCTTCGGCGCGCGCACGCGCACCGGGAACGTTCTCGAGCAGCCAGACGAGCTTGAGGCCGCTGAAATAGGTCGCCAGCGGCAGCCCGGTCTTGCCGCGCAGCCGGTCTTGGCCGCCGTCCTTCTCCAGCCACGCGACCAGATCGGAGGTACGGGTATCCATCCACACCAGCGCATTGTGCACCGGTTCGCCGGTGCCCTTGTCCCAAAGCAGCGTGGTCTCGCGCTGATTGGTGATCCCCACCGCTGCCAGATCGGCCGGGGTCAGCCCGCCCTTGGCCAAGGCGCCTGCAATGACCTTCTGCGTGTTCGCCCAGATTTCGCCCGCGTCATGTTCGACCCAGCCGGGCTGCGGCATGATCTGCGCGTGCTCGACCTGATCGACCGCAATCGTCTGCCCGCCCGCGTCGAACACGATGAAGCGCGTGCTGGTGGTGCCCTGGTCGATCGCGCCGACGTAACGAGTCATCTGTAATCCTCCCGGCGCCGGGCTATGCCAAGCCTCGTGCGGCTGCAAGGTTGAATGGCGGGGGAATCGGTGCGAAACCGCCCTTCATGCACATCGCCTTCCTGCTCTTCCCCGGAATCACCCAGCTTGACCTCACCGGTCCGGCGCAATTCCTCTCGCGCCTGCCCGATGCCAGGGTCGATCTGGTGTGGGATAGTCTCGATCCGGTACCGACCGACGCCGGGTTCTCGATTCTGCCCACCGCCACTTTCGCCGATGTGCCGCGCGCAGATGTGCTGGTGGTGCCCGGCGGCATGGGCGTGGCCAAGGTGATCGATCATGCTCCCGCGCTGGACTGGGTGCGCAGCGTGGGCGGCGAGGCGCGATGGGTGACCAGCGTCTGCACCGGCGCACTGGTGCTCGGCGCGGCGGGGCTGCTGCGCGGCTACAAGGCGACCACGCACTGGGCCTGGCACGACCTTCTCTCGCTGTTCGGGGCCGAGCCGGTTCATGCCCGCACGGTTATCGACCGCAACCGCGCGACCGGCGGCGGGGTCACCGCCGGGATCGACTTCGCGCTGACCCTGATGGCCGCGATTGCTGGCGAAGATCACGCTCGCGCCGTGCAGCTGGCGCTCGAATACGATCCTGCCCCGCCGTTTGACGCAGGATCGCCCGAAAAGGCCGGCCCAGAACTGGTCGCGGTGTACAACGCGCGGGCCCAGCGCCTCGCCCCGCACCGCCGCGATGACCTGATCAAGTCGGCGGCGCGGCTCGGCTTCACCTGACCGCTTCCCTGCGGGCCTGAGTTCTGACATCTTCGCAAGCATGGTTGCAGCTCATCGAATGTATGTGGTTTCAGCGCTGGCGGCTTTGGCCCTCGCCGTGCCGCTGGGGGCAAAACCGCCGCCGCCGATGATCAATATCTCGCCCGCGCCGATCCCGGTCGCTGCGCCGGCCCCGCCCCCGGTTTCGACCAAAACCGTGCCGCGCATCTTCCTCTCGACCGATGGTGAGACGGTCTACATCGTCGGCGCGATCATGGACGATGCCTTCCTGCGGTTCGATGCGCTGCTGCAGAAGGCGCCGCAGGTGAAGCGGGTCTACCTCGCCTCCCCCGGCGGTTTGACAATCGAAGGAAGGCTGATCGCCGCGCTGGTGCGCAAGCGCCATCTCGATACCTATGTCGAGCACTACTGTGCTTCGGCCTGTACCCAGGTGTTCGTTTCGGGCCGCGAGCGGGTGCTTGGGCCAGAGGCCGAATTGGGCTTTCACCAGGCCATCGCGGTCGATGACAAGGGCGAAACCAAGGCGCTGACCAAGGCGGGCACGCAGCGCCTGACCCCGCTTTCGGTGTTCGGGATCAACGGCAACGATACGCTGCGCCTGGCCTATGAACAGGCGGGCATCGACGAGCCATTCATCGCCAAGGCGCTGGCCAAAGGTCACGACGACTTGTGGCTGCCTGGCACCGCCGAACTCATCGCATCGCACGTAATCACCCGGCGCGCCGCCGCGCCCGAGCTCACCGCGCCTGATGGCAGCCACAGCCGCGAGGAAATCGCCGCACAGGCCGACCAGCGTTCCTTCTGGCGGGCGGCGCGGCAGGCGCTGCCGGCCGCCTATGCCGCAGGCCTTAATGACGCTTGGCGCCGCGCCAACACCGGTAGCAGTGTGGACGATGCGATCGCTTCGGGTCGCGGCGCGGTGGTGGTCGCTGCCTGGCCGCTGCTCGCGTCTTCAAGCGATTCGATGCTCGACCGGATGCTCGCGCTCTACGCCGGTTCGGCCAGGGTACAGCGCGCGCAGGGCTATCCGATGTGCAAGGAGGAAATCACGGACGAGGCCCCCCATGCAATGAACCCGCTCGATGCCTCGTTCGAATCAAGGGAGGACGCGTTGCTGGTAGAGCTGTTCGGAAAGCCCCCCGGCAAGTCATTGAGCCGCAAGGAGGCGGAGAAAGTGTTCGACCGCGATGTCGTCCCGCCGATGCTGTCGAGCTATTTCGGGACCGATCTCAAATCGAGCACGTCAAGCTGCCGGCTGGGGTTCAAGATCTTCGAAGCGATCGACGACTTGCCTACGAAGAAGCGGATCAACGCTTACCGCGCTTTGCTGTCCTTGCCCGACGGGGGGAATCCTTGAGCACCTTGGCCTTCGCTTGGAACGACGCCGGCTCTTGCACCGCGGCAGCAAAGTGCTGGGTTTCGCTGTCCCGCGCCAACAGCGATTCAAGGTAATATTCGGCGATGGCCAAGATCGTGGTCTCGCCCTTGTCCCAACCCTGCGCGATCAGGTAGCTGCGGAACGCTTCGGATTGCGCGCCCTTGATTTCGCTCACCCCGGCAAACTCGCTGCGGTGCTGCGCGAAATAGACCTCGACCGCCGTGATCGAATGGCCCTTGGCCACCAGCGCCTGCGCCACGCTTTCGCTCATCAATTCGTTCATCGCATAGGCGATCGCCGCATCTTCGCGGCTTCGTGACCAGGCATAGGGCTTGCCGCACCGGGCCTTCGCCTCGCCGATTAAACGGTCGATCACCAGGAGGTTGGGTGACCCCGCGTGCGACGTTCGCCCCGAGCCGACCTCACGCTCGAACAGCAATAACGCCATCTCGCGGTCCTCGGTCGACAACTGGTCATAGGCGCAGTGCACCGTGTTGCTGATATCGAGGCTGGCTGCCGTGGAGACCTGCGGCGGCAGTGCGGGCGCCTGAGCGACCAAGGGCGCAGCCGCCAATGCGAACGGCAACAGGGTCAATTTTGCGGCCGAAACGAACATCGTGCCATGATGCAGCGCACCGCGCCACCTGTCGAGCAGGCAAAAAAGGCCCGGCGGCAAAGGGAATGCCGCCGGGCCAGTGCCTAACCCAAGTCAGGCGGGGGGTTACTTAACGCAGCAGCGACAGCACGTTCTGCTGGCTCTGGTTGGCCTGCGCGATCATCGCGGTCGAGGCCTGGTTCAGGATCTGGGCCTTGGCCATCGCGGTGGTTTCCGCCGAATAGTCAGCGTCTTCGATGCGGCTGCGGGCGTCCGACAGGTTGGTGACGTTGCTGGTCAGGTTGTTGACCACCGAATCGAGGCGGCTCTGACCGGCACCGAGCGTGGCGCGGGCACCCGAGATCGAGTTGAGTTCGGTGTCGAGCGTGCCAAGCACGGTATTGGCAGCGGTCGCCGTCGAGACGTCGTACGAACCCGCAGCACCGCCGCTGGCGGCCAGCGTGGTCAGGTCGTTCATGTTGAGGTCAACCGTGTCGGCAGCGTTCGCGCCGGTCTGGATCTTCACCGTGGCCGTGCTGCCATCGAACAGCGCAACGCCGTTGAACTTGGTGTTGGTGACGACCTGATCGATCTGCGAAGTCAGCTGATCGACTTCCTTCTGCATGTAATTGCGGTCGGTGGCGTCCTGATAGGTGCCCGAAGCCGACTGGGTGGCCAGTTCGCGAACGCGCTGCAGCATGTTGGTGACTTCGTTGAGTGCACCGTCAGCGGTTTGGGCGAGGCTGATGCCGTCGTTGGCGTTGCGGATGCCCTGGCCCATGCCGCGGATCTGCGCGGTCATCGAGCTGGCGATGGCCAGCCCGGCGGCATCGTCCTTGGCGCTGTTGATGCGCTTGCCGGTCGACAGGCGCTCCATCGCCGAGCCGAGCATCTTGCTGGCCGAGTTTGAAGCGTTGGCGGCGCGCAGGGCGCCAATGTTGGTGTTGATGACGGTCATGAATAACTCCCGTGGATAGTCCTGTTCGGATCAGCCGTGCGGACCATCCGTCGCGGCTGCCAAGCCCTAGAGCGGCGCAAGTCTGCGGAAGTTAAGCCCCGGCGTTAACTTGGCAGGGCAATTGGAGGGCCTCCCGGCATAGGCATTTTTCCGGGGCCTTAAATTACCGAACCTTTCGACGTTCTGCGTGCACAAGTCTCCTGCGAAGAATGGTTAACCGGGGGGTTTGAAAATGACTGCAGGGGCATCCGAACAAAGCGTCGAGCGGCGCCATGCACCGCTGGTCCAGCGCGCTGCGGCGATCGTCGGATCGGCGATGGCGGGCAGCCAGCCGCTGCTGCGCAACGCCGGCGAACCCGCTGCGCCGGGACCGGGGCCGCAGGTCAGCCTTGAACGCGGCCCCAGCAACAGCCTGCGCCGCGATGGTTCGCGCGGCTTCGCGCTCACCTACAAGGACCCGACCAGCGACGCCGCGCTCGCCGCGCTGCTCGCGGCTCTCGCCGAAACGGGCATGCCGATCGCCGCAGATCCCGAAACACTTTCGGTGCTCGCGCTGGCCGACCGCCTTGCCGCGAGCGAGATTCCGGTACTGATCGGCGGGCCGACCGGCACCGGCAAGGAAGTGCTCAGCCGCTTCATCCACGCGCGCAGCCCCCGTGCCAAAGGACCCTTCATCGCGGTCAACTGCGCCGCGATGCCCGAGACCATGCTCGAAGCGATGCTGTTCGGCCACAAGAAGGGCGCGTTCACCGGCGCCAATGAGGCGAGCGAGGGCTTCTTCCGCGCCGCCGACAAGGGCACCTTACTGCTCGACGAAATCGCAGAGATGCCGCTCTCGCTTCAGGCCAAGCTGCTCCGCGCGCTGCAGGAGGGTGAGGTCGTGCCGATTGGCGCGACCCAGCCGATCAAGGTCGACGTGCGGGTGATCGCCTGCGCCAACCGCGATCTCCCCGCCGAAGTCGCCGAGGGCCGGTTCCGCGCCGACCTGTTCTACCGCCTCAACGTCTTCCCCCTGACCCTGCGCCCCTTGCGCGAGCGGATCGAGGATGTCGCCCCCTTGGCCTTCGCCATGGTGCTGCGCCACACGCCCGCTGCCCGGCCGTTGCCGTGGCTGTCAGACAATGCGCTCGCCGCGCTTCGCCTGCATGGCTGGGCCGGCAATGTTCGAGAGCTCGAAAATGTCATCCGCCGCGCACTGGTTCTGGCGGGCGACGCGGATGAGATCACCGCAGCGCATATCGTGTTCGATCAACCCGCGCGGTTGGTCGGAGAAGCCGGACCTGCCCCTGCCCTGCGCCGCCTCTCGAGCATCGTTCAGGTCTCGGAAGAGCGCGCAATCATGGCCACGCTCGATGCCTGCGGCGGCAATCGGCTCGCCGCAGCGCGCGAGCTTGGCATTTCGGAGCGCACGCTGCGTTACCGCCTCGCCGCGTTCCGTGACAACCGCGCCGTAGCCGGGGGTGCGCGATGAGCGGCATCGGCGGTATCGGAGGCGGTGCGGGCGGAATTCAGCAGATCCTCGCCATGCGCCAGCAGATCCTCGAGCGGTCGAACTTGCTGCAGGACGTCCACAAGGCGAGCCAATCGGGTGCGGCGACACCAGCCGCAACTCCCACTGGCGGGTTCGGCGCCGCGCTCGACACTGCGCTGCACTCGGTCTCGGCCACCCAGAACAACGCCGAGGCGCTGTCCGCCGGATACGAACGCGGCGAGGTGACCGACGTCGCCAAGGTGATGCTTGCCCGGCAGGAAGCCGGGGTCGCCTTCGAAGCCACGCTGCAGGTCAGGAACCGACTGCTGTCCGCCTACCAAGACATCATGCGGATGGGAGTTTGAGTAGATGAGTGACCTCTCCCCCGCGGCGATGAACGCGATGCAGGTGCCCGGCAGCCCGATGGACCGGCTCCGCGGCCTCACCGCCCAGCCACTGGTCAAGAAGGCATTGCCGTGGCTGCTGGGCAGCGCCGCGATAGGCGGCGCATTCCTCGCCTGGTCGATGCTCGCCCCGGCGCCGCAGCGGATCCTCTATTCCGAGCTCGACGATAACGCCCGCGCCGGGATCGTTGCGACGCTCGACAAGGCCGGTATCGCCTATGCGATCGACAATTCGACCGGCACGCTGACTGTGGGCCAGGACGATCTATACAAGGCGCGCATGGCGGTGGCGCAGGACGGCAAGCTCGCCAGTCCCGAGGTGACCACTGCGCTCGACACGCTTCCGCTTGGCGCCAGCCGGACGATGGAAGGCGAACACCTGCGCGCCGCGCGCGAACACGAATTGCAGCTTACCATCCAGGAGATCGACGGAGTCGACAGCGCCCGGGTGCATCTGGCCGAGGCGAGCAAATCGGTCTTCGTGCGCGACGATGCCCCGCCCACTGCCTCGGTCATGGTGGTCATGGCCAAGGGCCGCCAGTTGGCGGACAGTCAGGTATCGGCGATAGTCAACCTCGTCGCCGCTTCGGTGCCGGGGATGTCGGCCGATGCGGTGCGGGTGGTCGATCAGCGCGGGCGCTTGCTGAGCGAGAAAGGCGGGCCCGATGCGGATCGTTTCGAACTGCAGGGCCGGATGGAAGACAAGCTCCGCGCGCAGGTTGACGGACTGCTCGCGCCGATGCTCGGGCAAGGCAATTACACCAGCGAGGTCCAGCTGGAACTCGACATGGACCAGGTCACTTCGGCGCGCGAAAGCTATGACAAGAACGGCGTGGTGCGCAGCGAAACCTCGGCGCAGTCGCAGCAGCCCGGCAGTCAGCCCGGTCAGGCCGGCGGCATTCCCGGCGCGCTGTCCAACACCCCGCCCCCGCCGACCACGGCCAAGCAGGGCCCGCCGCTGGGTGGCCAACCGAGCCCCGCACCCAGCGCCAGCGCCGCGCCCGGCGGCGAAAGCTCGGCAACGCGGACCTACGAACTGGGCCGCGAGGTCTCGGTTTCCAATGCTGCACCCGGCAAGATCAAGCGGCTCTCGGTCGCGGTGGCGATCAGCGCGGAGGCGATGAAGAAGGCCAAGCCCGCCGATCTCGATCAGATCAAGGCGCTGGTCAGCGCTGCGGTCGGTCTCGACCCGGCGCGCGGTGATCAGGTGCAGGTGATCACCCGCACTTTCGAGCCGGTCGAGGACGTCAGCCTGCCGTTCTATGCAGCGCCGTGGTTCGCCTTGGTGGTCCGTTCGCTGGTCGCCCTGATTGCGGTGTTGCTGGTGCTCTTGATGGGCGTGCGCCCGCTGGCCCGCGCCCTGAAACGCGGCGGCAACGATTCAGCCGAGGGCAATGACGGCGAAGGCGCGGCATCCAGCCCTGCGGCTAATCCGTCCGCCGATCCCGCATTGCTCGGCCGGCAGGTCGGGCTGGCCCAGCGGATCGTCGAGGAGAAACCGGAGGACGCGCTGGTCGCGCTGCGCGCGCTGCTCGGCCAGAACGCAGCGGAGAAGCAGGCATGACCGCGCCCGCCGAAGCCCTGCTTGCCGATCCCGAACGCGCCGCGGTGCTGATCATGCTGCTCGAGGAAGATCAGGCCGCACAGATCCTGTCGCAGCTCGGCCCCGACGAACTCCAGCTGCTCGGCGAGAAAATGTGCACCCTTGGCCCGATCGGACCCGAGCAGATCACCCAGGCGATTTCCGGCTTTGTCGGCGGCACGCAGCAGGGCGGGATCAGCGATCGCGGCCGCAACGCCAAGGTGCGCAGCCTGATGCACAAGGCAG
>JBJTLY010000253.1:0-3254 GCA_046063275.1 Novosphingobium sp. | reverse complement strand
GGATCGACCGGCTGGTCCACCGCGAGGGTTATACCCTGAAGGGCGCGAAGAAGGCGCTGGCGGTCAAGGAGGAACCGGTCACCGCGCCGCAGCCGGCCGCGCCCGCAGCAAGCCTTGCCGGTTCGGCACTGGCCAGCCAGTTCGCCTACCGCGCCCGGCTGATCGCGCTGCGCACAACACTGGTAAACGCACTCCACGACGCCTAGATTACGACCTCGCAAATTCGAGGACGTTCCATGCAAGATTCTTACGACGCCGACCTGTCGCTGTTCATCGGTGGCAGCTGGAAGATCGGCGAAGGTCGCGACCTGTTTCCGGTGGTCGATCCGGCGAGCGGCGAGGCGATCGGTGAAGTTCCGATGGCGAGCGCGGCTGACCTCGACGAAGCTCTCGATGCCGCTGACAAAGGATTCAAGCTGTGGCGTGATACTCCTGCCGACCAGCGCGGCGCGGTGCTGAAAAAGGCGGCGAGCCTGCTTCGTGAGCGCGCCGATTCGATAGCGCGGATACTGACCATGGAACAGGGCAAGCCGCTGTCAGAGGCCCGCGCCGAGGTCTTGTCCAGCGCGCAGCTGTTCGACTGGTGCGGAGAGGAAGCGACGCGCATCTATGGCCGCACGCTGGTTCGCCCGACCGGTCAACGCGCGCTGGTAACCAGGCAGCCGATCGGCCCGGTCGCCGCGTTCAGTCCGTGGAACTTCCCGGTATACCTGATGGCCAAAAAGCTGGCCCCGGCGCTGGCCACCGGCTGCTCGGTGATCGCCAAGCCGCCCGAGGAAACGCCTGGCTGCACCGGCGCGCTGGTGCGTTGCCTGGTCGATGCCGGGGTGCCGGCAGGCGTGGTTCAACTGGTGCACGGGGTGCCCGATGCGGTCAGCCGACACCTGCTGGCCTCATCGGTGATCCGCAAGGTCAGCTTCACCGGCTCGGTGCCGGTCGGCAGGCACCTGATGCGGCTCGCGGCCGATGGGCTCAAGCGAGTGACGATGGAGCTGGGCGGGCATGCCCCGGTGCTGGTCTTCGCCGATTGCGATCTGGAAAAGACGCTCGACATGGTGGTGCCGCAGAAGTTCCGCAACGCCGGGCAGGTCTGTGTGTCGCCTACGCGGTTATACGTTCAGGAAGCGATCTACGACAAGTTCGTCGCTGGCTTTTCCGAGCGGGCACGCGGCGTGAAGACCGGGCACGGGCTCGATGCCGCAACCGGCATGGGCCCGCTCGCCAACGCGCGGCGTCCGGGCGCGATCGAAGCGCTGGTCGATGATGCAGCAGCCAAGGGCGCCCGGGTGCTCGCCGGCGGCAAGCGCGGTGACAGCGGCTTTTTCTTCGAACCGACCTTGCTGGCCGACGTGCCCGACAGCGCGGACATCATGTCCAACGAACCGTTCGGCCCGGTTGCGGTGACCGCGCCGTTCTCGACGCTTGAGGATGCCGTCGCCAAGGCCAACCGGCTGCCCTACGGCCTCGCCGCCTTCGCTTTCACCGAAGGGCTGCGCAACGCCAACTTGCTCGGCGACGGAATCGAATCGGGCATGGTCGGCATCAACACCTTCGCCATCAGCACCGCCGACGCACCGTTTGGTGGGGTCAAGGATTCGGGCTTCGGCAGCGAAGGCGGGATCGAGGGGATGGACAGCTATCTGGTCACCAAGGCGATCCACATGGCGTGAGCGAAGCTCAGGCCATTTGTGGCCCTAAGGCAGGATCAAGGTCCCTGGGCCGCATCAGGTGGACGAGGCGCGCGCAGTTGTCCCTGAGGTCGGACCAGTGGGCGATGTCGAGTTCGAGCACGGCGAAGGTCGCGGTGGGGAATTTGACTTCGACCGCGTCGCGCAGCGGGCTGGTGCCATCGTCGGGGACCAGATCGAAGATGAGGTCTTCGAGGCCTGGGTTGTGGCCGACCATCAACACCGCGTTCAGCGTGTCATCGGTTTCGCGGAGCAGGTCGATCAGGGTGACGCTGCTGGCAAGGTAGATGCGGCGGTCCCATTGCACCGCCACGGGGACCCCGGCAGCCTGGCAGGCGATCTCGATCGTCTCGGCACAGCGGATCGCGGGGGATGAGATCATTCGGTCCCAGTGCAGGCCATGGTCGCGCACGTGGCGCCCCATCACCGCCGCGCCCTTGCGCCCGCGCTCGTTGAGCGGGCGGTCGAAATCGCGTGCCCGCGGATCCTGCCAGTCGGACTTGGCGTGGCGAAACAGGCCTAAGGTTTTCAAGCAGGAGTCTCTCGCTGGACGGGCGAGTGAGAAACACCCGCCGCGACGCGTTGTAAAGCCTCCTCGAGTGTCAAACGCGTGACTCGCGTGCACCGGGAAGGCGCTCAGCAGCCGGCTGGGGAATGCGGCGGAGAGCACCACGAACATGCCGTGGTCCTGCCGGGTGCGGATCAGCCGCCCGAATGCCTGGGCAAGCCGGGCGCGGATGACCTTGTCGTCATAGGCCGCGCCGCCCCCCGCCAGCCGCCGCGCGCGGTGGAGGATCGACGGCTTGGGCCATGGCACCTGCTCCATCACCACCAGCCGCAGTGAATTTCCGGGGACATCGACCCCGTCGCGCAAGGCATCGGTGCCGAGCAGCGAGGCGCGCGGATCATCGCGGAAAATGTCCACCAAGGTGCCCGTATCGATCGGATCGACGTGCTGGGCGTAGAGCGGCAGGCCCGCTCGGGCGAGGCGATCCGCAATCCGGCCCTGGACCGCGCGGAGGCGACGAATCGCCGTGAACAGCCCAAGCGCGCCGCCACCTGCGGCCTCGATCAGCCGCGCATAGGCACCGGCGAGCGCCGCCATATCGCCCTTGGCCACATCGGTGACGATCAGCACTTCGGCCTGCGTGCCATAATCGAACGGGCTGTCGAAGCTCGACAGCCGGGGCGCGATCCCCAGTTCGTGAGCGCCGCTGCGGGTAACGGCGCTGTCCCAGTCGTCACCATCCTTGAGCGTTGCCGAGGTCAGCATCACGCCATGCGCGCCCTGCAGCACAACCTGCGCAAACGGCTTCATCGGGTCGAGCCAGTGGCGGTGGAGTCCGACATCGAATTCGCGTGCTTCACTCCGCTCGACCGCCAGCCAGTCGACGAACTCGGGATCGGCAGGCCCGCCGATCCGGGCGAGCAAGGCCTCCCAGGCGGCGAGGAGGTCGATCCGCCAGCTGAGCGAATGTCTGGCCCCATCGATCCGCGCACGGCCCGCGCCGTCAAGCCAATCGGGCGGTTCGGCCAGGAGTGCTTCCAATCGCACTCCCAGCCGCA